>CAYMWA010000124.1:2989-10995 GCA_964393795.1 uncultured Roseivirgaceae bacterium
CCAACCACCAACCACCAACAACCGATTGCGAAAAAAGTCGAGCGTATCAATTCTTTCAGTCGCCCGTCACCCTTCCTCCTGACAATCAGTGCAGAGCGCTCGTAAACTGCTTGTGCATGAAGCGTATCAAAATATTATAAGTATCTTTTAGTCAGTTACTTAACTTGTGATTTTAAAGTATCGTTTGCAATTTTGAAGGGTTGACTTAACAATTCAGATCTATGAAAATGATGTTGCGAATCACGATGGCGATCCTGCTGTGCGGGTCGCTTGAGGGCTGGGCACAAAATGCCGTCATCACGGGTACGGTTACCGTGGAAAACGGCGAAACGCTGCCCGGCGTGAATGTGCTGGTGAAGGGGTCCAACACGGGTACCATTACCGATGCCGAAGGACGCTACAGCATCCAGGCGCCAACAGACGGAACCCTGGTGTTTTCTTTCATCGGTTACCAGATGCAGGAAGTTGCGCTCGGTGGTCGGAGCGAAGTGAATGTGGTCATGCAAGAAGACATTACTACCCTTGAACAGGTGGTGGTGATCGGCTACGGCACGCAGGAAAAGAAGGATATCACCGGCGCGGTGGCTGTGATCGGCGATGAGGCGTTTGAGTCACGCCCCAACACACAGTTCGGTAATCTGATTCAGGGCAAGACCGCCGGCGTTCAGGTTATTTCTCCGTCCGGGAAGCCATCGGCAGGTTTTAGCATGCGCATCCGCGGTACGAGTTCTATTGCCGGAAGCAGTGAGCCACTCTATGTGGTCGACGGTGTACCTGTAACGGATACGCGTTCACTCAATCCTGCAGATATCGAAAGCATCACAGTGCTGAAAGACGCCTCGTCGGCCGCCATCTACGGGACACAAGGCGCCAATGGCGTGGTGCTGATCACCACAAAGAAGGGAACGAGCGCAACACCAAGACTGGAGTTTAATGCCTATACGGGATTCTCCAGTGTGTGGCGAACATTGAAAGTCCTGAACAGCGAACAATTCCGCGACCTGATGACCGAAATGGGCCAGACGACGGACTGGAGTAAGTACACCGCGAACACCGACTGGCAGAATGAAGTATTTCAAAACGGGCGGTCGCAAAATTATCAGCTCGCCGTCTCGGGACAGCACGACAAAACCACCTACTATGTGTCAGGTGGTTGGACGCAGCAAATCGGCGCGGTGCGAAGCGCGGAAATGGACCGCTATAATTTTAAGCTGAACTTCGATCAGAAGCTCAATGATTGGATAAGCGTGGGCACCAACATCGGTTACACGCGGTATCACGATGTCGACGTCAGTGACAACACCAACGTCAACAGTGGCGGCGTCATTCTGGGCATGCTTTCCACGCCGCCCAACATCGGCATCTTCAGGCCCGACGGTACGTACACAAGCAACCCTTTTCAGGACTGGGAAAATCCAATTTCAGGGACGGATGCCGCTGATCGTGGATACAAGAACCAGCGTGTGCTTGGAAACCTGTATGCGGAGGTCAACATTCTCCCATCTCTGAAGTTCAGAAGTAATCTCGGCATCGACTTTCAGAACGGGATGTACGACTATTTTCTTGATCCGTTTAAGACGAGTTACGGACGCGCTACCGACGGCCGCGCGATCAACTCCACGAACCTGACTAACTATTACATCGCGGATAACACGCTGACATATGAGAAGAACACTGAAGACTATCAGTTCAGCGCGCTGGTGGGAGCAGTCGTTCAGAAGACGCGGTGGGAAAACAACCGTGTAGAGAAAACAGGATTCTCAGGCACGGCGATCCCCACGACCAATGCGGGTGCAGAGATCGTCGACGCTACCAACGACAAGGCCGAGAAATCGAACGCGTCGTTTATCAGTCGCGTGACCTATGCGTACCAGGACAAATACCTGTTGACCGCTAATTTTCGGCGCGACGGTTCGTCAGCGTTCGGTCCGAACAAACGCTGGGGTAATTTCCCGTCTGTTTCCGTGGGCTGGCGAGTCTCCGAAGAGCAATTCTTCGACAACGTATCCTTTCTGTCGGATCTCAAGCTGCGCGTAGGCTGGGGGTTGGTCGGTAATGATTTGGGTCCTTATGCGTATATCGGCACCGTGGGTACCGGCGCGAATTATCCCGTGGGCGGTGTGATCCTTCCGGGAACCTATCCCGAATCGATACAGAACAATGACCTCGGCTGGGAAAGTACCGAGCAGACGAACGTTGGTCTTGACGTGGCCGCGCTCGAAGGACGCATTCAGCTTTCGGCGGACGCGTATCTCAAGAAGACCTCGGACCTGCTTCTCTATGTCCCCCTTCCACGTTCGACCGGCTATGACGTTGGCGTCCAGAATGTAGGCAATGTTGAAAACCGCGGACTGGAGTTTCAGGTTTCTTCCCGTAACCTCGTCGGCGCGCTGAGTTGGAGCACGGACGTGAATATCTCTTTTAATCGAAACAAGGTGATCAATATTCTCGGACAGCAGTACTTTGGTGGCAGTGTGGCCGGGAGGGGTGAGCCTAACCTTACCGTGGAGGGACAACCGCTCGGCCTGTTCTACGGCTATATTGCCGGAGGTGTCGATCCCGCAACGGGCATGCTGTACTACGTAGACCGCAACGGTGAGAGCACGTTCACGCCGGCGCCGGAAGACCGCACCTTCATTGGCGATCCCAATCCGGATTTCATCTACGGCATGACCAACACACTTGCCTGGAAGGGGTTCGGGCTGAACATCTTCCTCCAGGGTTCACAAGGCAACGACATCTTCAATGCGACGCGCATCGAAACGGAGGGCATGACCGACTATAAGAACCAGTCGCATGTTGTCATCCATCGGTGGCGCGAACCCGGTGATGTCACCGACATTCCGAAGGCCGTGCCCAATGACAACCAGAATTCACTCATCTCCACTCGGTTTGTCGAAGACGGCTCTTACCTCCGCGTGAAAGCGGTTACCCTCAGCTATGATCTTCCCGGCGCATGGTTATCCAAAGTTCACCTCAACGGCGCACGCGTCTACGTCACCGGTGAAAACCTCCTGACCTTTACGAACTACAAAGGGTTTGACCCGGAGGTAAGCCTCTACGGTATCAATGATAACAATACGCTGCGAAACATCGCGCCGGGCATCGACTTCGGTACCTATCCGCAGACGCGCAACCTTATTTTTGGTGTCAACATCACGCTTTAATTTTTCCGCGCTATGAAAAACAAAATCTATATCACAGTCTTTGCATTGGCGGCAGGTCTCCAGTCATGCGATGACTATCTTGATTTGAAACCGATCTCCGACCTCACACAGGAGAATGCCTATCAAACCGGAAGTGACGCCGAGGCGGCGCTCATCGGTGCGTACGATTCATTTTCGCAGGAGTACTATATCTGGGATAATATTCTTTTCAGCGATGTGATCTCAGACAACTACTATGCGGGCGGCGATAATCCCGAGATCTACGCCATTGAGGACCTTAATATTCAGCCGACGAACAGCCGATTGTTCAACAACTGGAGCCAGATCTACAATGCCATAGCCAAAGCCAACGTCGTTTTGGCAAAGGTGCCCGAGATAGATGATGCACAACTTGAAGTTGGTGATCGAAAGAATCAAATCCTGGGCGAAGCTTCGTTCCTTCGTGCTTACCACTATTTTCAATTGGTTAAAATGTGGGGCGGTGTTCCTTTGATCACTGCACCTGTGAATTCGACCGATCCGGCGGAGACACATCAGGAGCGTGCAACGGAGGCCGATGTGTATAAGCAGATCATCGTCGATCTTGAATTTGCGGCAGATCACTTGCCAGATCAATTTTCGGATGACGCCGGCGTCAACAAAGCGCGCGCTACGAAAGGAGCCGCCCATGCACTTCTCGCGAAAGTGTATGCGCAAAAGCCCGATCGTAATTATGAAAAGGTGCTGGAGTACGCCGACCTTGTCATCAATAGTCCTGCCGGCTACGCACTGCTTCCGGATTTTACGCATCTGTTTGATGGCAGTCACTACAACAATAGTGAATCCATTATGGAGGTTCAGTTTGTAGGAGGCACAGAAGCGAATTGGGGACCTCAATTGTTGTTGCCGCCGTCGTTGAGTGGCGACACCTGGCGCAAGTTTGTTGTACCGTCAAAGGATTTGGTGAACGCCTTTGACGCCGAAGGCGATGATGTACGAAAGAACGCTACCATCATCTTCGAGACCGCACCGTGGTCGGATGAGTTCTGGTCCGTAGAAGTGAATGGCAACATTCCCTTTGCTTACAAGTGGAAGACTGCCGGTGGCTGGGCGAGTACGAATCGCCAGTATCTGCTTCGTCTCGCCGATATTATCCTCCTTAAAGCGGAAGCGCTGAACGAACTGAATCGCACAGAGGATGCACGGATTGAAATTGACCGGGTGCGCGATCGTGTTGATCTCGGCCCGACGCCCGCCACCAACAAGGACGAGATGCGGCTGGCGATAGCGAAGGAGCGACGTCTCGAACTTGCTCAGGAAGGACAGCGTTGGGATGACCTTCGCCGCTATGGTCGTGCGGTGGAGGTGATGAACGCGCTGAATGAAATAGACCTGAGAACAAATACGCCGAAGGAGTACAACCTGACGTCGGAGGAACTGCTATTGCCAATTCCACAATCGGAGCGCAACAGAAATCCCAAGCTGACGCAAAATCCCGGTTACAATTGATCACTCTCTAATTCAATACCATGAAAAGAATACATAGATGGACCTTCGTCGTTATCGCGGCGATGGTCGCGTGGGCCTGCGAAGAAAAAGAAAATATGGACCCGGTGGGCGAGTGGCAGTTGCGCGTGCCGACGCTGTCCTTACCCGCAAACGATGTTACCATTGTGCTGGATGCCAGCAAGCCGGATTCGAGCATGCGCTTCGAATGGACGCCGGCCACGGCGAGCAATCGCTTTGGTGTTGCGCATACCTTTGTGCTTCTTCCGGAAGGAAGCGACGACCTCGAACATCCGCTCCTCAAGATCGAACCGGAGGGATCGTTTGTTGAACTGACCGCTGCTGAACTTGATTATGCCTTGTGGGCTGCTTGTTACCCGGCCGGAAGCACGGTCAAACTCCAGTGGGCCGTTGTCGCGAAGGCTATCGAGCAGGTAGCGGTCACAAGGCAGGACGTTTCCATTCAGCGATTCGAAGACGAATACATGCCGCAAACGCTTTTCATCTACGGCAGCGGGACCGAGGCCGGTGAGACAGTCTCCAACGCAACACCTATGCGTCCGATTCCCGACCCCGAAGGAAATCCGACCGGTGTGTTCGACGTGTATACGACGCTCACAGCAGGATCGACCTTCACTTTCCGCGACAAGGCCAGTTTGCAGTCGCGATCCTATGGCGGTGCAGACGGCGTACTGGAGCCGTGCAGCGCGGAAATTGCCGCACCTGAAACGGGGCAGTACCGCGTGACTGTCGACCTCAACAACAACACCTATGAACTGCTGCACATCGATCGCTGGAGCCTGGTTGGCGATGCGGTCGAAGGAGGCTGGGGCGGCGATGTTCCGCTCGCCTATAAGGGCAACGGTGTCTGGGGCGGCGATGTCGCGTTTCTCTCCGAAAGCGGATTTGTCTTTCGCGCCAATGGCGATTGGGGGTATCTGCTCAAGCGGATAAAAGGTACGGGCACAGGCAACAATAAAGGTGGCGAACTGTTCATGGAATCACAGGCTGCCGCGAGCGGAGTCGAGGTTGAGGATATCCCCGGAACGCTTGGTCTGCATACCGTTACGCTGACACTGACGGCCGACGGTTACCGGTATTCCCTCGTCGAAGTTGAGCAGGAGCCGCCAGCAGAAACGGTGATCGGCGAAACCGAAAATCCGGCCGCGGATGCCGTTTCAGGATTTGTGAACATGGCAGATTACCCGACACCCAATGCGCTGTTCCTTCTTTCCAGTGACGGCGTCGTTGCGGAATTCACCAAAGACGGTGACGCCTTTACTTCTGACAAGTATCTTGCACTTGAGGAGGGGAAAAACTACACCTTCAATACGGCCAGTGATGGCTCGGGCGACGAAATCATCGATGGCGGTGTTTCGATTGCACGCGATCAGGCCTACAGCATCAAGATCGATTTTGCCACCAGCAAACTGACATGGAAATACTACAATATGAAGCTTTTTCATTGGGATGAAGCTGGCGGCGGATGGGATTCCCGCGACGAGTTTGTGATGACCTATGTGCATCCCTACACGTTTGAAGTGACCGCCGAACTTACCGGCGGATACCACATCAAATTCAATTCGCCGTGGGAAGTACAGTTTGGAACCGATTCCAAAAGTCTGTCAGGCACCATGCAGAATATTGATGGCGGGCCTAATTTTACCGGCATTACACAATCCGGTGAATACGTTGCCACCATCGTGGTGTCAGATGATTACAGTACGGCCGAATACACTTTTGTAAAACAGTAGTCTCAACCTAAACGTGACGGAGCGGTATGGATCACCCTACCGCTCTGTTTTTATCTTTGAAGCGCAACGCGATGAAGCATATACAACGGCATGCCTATACGGCATCTACGCATCTTTTGCTGGTCCTTTTCTGCTTTCTGTTTCTTGCTTGTGGTCCGGCGCCAAAGCAACACACCGGACCTGAAACAGATGCCGGCATTTCATTTTGGCTGACGACGGGTGATCGCACACATCTGTTTCAGCAGATGGACGATTTGAGTTTTTCAGTAGCCGATCGGGGCAGTGTAATCACGGTCGACACTTCTGAGCAGTTCCAGGCCATCGATGGATTCGGGTATGCGCTCACGGGAGGAAGCGCTGATCTGATCAATGAGAAGCTGACCGCTCAACAACGCAGGGCCTTGCTGGAGGAACTTTTCCTCGCGGATGGAACGAACATCGGTGTTAGCTACCTGCGCGTGAGTATCGGCGCTTCCGACCTCGACGATCATGTCTTTTCCTATTGTGATCTTCCGGCGGGTCAGACCGATCCCGAAATGAAGCACTTCACACTGAAAGAAGACCAGGAGAACCTGATACCGGTCCTGAAGGAAGTACTCGCGATTAATCCCGATATCAAAATTATGGGCAGTCCCTGGTCGGCGCCGATATGGATGAAGACAAATAACCTGCCCAAGGCCGGTAGCCTGAAGCGCGAATTCTATGATGCCTATGCGCTGTACTTTGTGAAGTACATACAGGGAATGGCAGCGGCGGGCATCCCGATCGATGCCATCACGCTCCAGAACGAACCCGAGAATCCATATAACACGCCCAGTATGCTCATGACCGCTCAAGAGCAGGCGGACTTCGTGAAGTATAGCCTTGGCCCCGCCTTTCGAGAAGCGGGTATCCATACAAAAATTGTTGTGTTTGATCATAACTGCGACCATCCCGAATACCCGATTGCTGTCCTGAACGATCAAGAGGCAAGGCAATACATTGACGGCTCTGCCTTCCATTTGTATCTAGGTGAAATTGAGGCGATGTCGAAGGTACATGAAGCACATCCCGACAAGCACGTGTATTTTACGGAGCAATGGACTTCCGGTGAAGGTGAGTTTGACGGTGACCTGCGGTGGCATGTAAAGCATCTTATTGTGGGAGCAACCCGCAACTGGAGCCGAAATGTTCTGGAGTGGAACCTGGCCGCGGATCCGAATTTTGATCCCCATACTGATGACGGCGGCTGTACGCAGTGTATGGGTGCGCTTACTATCGGCGATTCGGTTACGCGGAACGTCTCGTACTATATCATCGCACACGCTTCCAAGTTTGTCAGACCGGGTTCCGTAAGAGTGGCCTCGAATATTGTCGACGGCCTTCACAACGCCGCATTTCTAACGCCTGGCGGACAAAAGGTGCTGATCGTTGTCAACGACAATGACGACGAAAAATCGTTCGGTATCCGGTTCAATGGCCGGACGGCGGAAGCGAAGTTGCCCGGAGGAGCGGTGGGGACGTATGTTTGGTGATCTGTTATGTGTTAATGTGTTAGTGTGTTAATGTGTTAGTGTGTTAATGTGTTCATGTGTTCATGTGTTCATGTGTTCATGTGTTG
>CAYMWA010000125.1:0-10920 GCA_964393795.1 uncultured Roseivirgaceae bacterium
ACTCTTCGAATCCGCTCGCGAAGTCGGGAAAATCGACCCCGGCGTTCCACTCAATAAAGATACTATTCACCGCCATGAAGATGATGACGATCAATACCGTCACAACGGCTGGCATCGCGTCATAGCGGCGTGCGGTGAAAAAGTTCGCCAATGACTTTTGCTCGCGCATCAGATAGATCGCGGGTGCGACAATCAATCCCACGAAAGTGGCAAAGCCCTGAATGATGTAAAGGGATGTTTTAATCTCCGGATGTGCCATCGGCTGCTGAATGGCTTCCGCCAACTCGACCATGCCACCGTCGTAAAAGGGGAGTGCGAAGAAGAAACCGACGATGGGGCCGACGATCACGAACCCCAACCCTACCATCAGCAGGATGATAATGAGATTTATTACCGGGTGTTTTTCGGGGGTGCGACCTAATTCATGTTCAAACATCTTCCGGAAATAAATTATCTTTGCAGGCAAATATAAACAAGGTGGAGAGCATTTTACACTCTACAGCTGTTTAGTTAGAGACATGGTCAAGATAGGCAACATAAACCTGGGCGATTTTCCGCTCTTACTTGCTCCAATGGAGGATGTGAGCGATCCGCCCTTCCGTGCGGTGTGCAAGGAAGGAGGCGCCGACCTTATGTATACGGAGTTTATTTCGTCGGAAGGGCTGATCCGCCATGCAGCCAAAAGCCGACAGAAGCTTGATATTTTTGAGTACGAAAGGCCGGTGGGCATTCAGCTCTTTGGCGGCGACATTGGCAGTATGGTGGAATCGGCGGAAATAGCAACTGCCGTTAACCCCGATCTGATTGACATCAACTACGGATGCCCTGTAAAAGCGGTGGCCTGTCGCGGTGCGGGTGCAGCGCTGCTGCAAGACATTCCTAAGATGGTGCGCATGACGGCCGAAATTGTCAAATGCACAACATTGCCGGTAACGGTAAAAACACGGCTGGGCTGGGATGACAACACGAAAAATGTGGTCGAAGCTGCTGAGCGCCTCCAGGACATCGGTATCCAGGCGCTCACGATACATGGGCGTACACGCGTGCAGATGTACAAAGGGTCAGCCGACTGGACACTCATTGGCAGGATTAAGGATAATCCCAGGATGCACATACCCGTTTTTGGAAACGGTGATATCAACTCGCCGCAAAAGGCACTTGAGTATAAGAATCGCTATGGCGTCGATGGCATCATGATTGGAAGAGCGGCCATCGGTTATCCCTGGATCTTTGACGAGATCAAACAGTTTTTGAAGGTTGGCATTCAACCGCCACCGCCCTCGATAATGGATCGCGTTCGCGTAGCAAAAAAACACCTCGAGTTCTCCGTCCGCTGGAAGGGCGACCGTATCGGGATTTTTGAAATGCGAAGACACTATACAAACTATTTTAAAGGCTTTGCTGACTTCAAACCTTTCCGCACCAGGCTCGTCGAAGCAGATACCTATACCGACGTACTCGCTATTCTCGATGAAGTGATGGAGCGGTACGCCAGCGACCCGGTTATTGTGTGAAAAAAGATCGACGCGCCGTTTGGTGTTTATCTTGCTAATCGCAGAACCTCATTGGTACAGCAATTTTAAGAACTGCTGGTATCTGATCCGACGTGGTTCGGTTCGGAGGTAATTTTGATTAGAAGTTTAAGTTGCGATCCATGCGAAGCGTCTTCCCCTTTTTTTGTGCACTCGCCATCACCCTGCTGATACCGGCATGGCTTTGTGCACAGGAAAGAGATTCTACGAAGAACAAGACGGACACGACAAAGACCGGACTGTTTCAGGATATCAAGCAAAGCAAGCTGTCACAACGCATCCTCAAATCGATTACCCGTGCCGAAACCGATCCTACAGCGGCTATAAGAAGTGAAGCAGCCTTTATGCCCTATGAAGGAAGAATTATCCGGCATATCGTACTGCACCACCTCGACTTCGACCGGACGGTTTACGATACAGCGAAAAATATCAAAACATTCGTTACGCGACTCGGCAACAAGCTGCACAGCACTTCAAAGGACTGGGTGATCCGCGACAATCTTTTTGTTCGTGAAAATACTCCGGTCAATCCTTATAAACTCGCAGACAACGAGCGCTATCTGCGCGATCTCAACTTCTTGCTGGATGCGAGGTTTCATGTGGTGCCCGTCCCTGAGTCATCCGATTCAGTAGATGTGATCGTAGTGACGCGTGACGTGTTTAGCCTCGGAGGAACGGTTAACCCCGCTAATCCTGCCAAGACAAAGTTGCGTCTTTACGATGCGAACCTCGGAGGGTGGGGTCAGCGACTTGAATTCAACGGAATTATCGAGCCCGAACGCGATCCGAATTTCATCTATGAATTCCTTTACCAGAAGAACAGTATCGGAGGCTCCTTTATCAATGGTACGATCGGTTACACACAATTGAACTCAGGAAGCAGTTATGGTGAGGAAGAAGAAAGCGCCTACTATATCCGGTTCGACCGGCCATTGGTTTCTCCCTACACGCGCTATGCCGGTGGGATTGAATTGAGCCGCAACTGGTCGATGAATTACTTCAATGTGCATGATACCGTCTTTCGCGATTACCGCTACGGGATCAATGATTTCTGGATCGGATACAACATAGGTGCCAACAGCCATCACGATCGCAGTCGTCACTTCATCGCGATCCGGGCGTTTGACCAGCATTTCAACCGGCTACCGCAACAAAGTCGGGAACGGGAGCGGCTGCTTTATAGCGATCAGCGTTTTCTGCTTGCTTCCGCCACGTTTTTCAAGCGAAACTTCTATACCGCGCGCTACATCTACGGCTTTGGCCGGACTGAAGATGTGCCCTACGGTCACAACATTTCCCTGACGGCGGGATGGACAAGACAACGCGGAATTGATCGTCCCTATGTGGGGGTAGATGCACAAAAGTCGCTGGTGCACAGGATGGGCGAGTTTTATACGTTCGGTCTGAGGGCAGGAGGATTTAAGGGCGCCAGTGGATTGGAAGATGCGACGCTTTTACTTTCGGCGGAGTTGACCAGCCGTCTCATTCCTCGCGGACGCTTTCTTTTCCGGCAAATGATCAGGGCCGACTACACGCGTCTGTTCCGACAGCGTACAGCTATGCCGCTTGACATCAACAACGAATTTGGTCTCCAATACTTTAGAGCCGACAGTTTGAACGGCACAAAACGGTTCAACATTCATACGGAAACAGTTGCTTTTTCTCCGTGGCGATTTCTCGGCTTCCGTTTTGCGCCGTTTGCTTTTGGGGAGATGGCCCTGATTACGGGAGAGGATGACAACATCTTAAGTGACAAACCCTTTTTCGGGTTTGGTGGTGGCATACGAACGCGAAACGAGAATCTTATTTTCGGAACGGTGGAGCTTCGGCTTGTCTACTATCCGAGAACGATCGAAGACATCAGTGCTGTTGCTGTACGTTTGACGACAAACCTCCGGATAAAATACAGTGCGGGTTTTGTACGGGCGCCTGATTTTGTTCGGTACAACTGAATTCCCTGCTTTTTGTATATTTGACGCATACGGTTAACCTCGCTATGAGAAGAATATTCATCACGTCAAGCCTTGTAGTCACAGGGCTGATCCTCCTTTGGGCATTTTTTCAACCTCTCGCACTACTTTTATTCGCTGTTGTCGGGCCGCTCATCTACATGGGCATTGCCGATATGGTTCAGAAGAAACGTTCGCTGCGTCGAAATTTTCCGCTGGTGGGGCGACTGCGGTATGTGTTTGAAGACTTGCGGCCGAAAATTCAGCAGTATTTTGTCGAATCGGACACCGATGGCGCACCGATCAACAGAATCGATCGGTCCGTCATTTATCAACGCGCCAAGAAACAGATCGACACCACACCCTTTGGAACGCAACTGAATGTCTACGCTGAGGGCTATGAGTGGATGACGCACTCGATTGTTCCGGTAGACTTTCGTTCCGTGGACAATCATCCGACGGTTCGTGTAGGCAACAAGGACTGCAAACAACCCTACATGGCCAGTTTGTTGAACGTGTCGGCGATGAGTTTCGGGTCGCTGAGCGGGAACGCCGTTGAAGCGCTCAACGCGGGTGCGAAGATCGGCGGCTTCGCCCATAATACGGGTGAGGGAGGAATTAGCCCGCATCACCTTAAATATGGAGGAGATCTCATTTGGCAGATAGGTACCGGTTACTTCGGTGCGCGCGACGAAGGCGGACATTTTTCGCCGACCGCGTTTGAGAAGAATGCACTTCGCCCTGAAGTGAAGATGATCGAGTTAAAAGTCTCACAGGGCGCCAAGCCCGGTCACGGCGGTATCCTGCCCGGCAAAAAGAATACGCCGGAGATAGCCGCTATTAGAGGCGTGAAGCCCTGGACGACAGTATTTTCTCCGCCATATCACAGTGCCTTCAACACACCGCGTGAAATGATCCTGTTCATCAAACAACTGCGTGACCTGTCGGGTGGGAAACCAATTGGATTCAAACTTTGCGTCGGACGCAAGAGCGAGTTCATTTCCATATGCAAGGCGATGGTAGCGCTTGACATCTATCCCGATTTTATTACTGTCGATGGCGGTGAAGGAGGAACGGGTGCTGCGCCGCCGGAATTCTCCAACTCCGTCGGCATGCCACTGCTCGATGGTCTTGCCTTTGTCGACAACATGCTTCGCGGATTTGGTATCCGTGAACACATCAAGGTCTGTGCTGCCGGAAAAATACTGACTGGTTTTCATATCGCCCGGGCTATCGCGTTGGGCGCCGACTTTTGCAACAGTGCCAGGGCGATGATGATGGCGATCGGGTGTATCCAGGCATTGGAGTGTAATAAAAATACCTGCCCGACCGGCGTGGCAACGCAGAACCCCGCGCTCACGGTAGGGCTGGTGGTTGCCGATAAGAAAGTCCGGGTGGCCAATTATCACAAGCACACCATCGAAAGCTTCAGTGAGCTTTTAGCTTCGGCGGGACTTAGTGATCCCCGGAAGCTGAACCGCCACCAGATTAATCGACGAGTTTTCATGAATGAAGTCAAGACCTTTGAGGAAATTTATCCTTCTATTCCTGCGGGCTCCATGCTCGCCGACGTCGTTCCGCAACAATACCAGAAGTCATTCGAGGCTGCAAGTGCCGACAAATTCTAGTGTGCTAAAGTGGGATATATAGGGAACCAGACTTTTTTCTTATTTTTGAAAAACCGTTAAACCAGTGCTGCGAAAATTCTTTCCCCTTGATAAGAATTACGTTCTCGAAGAAGCGCAACTGGCCCTCGAGACACCGCTGTTGCAATACCTCGTCGATTTTGTTAAGGTTGAATACCTCATGCGTACGAATCCGCTGGGAATGATGGATTCGACGGCTTCCAGAATTACGAATCATGAAGGGAAGGACTTTCGTCATCTCCACGATTTCTACGTGAACCTCATGGGTGTTTTTCGCTACAAGTTCTATGGTGACAACCAACTGGAATTCATATTCGACGGAAAAGATTGTTTTGAACAGTATCAGCAGGAATGGTCGGAGTGTTTCCGCCGGTGGACACGGGCATTCTGCCAGCATGAGAATTTCCTCCGCGCCGTGCTAGACCTGACCGTCTTCTATCCGGCCGACAGTCCCGTGCTGATGGTCGACAACCGGATGAATGCCTTTATCAGTCAGTATTTTGATGTGAGGATTGATCCGCGTAAAGGCATCATCAGAAAAATGGCTTGACTACCTCCTGGTCAGCGCATAATCGCGAATCCACTGAAGTGCTGAAGCGGCCCCTCGCTTACTTCACATTTTTCCACTACGGCGTGTGGCGGCCCCTTATGACACCATTGCACAAATGCGTCGAGCTTTTCAGCTTCACCTTCTGCTTCGATGTAAACGCTTCCGTCAGGTTGGTTTTTTACCCATCCCGACAGCTGCAATGCATTTGCTTTCTCCTGCGTAGATGCGCGGAAGAAGACACCCTGTACCACACCCGTTACGGTGATGTTGAGATGTTTTTTCATGGTACAAGAGATTTTGGAAGAAGGGCAGGAAACACGTTATGTGCTCCTGCCGTTCTTTTCAATTTTAGAAAATGTAGTCGGTACTCAGGAAGGCGGATTCGCGATTGCGAATGATCGCCGCCATGATCTGCTTGTTTGTATCGGTATCTTTTGTTGCCACGAGTGTGCGGATGGAGAAGACGCGCAACGCATCTGACACCGACAAAGTGCCTTCTGCTGAGTCCTTCCTTCCGTTGAACGGAAAGGTGTCGGGTCCGCGCTGTGCCTGGGCGTTGAGGTTGATCCTCCCTACCTGATTGACGAATGCGTCCATCAAACGGGCTACTCTTTTGGAATCAGTGCCAAAGATGCTGACTTGCTGGCCGAAGTTCGAGTCTACGACGTAGCGGATTGCCTCTTCATCCTCCGAGAACGGAAGGATAGGTATTACCGGACCGAACTGCTCCTCATAATAGACACGCATTTTGTCATTCACGGGATATAGCACAGCCGGATAAAAAAACGTTTCAAGCGTCTGGCCTCCGTTTTCGTTGATGATCCTGGCGCCGTGTTGTTGTGCATCTTCCACGAGGCCCTTGAGATACTCGACTTTTCCGGGCTCGGGGAGACCGGTCAAGCCGACGCCGCTGTCCCAGGGTGCTCCGGGCTTGAGCTTCGCAATTTGCGCATTAAATTTTTCGATGAAGGTTTCGACGATATCCTTGTGTACCAATAGTATCTTCAAGGCCGTGCAACGCTGGCCGTTGAATGACAGCGCCCCTGTCACGCATTCCGCGACTGCGTTGTCAATGTCGGCGTCGGGCAAGACGATTGCTGGATTCTTCGCATCCAATCCCAGGATAGATTTAAGGCGGTGCGGCTTCGGATGAAGTTTTTTGAGGTCGTTGGCCCCTTTGTTTGTGCCGATGAACGCAAAGACATCTACCTTTCCAGTCTCCATCAGGGCGCCGACGGTTTCCCTTCCTCGTCCATAGATGATGTTGATCACACCAGGGGGAAAACTGTCGCGGAAGGCTTCGAGCAAGGGTCTGATCAGTAACACGCCATACTTTGCCGGCTTAAAGACCACCGTATTTCCCATGATAAGTGCAGGGAAAAGCGTGGTGAATGTTTCGTTGAGGGGATAGTTGTATGGGCCCATGCACAACGCCACGCCGAGTGGAACGCGCCGGATCTGTGCCATGAAGCCTTGTTCTTCGATGAGCTTGGATGAATTGCGATCGAGATTTTTCAGCGCCTTGATCGTGTCAACGATGTAGTCGACTGTTCGGTCAAATTCTTTTTCAGAATCCTTCAATGTTTTGCCGATCTCCCACATAAGCAGCTTCACGACTTCCGCGCGTTTTTCCCTCATGGCATTGAGGAATTTTTCAACGTGCTCGATGCGTTCTGTCACACTCATCGTCGGCCAGACGCCGTGCCCGAGGTCGTAGGCTTTTACTGCGGCATCCAGTGCTTCTAATGATTCTTTGGAAGTCAGCAGCGGCGTGCTTCCGATCACACACTGCTTCACCTGATCGCCATCTTTCACGCAAATGGGACTCACAATCGGGTTGAGGTTCCCTGTCCAGGTCTTTAGGACACCGTCGATAAGGTATTCTCGCTGTTCGATCGGGTGCTCAATTCTGAACGCATCGGGGATCGCGTTTTCTTCGGGAAAAACGCATTGAAGTATCGGGCTCATTTCGTATTTCAATTGTTTAGCATTGGTTGAAATTGGAGATGCCCGGCAGTGAACGGCCGGATTTCGCGGCAAGATAAGCATGATCAGCGATTACTTTCAAAAGAATTTTGCCACGTGCAGTCTAGGCGCGCAGATTTGCGCGCGCTGCGACCAACTGCAATGACGTTCAGTCGCCTGAAAAGCGGGTTAGTGTCGGATACCGCACACCTTGCAATACTTCATTTTCGAAGGCTTCCTTTTCTTGGGAGGACGCTTGTGACCAAAATACAAAGGATTCGAGTATTGCGGCTTTTTCATGATGCGCTCCGCCTTTCTGCGCTCCTTTGCTACTGCTTCCATGCGATCGTAGTACGCTTCTATGGCACCATAGGTAGGTCCGCGAGCGCTGCGTGCAGATGGTTTGCGGGAAGCTTTCCGGGATGCTTTTCGGGATGCCTTTGGTGCAAATGCGCCGCGTTCAGGTGCGCGATCATAGGTGCCCGGATTCAGTGAGTTATCCTGTGTTACCGACATGTCCGTGTCGGCTTTCTTTTTCTTTTTCCAGAATTGAGCGCGCGAATCAATGGCGATCAACGAGAGAAGAAAAACGATCAGGGTCACGCGTAGCTGCATGACATTTTAACTAATCAGGCACAGCGAAAATTGTCTTTCGCCCTCGTTTTTTCATAAAAACATCGGCAAAAGGGCGATATCGCGGATGGAATGGATTTGAAAACCTCGCCAATGTAAGAAACAGCGCGACATTACCGCTTATGGATGACAAGTCTTCCGCGAGATAATTATGCTATACCTCGAACAACTCAAGCAGGAAGTAAACGAGATATACGAGGCCGATGAACAGAACGATGAATCCAAAAACGCGTGCCCTCGCAAAATAACCACGTAAAGGGAAAAGCTTTTTCATATTACTACAAACAATGTTGAAACGAAAACGATTCCCGGCAGGGTTTATATGTTGTACCGGGGCGAACTTTGCAGGTATTCGACGTTGTAGCGAAATGCCCGTTGTGTCCTATCTGTAAGTTATCAAAAAAAAGGATGTGCCCCTAATTCCCCGGTGTGTGCCCCGACACCAGATACGAAGGATTATGTATGTTTTTTTGCAATTAACAGCAGATCCAGTGCTTCTTCCGCGTGTTCGGTCACGAGGTAGTCGTTGTGGGTGATGTTGCGCACCAGTGCATCTTCGTTGGATTGCAGTTTGTTCCTGTTCCACCGGTTCATGATTTCGTATGGCACCTGAAGCAAACGGGCGGGCAGCCTGTATTGTAAATTGAAAATGTCCCACCGCATCAGCCGGCGGACCGATTTCCTGTTTTCTTCATAGTACTGCATCACCTTCTCATTTCCGGTGATGCCTTTCATCTGTGTGGTGTCGAAATAGCGACGCGCAAGTTGTTCAAGTTCCACGGGAAGATATTCGCGCACGTGCCAGGGGTTGCGCGTAAGTGAAAGCTTTCGGTTGGGTGTCGTCAATAGCGCCGTTCCGCCGGGCTTCAACACGCGATAGATTTCTTTTAAAAATAAACTGTCGTTTTCGATATGTTCGATTACTTGAAAGCTGACCACCACATCATAGGTGTTGTCTGCTAAGCCGGTGAGCGGGGGAATGTTCATGCTGACCAGTCGCGCCTGTGGATAGGTCTTTTGAAGACGCTCGATCACCGGTCCGATCTTGTCGACGGCCGTAAAGCTGCGGGCGCGCGGCAGGAGCAGGTCGAAGCCTCTGCCTTCACCACAACCGACTTCAAGCACATCGCCCTGCACATACTCTTCGGCCACAACATAGGCCTTGAACAATCGTTGATGAATCGGGTTGTCTGAGACAATGTGTTCGCTCGTAATCTCGGTGGTGTAAATTTTGGCCATACGGCAAAAATACGACAAGCATTATTGAGGCAAAGAATAATTCAAAGATTAAACTTTTATATGGATATTGGGATGAAAAACCAGGCCGTCGGTCTGTGCTGTTTGTGGCACAAAAGGCGCCGACATCCTTTCCGGACAAACGCATTTTTTATGGCAAAGTACATCTGCATCGCATGCCTGTTCATTGGCTTGTCTTCTCATTCACAGCCGTTGCGTGATATCAACTATGAGTATCTGTATAACCCTGATGCTGCCGTCTCGTTCCGGATCAATCCGGTCAGAAGCGAAGCGTCCTATACAATCCTGTATACCATGCAGGTGGCCGATACGGCCGGGCTGGCGCGCAACTTCGAGATCACCTGGGAAGGACGTGATATGCTGAGCGATAAGGAAGGAACGCCGTTGACACTTAACAACGAAGTGGTGACGAGGGTGCGAGGCGGGCTGTCGGGATATGGAAGTGTGCCCGTTGCCGATGCGCCGCGGTATGTTGTCGCCCGTGTCGTCAACACGGTGATGCGACGCGCCTGGCTCTTCTACACCTCGTTGCAACCCAAGTTTCCGGTCAACAACTTCCTGACACATGATGGATCTGTGGTGACATCGTCGTTTGTCCATACGGATGACGCCGTAACCTTCGGCATGCCTGCAGGCGAATGGATCGTATCTTTTTACAACGACAATTTTCCGGCGGCCGCCCCTGTCTTTTCAGAGGCGCAGGCCCGTGTCTCTCCCGTAATAAGGCCTGACTCGGTATACCGCGTTCAGGGGGACGATGTTATTCGCCTTCCGCTGAAAGGTCTCTACCTCCTGCAAAAGGACACCGCATCGCTGGAAGGATTTGCGGTCCGGGCAGAAGAGGATTATCCGCAATACACGAAACTGGCCAATCTCGTTGGACCGCTGATATACATTTCTACCCGGCGCGAGTTTGATCGGCTTGCCTCGTTTGACGGAAATAAGAAAGCATTTGATCGCGTTATCCTTGGCATTGCCACCGACACTGACCGCGCGCGCATCCTGATGCGTAACTACTTCCGCCGTGTGGAACAGGCCAACCGGCTATTCACATCCTACAAAGAAGGATGGAAGACGGACCGGGGCATGGTCTATATCATCTTTGGAAAACCCGACCAGGTCTTTCGTTTTAATGACCGTGAAGTATGGGATTACGACAATAATCAATTCAAGGTCCGTTTCACCTTCGTCCGATCAACAAGCCTGTTCGATCCCGACAACTTTGTCCTCATTCGCGATAAGAAAAACGAGAGCACATGGTATGAGGTTGTAGACTTGTGGAGGAATGCGAGGTTTTGAAAATGTGTTAATGTGTTAATGTGTTAAGGTGTTCATGTGTTCATGTGTGCCCCGGTCCCTGAGCATGCCGAAGGGCCGGGGTTAGTGCT
>CAYMWA010000126.1:0-1506 GCA_964393795.1 uncultured Roseivirgaceae bacterium
TTGGGCATTGGGCACTGGGCACTGGGCATTGGGAAGGGGACGGTAATACTCGGTATACACTTCCCCGATTGCCAATTGCCAATTGCCAACTGCCAACTGCCAATTGTCAATTGATTTCACAGTACTACAAAAACAAGATACCATGCTAAGCATTATTAGAACCATGTGGCTTACCTTCAAGCATGCCTTTCATAAGCGTGACACCATTCTGTATCCGGAGGAGAAGCCGAAGTTGACGACGCGGTGGCGGGGGAGGATTGTGTTGACGAGGGATCCGGACATGGGCGAGCGCTGTGTGGGTTGCTATCTCTGCGCCGCTGCATGCCCGGTCGACTGCATTGCGCTGCAGGCAACGGAAGACGAAACGGGGCGGCGATATCCTGAATTTTTCCGCATTAACTTTTCGCGATGCATCTTTTGCGGCTATTGCGAGGAGGCATGTCCCACATACGCCATTCAACTCATTCCCGACTTCGAAATGGCGGAGTATGACCGACAAAACCTCGTATACGAAAAGAAAGATTTGCTCATCGACGGACAAGGCAAATACCACGGATATAATTACTACAAGGTAGCGGGCCTCGCCATCGGCGGCAAAGGCAAGGGCGAAGCACAAAATGAAAATCCACCAGTAGATGTAAAAAGTTTATTACCCTGATATGGATGCAATCTTCTATACTGCCGGCGCGGTGGCCATACTGGCAACGGTGATGGTGATCACGAGCTACAACATGATACACGCACTGATCTACCTGGTCATTTCCTTCCTGGCAATTGCTGTCGTGTTCTTTGTACTCGGCTCCCCCTTCATCGCGGCGTTGGAAGTGATCATCTACGCCGGCGCCATTGTGGTGCTCATCATCTTCGTGATCATGATGCTTAATCTTAGGGAAGAAACCGCGGCGCAGGAACGGGCATGGCTCACACGCAAAATTTTGATTGTGCCGTCGATCCTGTCACTCATTCTGCTGGCGGAGATCATTTACATCATCCTCTCGGTCGGATCTACTCCGTTCGAGTACGGCGTCACGGATGCCAAGGCGGTTGGGATGTCGCTATACGGGCCCTACGTTATCGGCGTAGAACTCAGCGGCATCCTGCTCATGTCGGGTATTGTCGGTGCCTATCACCTCGGAAGGAAAAAGAAAAAGGTTGTACACAGATATTTAGAAAAAGCAGAACTATGAACCGTGTGCCTGTCGAGGCCGGCCTGATACTCGCCGGCGTATTGTTTATGCTCGGACTGATCAGCGTACTCATCAGACGCAACATCATCTTCATGCTTATTTCCGTGGAGATCATGCTGAACGCTGCAGGACTGGCGTTCATCGTGGCCGGCGCGAAATGGGCACAACCCGACGGACAGGCGATGTTCATCTTCATCATCACCATGGCTGCCGCCGAAGTATCAGTGGGCCTCGCGTTGATCCTCCAGATCCACCATCAGATTAAGACGCTGGATGGCGATGCGGCGAATAGGATGAAAGGATGAAAGGTATAAAAGGT
>CAYMWA010000126.1:1606-7116 GCA_964393795.1 uncultured Roseivirgaceae bacterium
GATGGTCGGAAAGGTTTGAAACGTTCCCCGACTTAAAACTTAAAACTTAAAACTTAAAACTTACTACTCAATGGAAGCGTACTTATGGCTGATTCCGGCATTGCCGTTGGTGGGGGCGTTGATTCTCATCGTTACGCAAGGTAACCTTCCCAGAGGCGTGGCTGCGGGGATCGGCGCCGGAAGTGTCGGACTTGCTGCGCTGGTGACGATCGTCGTCGCCTCAGATTTTATTTCGGGCGGTCGGCAGCCTGTCCATCAAACCCTGTGGACCTGGATGGCCGTGGACGGCTTCAACCCGGCATTCGCCTTCTACCTCGATTCACTTTCCGTGGTCTTCATTTTTGTGATCACCTTTGTCGGATTCCTTATCCATTTGTACTCCATCGGTTTCATGGCCGATGACGCGGGCTTCTCCAGATTCTTCGCGTTTCTGAATCTCTTCGTGTGCTCGATGCTGATTCTCGTACTCGCCGACAACCTGGTGCTACTCTACCTCGGATGGGAAGGCGTCGGACTGTGCAGCTACCTGCTCATCGGATTCTGGTATCACGAAGAAAAGAATGGCTATGCCGCCAGAAAAGCTTTCATCATCACACGCGTCGGCGACACCGCTATGGCTATTGGCTTATTCATGCTCTTTAACACGCTGGGTACGCTGAACATCCAGGATATCCTGTCACAGTCCCAACAAGCCTGGCAAACAGGAACGCAGACCGTAACCGCGATCGCTTTCCTGTTGCTCGGCGGCGCAGTGGGGAAGTCGGCACAACTTCCACTGCAAACCTGGCTACCCGATGCCATGGCCGGCCCATCGCCCGTAAGCGCACTGATACACGCTGCGACAATGGTGACCGCAGGCGTGTACCTCATCGCGCGCATGCATGTCATCTTTGAACTCGCACCAACGGCCCAACTATGGGTAGCCGTCATCGGTGCGCTGACACTGCTGATTGCCGGATTCAGCGCACTCACGCAATACGACCTCAAGCGGGTGCTGGCCTACTCGACCATTAGCCAGATCGGATATATGTTTCTCGCACTCGGCATCGGCGCATGGTCTTCGGCTATTTTTCACTTCATGATCCACGCCTTCTTTAAGGCACTGCTGTTCCTTGGTGCAGGCGCTGTGATTATGATGCTGCATCACGAACACGACATGTTCAAGATGGGCGGATTGAAAAACAAAATGCCGGTCACGTACTGGACGTTCCTGATTGGTTCGGCGTCTCTGGCAGCACTTCCGTTTATCACTGCCGGCTTCTACAGCAAAGATCAAATTTTGTGGCTCGCGTGGGCCGGTGAAAAAGGTAACATTTGGCTCTATCTCGCCGCACTCATCGGCGCTTTCATCACAGCAATCTATACTTTCCGAATGGTCTTCCTCACTTTCTTCGGTGAAGAAAAAACAAAAATGGGTCATGCTATCGGCGCCTGGATGACAGTGCCGCTCGTTGTGCTGGCCGTACTTTCTATCGTGGGCGGCTTCATAGAACTTCCACATAACATGGGCCATGTCACCGTGTTCTCCGACTTTCTGGCGCCGGTACTCCCTGGCGTTGTGACAAGGCCCGGCGTTGAAACTTCGGAGTTGTGGCTCCAACTCCTTGCCGCAGTGCTATGCCTGGGCGGGATTTACGTCGCCTACTACTTCTACATGAAACGCAGTGACCTCCGCGTGGAAATCAAGGAGGCCACCTATGAACTCAACCGCTTCTGGTTTTCCGGATGGGGATTTGATGCGCTGTACGACCTCGTCTTTGTGAGACCGTACACTGCCCTATGCCGGATGAATAAAAGTGATGTCGTCGATCGCGCGTATGATGGCCTCGTATCCGGGGCGAACCGCCTGAACCGAATGTTCGCCTATACGCAAAGCGGCATCATGCGATGGTACATAATGGGTATTGTTGTAGGTGCGGTATTGATACTTTCTTTGGGATTGATGTTGCATTGAAATTGGCGGTTGGTTGTTGGTTGTTGGTTGTTGGACTGTCAATTGAGCGTCGGCTTCGCGCGAGCACGGGGCATTGGGCATTGGGCATTGGGCATTGGAAGGGGACGGTAATGCTCGGTGTACACTTGCCCGATTGTCAATTGCCGACTGTCAATTGTCAATTGAGCGCCGGCTTCGCGCGAGGGGATAAGGGCATTGGAAGGGGAACGGTAATGCTCGGTGTACACTTCCCAGATTGCCAACTGCCAACTGCCAACTGCCAATTGAGCCAAGGCATCGCGCGCAGGATAGAGGTAATTCGTAATTAAAAATTAGATACCGATGATCTTACTGAGCTTTATCGTAATTCTGATGGTGGGAGGAATTCTTGCCTGGATTGCAGCGCGATGGTCGCTAGCGGCGTGCCGTTGGATCTCGCTTCTTGCGCTGGTCGTCAACTTTGTCCTTGCAGTTGTTCTATGGATTCAATCCGCCGCAGCGCTTACAGATCCCGGATGGATCGCTACGTTCAGTGCCGAATGGATTCCGGGATTTGGAATCGCCTTCGACCTCGCCATGGACGGGCTGAGCTTGTTGCTGGTCATGCTGACCTTCCTGTTAGGCGTGCTGGGTGTATTGACGTCATGGCGCGAAATTCAGTTTCGCGTAGGATTTTTTCACTTCAACCTCCTTTGGGTACTCGCCGGAATCACGGGCGTGTTCCTGACGATGGATCTCTTCCTGTTCTATTTCTTCTGGGAAGTGATGCTCATCCCCATGTATTTCCTCATCGGCATCTGGGGACACGAAAACCGAAGATACGCGGCGTTCAAGTTTTTTATCTTTACACAGGCCAGCGGACTGCTCATGTTGCTCGCCATCCTTGGATTGTATTTCGTCCACGGTGCGGCTACCGGACAGTACACGTTTAACTATTTTGAGCTGCTGGGCACCGAATTTACCTCGGGGATCGAAATGTGGCTCATGCTTGGATTTTTGGCAGCCTTTGTCGTGAAGCTACCGGCGGTGCCTTTCCACAACTGGCTTCCCGACGCGCACTCACAGGCACCCACTGCGGGCAGCCTGGTCCTCGCCGGACTGCTTCTCAAGACCGGTGCGTACGGGCTGCTGCGCTTTGTCGTACCACTCTTTCCCAATGCCGCAACTGAAATCGCGCCCTTCGCCATGCTCGCCGGCGTTGTGGGCATCTTGTACGGCGCCATGCTTGCCTTCTCACAAACGGATCTCAAAAGGTTGGTCGCGTATACCAGCGTGAGCCACATGGGCTTTATCATCCTCGGCGTCTTTGTCTTCAACGATCTCGCCTGGCAAGGCGTCGTCATGCAAATGATCACCCACGGTATCAGCACGGGGGCGCTTTTCCTTATTGCCGGATCGCTGTACGAACGAATCCACACGCGCGACCTCGGAAAGATGGGCGGCTTCTGGATAAAAATGCCGTATATGGGTACCGTCACACTGATCTTCACGATGGCATCACTCGGCCTGCCCGGACTTGGGAATTTCGTTGCAGAATTTTTGACACTTCTCGGCGCCTGGAAGAGCAGTCCGGTGCTCACCATCTTCGCCACGGTCGGACTGATCCTTGCGGCTATATACGCCTTGCGGATTATGCAGAAAATCTTCTATGGACAGCACATCACGACGCATAAACTACCGGACTATACGCTTCGCGAAAAGCTGACGATGGTTCCGCTCGTTGTCGTCATTCTCTGGCTCGGCGTGTACCCGCAGCCCGTCCTGGACACAACCGCACCGCTGGTGAAATCAATGCTCACGGAACACGCACAGGCCAATAACCAGGAGGCACCAGCAGACAAACACGTTCCCATCTTAACCATGAAAGGAGACTACCATGAGTAAGACAGATTTTCTCAGCATCATACCGCTGTTCATCCTGACGAGTTCTGCGATACTCATCATGTTTTCCATTTCCATCAAGCGGAACCACAAACTGATCTACATCATTACCGCTGCATCGCTGATCGGTGATTTCATTTACCTCGTCATGTACAATGCACGGGTCCAGTGGATACTGGAACCGCTCTTCATCTTTGATGGTTTCGGGGTCTTCAACATGGGACTGATCCTCCTCACCGCGGTGGCAGTGACGATGATTTCATATGCCTACTTTGAACAGCGGGAGGAAAGAAAAGAAGAGTACTACATCCTGTTAATTCTGGCCACTCTCGGCGCCTGTACACTCGTCATCAGCAAGCATTTCGTCTCATTTTTTTTGGGACTGGAAATCTTGAGCGTGTCGTTGTATTCGATGATCGCCTACCTGCGCACGCGGCCGCGCTCAGACGAGGCGGGAATAAAGTACCTGATCATGGCAGCATTCTCATCGGCCTTTCTGCTGTTCGGTATGGCGCTGGTCTATGCAACAACAGGGTCTATGGAGTTCACTGTAATCGCAGACCACCTTTCCAAACTTCCGGCCATGCCGTTGATTCTTATCGCCGGCTTTGGATTGATGATCGTCGGCATCGGATTCAAGTTGAGCATCGTTCCTTTTCACATGTGGGCTGCTGATGTCTATGAAGGCGCACCGGCACCTGTCACTGCTTTCATTGCCACCATCTCAAAGGGCGGCATGATTGCCTTACTTGTCCGCTTCTTCATCGCGATCGACGGCTATCGGTATGAGTCGCTCATCATCATTTTTACCGTCATCGCCATCGCCTCCATGTTCGTTGGCAATTTACTCGCCCTGCGTCAACGCAACGTAAAGCGTATACTGGCATACTCTTCCATTGCGCACATGGGTTACATTATCGTAGCCTTTCTCGCTGGGGGCGGTATCGGCGTCGAAGCGGTGGTGTTCTATCTCGTCGCCTATTTCATCACTACTGTAGGCGCCTTTGGCATCGTTGCCATGCTGTCGGACAAAGACCATGACGCCGAGCTTATGGATGATTATCATGGGCTCTTGTGGCGGCGACCCTGGACAGCCGCTGCGTTCGCAGCCATGCTACTCTCACTGGCCGGTATCCCGCTCACGGCCGGGTTCGTCGGAAAGTTTTATGTTGTGGCCGCCGGTGTCAGTACAAGCCTCTGGTTGCTTGTCATCATGCTCGCCATCAACAGCGCCATCGGGCTCTATTACTATATCAAGATTATCGCCATCATGTTTGAAAGCCATGAACTAAAAGCGGAAGACACTCAGACACGACTTCAGCCCACGGCCTACATCGTGAGCGGCGTAACACTAAGCGCACTCGTAGGGCTTTTACTTTGGGTAGGGATTTATCCCGAATGGATCATGGATGTGATCAGGAAGTATGTGAATGGATAGCTATTGGTTGTTGGCCTTTGGCTGTTGGTTGTTAGCGATTAGCTATTGGCTGGGTTGTGCGAATTGGACTTTTTGTTCTCTGTACACAATGACGCCAGTCCTCAGCAACGATACCAGCCAATCGCCAACGGCTAGTGACAATGAGGAAACCATCTACCGCCCCAAGCCACAATGACGCTTCACCTCAATTGACGATACCAGCCAATCGCCAACGGCCAAAAGCCAACAGCCAATCGCCAACAGCCAATCGCCAACAGC
>CAYMWA010000126.1:7216-8441 GCA_964393795.1 uncultured Roseivirgaceae bacterium
GCCAACAGCCAATCGCCAACAGCCAATCGCCAACAGCTAATAACCAACAGCTAATAGCCAACAGCCGTTTCATCCAATCCGCTTAAAACAAACATAAGTCTTACAATAATTCAATACCACCACATAATCCTTCAGTACACCCATGCCGATAGAGGCGTTGTTGTGCCATGACGAGGACACAATCCCCGTAGGGACGTATTCGAATACAACGCCGGGAAGCATCACCTTGCGGGAAATCGTTTGCATACCTGTCACCGGACCGTTAAGGCCGCGACCCAGGACACGTTCCCTTCCATGGCCGCTGAATCCGGCAATGTTTGTCGTTTTTAAGAGCAGTCCAAGCGACGAACCGGTGTCAATCATCAATTCAAGATTGGATGTCGAGCTACCCAGCACGATTGCCGACTCAATGATCGGACGAGAGTCGACGATGCGCATGGGAATCATGGCATAGTCCACAGGAGTCGGCGCAGTGGCCGCAGGCCGGAAGGTGATTGTACGCTCCCGTGCGTTGAGCTCAATTTCAAACTTCAGAAAAACATCATAGCCAATGACGCCGTGAACATCGCCATAGTGACCAAACAGGTTGTTGTCGTTCACGACCACCACCGGAATCTGCTCCCCCAGTGCCGCATGTATGCTGACCCTGTTTCCGACGGAAAGGCTTCCGGTTACAGCACGCCCTCTGCCAAGGCCCGAGAACACGACCGGGCGTCCACCGTTGATTTTCAATTTATCTCTGAAACGTTTGCCAAACAAAATCAAATTTCGGCATCCGGTGTCAAGAATGAGGTTCACTTCGATAGAGTCGTTGATCGTCACAGGCAGCACAACCAGGTCGCGAACCATCCGGTATTTCAATGTCATTTCCGTTACGGAGTCGGGAAGGAAAAATCCCGCGGGAGCGGACGCCTTCAAAGGCGACATCGACAATGCTATCAGTATTGTCGAAATCAAAATGGCTGGTCGGACTTTCATATCGGCAGGCGGTTTTCGATAGGAAAGCTATTGTGGTCCTCATTTTCAGGAAACACGTAAACAGGCGGATTTTTCGATGCGACCGGTTCTGCCTTTAGAGCAGTTCAATGACCGGGTTACATCGGAAAGGGTGATATGAGACGGTAATTGTTGAAGGCAATGCTACCGCGGAATGGGGGGGCGGAGCGGTTGCAGGGTTCCAGGTTGCAGGTTGCAAAGTTGCAGGTTGCAGAGTTGCAGGTTGCAA
>CAYMWA010000126.1:8541-10825 GCA_964393795.1 uncultured Roseivirgaceae bacterium
AATGGAGAGGCGGCGTTGTTTGGAGGGAAGGTCTTGTTGCCAGTTGCCAGATGCCTGTTTGGTGTTGAATACACCGAGAGGGGAAGTGCCAAAGCTTTGAAAGGCAAAATATGTCAGTCTATTCCGAGGTTTACAAGTTGTCGAGTCGTAGCGTTGCGCGTACAAACAAAAGTCCCGGTAGGGACGACCATATGGTAGCACACGAACATGCAACCAGTACGAAGCCCTGTAGGGGCGACCTTATGGTATGGCCTGCGAATTTATTTAGAACGGTGCAAAACGTTGAAACGTCAGAAATATGCAATTTAATGTCGTCTTACCATAGAGGTGTGTAAAGCCCAACAAAAATTACGTCACGCGCAAGATCCCGGGATTGCATCTCAAAATATGAAACGATGCTAATTCAACGTTGCAGCTGCACTATCAGTCAACCTCTATAGCTTTGCATATTTTATACTGCGCATCCAAAACCGCCTGGTTAAAACCATGTGCAGTGTTCGGCAGCAGGTAGTACTTTTTGTCGGGCGCTTTCAATTGATCGAACCAGGCGCGGGTCGTTTCTTTCGACGTCAGGATATCTTCCTCGCCCTGCATGATATAGACCGGAATCTCAAACACGAGGTTATTCTCCATCAGGTTGATCGATGACCGCATGGACTTCACGCCTAGTTGCTTATCGCCGACAAAATTGACAAAGGAGTAGTCGTCGCCATCGCTTCTGTTCTGGCGATCCTTTTCTTCGCTATAGGCGGGCGCTTCTACAAACCAGGATTCCGGCGCTGGAACGGCGCTTTCACGTTCATACTTTTTAACGATCCGCCACAGCTGTCCCACGGTTCGGGCCCGATCGTAGGGCGGCTTGCCGATGGTCTTCAGGACGTCCAATGACTGGACATCTTTTGTTTCAGTCGCGCGCTTGTACACCGCCCTGTAAAGAGGCATATCATCGTCGGGCTTGACGATTTGCGAATGCCCGACATAGGCATAAAACAGGTCGGGGCGTTGCGTCGCCATAGTCACACCCAGGGCGGATCCCCATGAAGTTCCGAAAAGGATGAGCTTAGGCTTTTTCAAATGCCGGCACAGGTATTCGGCAAGTGCAATGCCGTCGGCGGCCATCTGTTCGAGTGTAAGGGGATGCGACTGCAAATATTGTGGCGTCAGTTCTTGGGGCGCATTCCGTCCGTAGGTTCGTCCCGCTCCCCGTTGATCCCATTGAACAATAACAAACTCATCCTCCCAATCCTTATAGAGCTGATCGGCATAGGGAGAAAGCGTACTTCCAGGACCTCCGTGAAGAAAAAGGATTACAGGCTTCGACCGATCGCCTTTGATCGTAACCCATTGTT
Source organism: uncultured Roseivirgaceae bacterium (assembly GCA_964393795.1). Taxonomy (GTDB): domain Bacteria; phylum Bacteroidota; class Bacteroidia; order Cytophagales; family Cyclobacteriaceae; genus Chryseosolibacter. Next base: position 9,891 of record CAYMWA010000126.1, read on the forward strand.
CGATGCCATTGAGCAAAACATATTGCTCTTCGAGGATCTTACCGGCTGATAGTGTATCGCCAAAGACACTAAGGACGGCCGCGCGTGTCGAGTGGATACCGACAGCGGCCAAAGCCATTGCAAATGACCCGGTCAGCATCAGTACGATACCTAATGACAAAGGTCCAGTTTTGATTGCTCGCATGGTATTGTTCGGAGGGTGGCGGCGCTTCGAATCATCCAAAACAGATCCTTAACGCCCCGCCTTGACCGCTTCGATTTCATCCGTTATCCGTTTACGAATATCGACTTTGGAATCGGTAAACACAAAAATCGTCGTTCCATATTCGCGCGCAAACGGATTGGTGATAGCGCCGGCTATGGCTGCCGACTCAAAGAAAGGACCGGTCTCCTCCAATTCGTTTTCCCGGCTGGTGGATTCCTTGACCCTTATCAAATGACTATACTCGCGGTCGAGGTCAAACCAATCAATGTAATCTGCATTGAACGAAACCGCCCTGACGCCTTTGGTTGTATAGAAATTGATCGCTCCGGCTTGTCCGTAATTGTCGCAAAGCACAAGCGTCTTTTCCGGGTCGGGAACGGCAGCGTAAGCTTCGTCGACTTTATGCGCTAATTCCTTCCATCCCAGCATATCGGCAAAGTCCTGTGGCAACGCATGATCCTTTCCGTCCTCCCACCGAAGCAAACCCAATGCCTGATACCGCTCAGGATTATTCACAATATATTCCGGACTTCTGTTCGGGAAGGCAACATCATACAATGGGATAAAAGCCAACAGCGGAATCACAATCAAGACAGGCTTCCAATATCTCCTCGACCCGCTGCGCAACAGGTGTGAAAGGTAAACTGATCCAAAAGCAATATAGATGGGATAGATGCCAATGGCGTAGTAGTCCTTCGCTTTGAAAAATAAGAATACCGCCAGGGTGAAG
>CAYMWA010000127.1:0-10670 GCA_964393795.1 uncultured Roseivirgaceae bacterium
GCCCTTGTAGCGACGGCCTTGTCCCGGCGGGTGAGCCGAGTTGCCAGTTGCCGGTTGCCGGTTGCCGGTTTGTTGGTTGTTTTGTTTGTTGGTTGTTTGGTTTGGTAGTTTCGAGTTTGTTAGTTGTTGGTTTGTTGGTTTGGTAATGATATCGGGTTAGTTGTTACTCAACAATCCAGACATTTCCATAGTGATTCGGCCCCTTCAGTAATATCTTGTAAAAGTTAGAATCGCCCGGGGCATCAATGACAAACTGTTCCGCGCTGAGTTCAACCTCTCCGGCTTTCCGATATTCATCTTTTCCACCGGTTTTGAAGTGATTCGTTTCCGTAATCAGTATTTCTGCCTGACGGCCATCATGACTTAAGTTGGTCCATCGGAGAAAGATCTTTCCGTCCCTCATTTCCGCTTTCAGGTCTGCAAAGTCGGCGGCCCCAATAAAGGGAATGCCATCTATTTCCCGGGCAACTTCGTCGGGTAGGGCAATGCCGAGATGGTTGGCGATCGACGGCATGATATCCACCACGGCAGGCGTTTGTTGAAAGCGCGCGTTCAGGCTGTCAGCGTTCGTCACAATCCAGGAGCGCTTTTCGCGCGGCGACTGGCCTCCGTGATGCTTTCCGGAAGTGGAATCGCGGCCGTGGTCGGTCGTCACGACAATCAACCAATCTTCACCAAATTCGGTCTCACGCATCCGAATGGCATCCCAAACCTTGCCCACCTGTTTGTCGGCTATCCGAACCGCGTCATAGAACTTTTCACGGTCACCAAAGCGATGACCCATGTCATCCGTATACTGCAGGTACACCCATGAAAGATCCGGTCCCTCGGCAGCAATATAACGGGCAGCCTCCGCTGCAACTGCTTCGTCGATCTGATGAATATAGTCCGACTGGTTGTCGTGGGGGTACTTCGCGGTATCCAACTCCAGACCATCGAACTTGTAGTCCAGCTGGACATTTCCGGTTTGCGGCAGTCCTTCACCAATCAACTTTGTACGGTTATCCGTCCATGTTGAGAACACCGCTGTCTCCAGATCCGGATCATAGTCTTCCACAATTCGGAAAATATCGTGGTAGTGATAGTTAGGGTCAGCGATGTCGTTGCCCCACACATTGTGCTTGTTCACCCAGGTCGACGTAAGCAGACTGTTGTACCCTACGGCGGAGATCGTCGGTGTTTCCGTATACGTGCCTGTGCCTCCTCCTACATAGGCGCGCGTGTAACCGCCCACCTCGGCAATCGCGTCGAAAGCAGGCAGGTCGAGTTGTTCGATCACATCTGCAGGAATCCCGTCAACGATAATAAAAACCGCCTTGGCAGTCCCGGAAGTGTGGGTCGCTTCCTGTTGACAGGAAATGAAAGACAGGATAAAGAAGAAAAAACAAAATCGATTCACCGCGTATGAAAAGAAGCGCTTGGATATTGAGGTCATCATTTAGAATTTTTTTACTATATCGATAGGTGCGGCAGTCAAGGCCGCACCTTTTTATATTTTAACTGTTTCGTGTTAACGTCATTCGATGGCAAAGGTATTGGTCACACTGTACCAGTATACCCAATCCCCATCCATATAATAGATATCGTATTCGACGCTGATGGTGCCACTGCAAACATCGTAGCGCCCTTCGCCCACTTGAACGAATTTGTAATCGTAACCGTCGTTGTCGGTACCGACCTCCTGCTCACCAAAAGTTGCATCACCTTTTGTAGCACCTTCACCATCAGGGGTGAGTGTAATGGTGAGGGCCGCGTTTGGAAAGCTGCCATAATCGATCAGGTCTCCCGTCACCTTGATCGTATTGCCCGCAAGGGTTCCGCTGGCAGGTTTTTCCGCGCCGCCTCCGGAATAGGTAATGTTATTTGCCAGGGGCGAATCAAATACATCGGTCGTTTCACTGCATTCGTCATCAAGGATATTGACCTTCACCGCTGCATTCCTGGGTTCCATGATGCCCAGCCCGATTTTGATATCGTTCTTGCTTACAGAAGCGATCCCGATGTCGAAACTCCGTGGCTCGGCAGATCCGGTCTGGTTGTCGATCGTTTTAATAAAGATTGTATCAGAAAGAAAACTTCCGGCCGGAATCGTTATCGACTCCGCCGGCGTGACGGTAAAATCAATACCTTCTGTCGCGTTGTTGCCGGTCACTTCAAACGTCACGGTGATGGCATCCTCATAGGGCGCAAAGGCGCGCAACTCCAGCACCAGCGGCCATGCGTTTTCGCTGTTCGCCAGTTCGTTTACATTGACAATAGCGGAACCCTTAAATGCGACGAATTCGTATATCGGGTCCGTCGGTTTCGGATCGTCCTCACAAGAGAAAAGAACGGAAGCCAACAGGATAATCGTTAGTATTTTACTTTTCATGGATTTTCAATTATTCAGTTTTCAATAGCCACATGACTCCGTTGATGTTATCGCCTTCAGGATACTGTCGCTCAATGGCAGCGCGTACGTTGGCCGTATTCAGCTGTAATTCCTCCAGCGGATACATCCATCGGGTCGGCACTTTTTCATTGTTCAGCACGCCGCCACCATCAACACTGAAATCCGGAAAGCCTGTGCGGAGGTGGTTGTAGAAAGGCTCCCAACCTCCATTCATAAAAAAGTTGATGTATTTCTGAGTAACGATCATCTTCACACCGTTGTCCGGATCGTAAATAACGGAGGGTTGTGCCAGGTAGGCATCCTGATCAGAAGACGGCAGACCGTAAAAATCGAAACTTGCCCTTATGCCCTTCTCATAGTGTTCGGCAGGGTCAGCGTCGATCCATTCCCGTGCTGCGGCTTCCGCCAGCGTAAACTCCAATTCAGCAAATCCCATCAGGATACTCGGCTCGTTCACGGGATCGCTGTAGTAACGCGCATCGGCACGCGACCCTTCCCCGTTCAACAAGCGATTGGTATTGTCTGCCAACGGTGCACTGCCGTCGAGTCCGCCGTAGGCATCAAAGTCGGTCTCAGGAAGTGCGGCACCCTGCGGCTTTTGGTCGGCAAAGATGAAGAGCCTTGGATCCTGCTTGTCTTTGAGCAGGTTGACAAACGACTCCTCCATGTAGTACGCCGTTTTGAAGTTGTTGTTGTTCAGATAGGGATACCGGTTGTCGACCAGATCGTGAAAGTGAAGCGCGGGATTATCGTCGTTGGACGTAAATACCGGGTACTGATCTGGATTTTCCACAATTTCCTTGAAGCGCTGGACAACATTGAGTTTCGTATTTCCCGTCTTGTTCGACAAGCTGATCAGTACACGAAGCGAAAATGAATTGATCAGTTTCCGCCACTTCAGAATATCGCCGCCGTAGATCACATCACCGTTGATGGCACCCTTCGCGGGATCGAAACCATTGCTGGCTGCTTTCAAGTCGTCGAGAATTTTGATAAAAATATCTTCCTGCCGGTCATAGGCGGGACGATAGGCGCCGTCGGTCGCATTGATGGCATCGCTATACGGCACATCGCCAAACGTTTTCGTTATCTCGTAGATATGAAGGGAGTTGAAGAAAAGTGTAAGCGGTATATAATTCTCCATTCCAAGACGTTCCGCCTCTTCCCTCATCTTCGAGACCTGGCGCAGGTTGCCGTAGCGGCCAAAACCAGCGCGCTGCCAATTGTAGTATTGTGTTTCCGAAGCGCCGTCCGTGAACACCATCATGCGCGAGGCCAATGCCGCCCCCACATCAATCACCCTGAAGGAAGACACCTCAAGGTTCGTCAGAATCAACGATGGGTCCGTCTGCACGGCCCGGTTGGGGTCGACCTGAAGTTCATCAAATTCCTTGCACGCATTTGTCCACAACAGAAGTGAAGCAAAAGTGAGTATTGTAATTTTTTTCATCACTATTTTCTTTTTCGTTAGAAAACAAGGTTCACGTTAAAGCCGATGTTCCTGACGGACGGCGTTTGAAGATTGTCGGAGCCGGCATCAGGATCCACTTCCGGCATATCAGCCCACAACAACAGGTTCCGGCCCACCAGCGAAACTGATGCACCGTCGATGAACGACTTTGACAACAACGATCCGGGCAGCGCATATGTCAGCGTAACCTCCCTGAGCTTGACGAAAGTCGCGTCATAGTAGTGGTTCAAGAAGGCATTGCTCGTGTTGATGTTCCACGAAATGTAATTAACCGGAGTAGTGTTGGGCGCATACACCCGTGTGTCACTGAGGATATTGCCATCGGCGTCAAACTCAACACTCCCCTCTACAACGGTAACACCGGGCGCGATGTAGCTGGCAATCCCTTCATTGGCGTCGTCTCTAAATTGATTGACTGTTCCGGGATGCGTGCCACCCCACCACATCTTTTGGTTGGTGGACGAATATATCTTGCCGCCCACCCGGCCATCGACCGACACGGTCAGACTGAAGTCGCGATAAGTAAAGGTGTTCTGCATACCGAAGATGAAGTCGGCGCCACTGTATCCCAACATCCGATCGTACGGATCTTCCTGCGGAAATCCATTGCTTTGAAGAATAAGCTTTCCACCAGGCGTATGCATATAAGAGAATCCCCAGATTTGGTCCATACGCGCGCCTTCGCGAATGTAGCCAATTCGCCCGGTGCTGTCGTATGCAGTCTGGAGATACTGGTGATGTTTGCTCCAGTTCACCGCCACATCCCACGAGAACTTCTCCGTCTGCACCGGCGTGCCAGACAAAGTTACTTCGAGTCCTTTGCGCACAAATTCGCCGCCGTTCTCAAGGCGGGAGGAGTAACCGCTACTCAACGACATGGGTACACTGCGGATGTTGTCGAAGTCGAGAATGCGGTATGCCGCTACATCCAGTCCAAGTCGTCCCTGGAGAAAACGGATGTCCGCCCCTACTTCATAGCTGTCTGAAGTCGCTGTTCGAAGATTGGGATTGATCAGCGTTCCCGGAAATGTCAGAGACGGTGTATTGTTCCAGTTGATGCCAGGACTATAGGCGGAAATGTGCTCGTAGGGATAACCGCTGATTTGTCCGTCAGACACACGCGACCATGACGCCCTCAATTTCAGGAAGGAAATCTTTGCCGAAGAAAGGTCGGTGAAATCAGACACGACTCCTGACAGCGACACCGATGGATAAAAGAACGAATTATTCTTTACCGGAAGCGTTGACACCCAGTCCTTCCGCCCAGTCACGCCAAGGAAAATCCCGCCGAAAAACTCGAGATCAAGCGTTCCATAGAGGCTGTTCACCTTTTGTTCCTGGTGAGAGTTCGTACCCCTCAACGGGTTGGCGGAATTGCTCAGGTTGTAAAACCCGGGTACGACCAATCCGTCGGTGCTTTGATACTGGTTTCGGTAGGTGCGCCATCGGTTAGCACCACCTGCGCTAGCCCTGAGCACCAGGTTCTGATTGAATTCCTTCGTATACTGTGCAATGAAGTCCGTGTTCAGGTTAAGCTCGCTCGTTCCGCTCAACGAAAAATTTCCATTCGACACATAGTCATAGGCGATATAGCTCTTCGGTTCCTTGTACGTACGGTTCAGGCCGTATTGGTTGATACCGGTACGCAATGTGAGCGCGAGTCCGGGCAACACATCGTAGTCGAGTTTGAACTGTCCGAAAATATTATCGCGGTAATATCCCCTCAGGTATTCGTTGGCCTGAAAGTGTGCGTTGTTGTACCACGAAGTGTTGTAGTGTCTTTGCTGAAGGCCTTCCTGTCCGGGCTTCCAGTAATTTTTCAGGTCATTGATATCCACGTCGGGGCCTGTCCATAAGATAAGGTTATACAGATAATTGTTCGGACCGTAGCCCCTTTCGGGGAAGTTGTCGGTGTATTGCCTGTTATAGGTAAGAGAGGCATCTGATTTCAATTTCTCACTGAGGCGGTATCCGCCGGAGATCTGAAACGACGTATTGTTCAGGTCGGTGTTGGGAACGATACCGCGTTGATAGGTGTGCGATGTAGAGACACGGTAGTTGCCATTTTCGCCCGAGCCGCTGACGCTGATGTTATTGGTGGCAATCATGCCTGTGCGAAAGAAGTTTCTAACATTGTTCTTCCCACGAGAAAGAAAAGGCAATGGAATCAGTTCACCGGTTTCCGGATCGACAGGGCTGTTGTATTGCGTCGTCTCCCAGTAACCACTTGGCGTTGATGGATCCGGTTGATCAAGTTTCGGGCCCCATATCCAGCCGCCGCCTTCAAGGCCACCACCGGAACCGTCGACGAACGTGTATTGTCCGTTGTTTCCGCTTCCATAGGTGGTCTGCACTTCCGGAATGCGGATGAAACTCGGTTGGAACATCGTGCTTGAATTAATTTCAACGCGCGTTCCCTGCGCACCGCTGCCGCGTTTGGTCGTGATCATGATCGCGCCATTGCGGCCAATGGACCCATACAGGGCAGATGCCGTAGCGCCTTTGAGCACGCTATAGGTGTCGATGTCGTCGGCATTGAGTTTCCAGATGTCGGCATCAACGCTCGGTACGCCGTCAATCACGATCAGTGGCGTCGCTCCGCGCAGGCGAATGACCGGATCCTGAAACAGGTCGGTCTGGTTGCGAATCTCGAGTCCTGCAACCCTACCGGTAAGCGAACTTACTACGTTAGGCTCGCGCGCCTTCGTCATCGCCTCGCCGTCCACGGTTTGTACCGCATAGCCCAGCGACTTCACTTCACGTTCAACGCCAAGTGCCGTCACGACCACTTCACTCAATGCGGTCACTTCCTGTTCCATGGCAACGGTTATCCGGCTGCGGTTACCTACGGCTACTTCCTGCGTTTTGTAGCCGATAAAGCTGAACACGAGCACCGCATCGGGGCTGGTGACTGTCATTGTAAAATTTCCCTCCACATCCGATGTCGTTCCGTTAGAGGTTCCCTTTTCAAGAATACTTACACCGGGCAACGCACTTCCCTGGTCAGCAACCTGTCCGGTCACGGTCAGCTTTTGGGCGTGAAGGGGTGGGCCAACGATCAGAAAAAGCACGGCAAAACATACGGCCAGTGCCCTTCCCTTCCTTGTACACAGTTGTTCTGGTAGACCTTTTTTCATAAACGTCCGGGTTTAAGGTGCATAAATATATTAATTGAACATTCAGTGAATTTATGTAAAGTAAATTTTGCACTTTTTTATGAAAAGTTCAGCACAGGTTCGTTACTTTCGTGTGAATTATTTTCAATCACCTAATCGTATGGGACGCAAAAGCCTGAAACCCCTCCGTCAGAAGGGCATCATCAAAGCGTTTTATAAAGTCGCGCGCAGAGAGGGGCTCGAAAACGCATCTATTGCAAAAGTGGCTGCCGTCCTCGAGGTGAATCCAAGCCTGGTGATACACTATTTTAGTACGAAGCAGGACCTGATGCACGGCCTGATCGAATACATCCTCGAACGATACCGACTCTTATACAATCACGAAAACAATACGTTCAACCCGAAGGAGCGACTTATTAAAATCATCCGTAACCTCTTCTCAAGAAAGTGGAACAAGCTCTTCGACGATGGTGTGTTCTATAGTAGTTATGCACTGGTGTTTCGCGACCGCACAGTAAAAAAGCATTATAAGAAATTACACGACGATTTGAGGGCGCTGCTGAAAGTCGCGCTCGAAGATGCAAAGGCAGCAGGGGCCATCGATGTCGATAATGTGGAGCGCACGGCGGATCTGGTCTTCATCTTTGTCGAAGGCGCCTACTACTACCTGTCGATGGTAAGCGATAAATCGGAATTTGAAAAGCGCATCGCCGTCTATGAGCAAACCGTGCTCGACATGCTGAAGTTGCGATAGTTATCTAGGCCTGTTGAAATAGATCGCGAACAGCCCGATGCCGGCCCATATCATATTGGTGAGCACGCTGGGAAAATCACCCGTATCGAGTGAGTTTACCACCAGACAAAGTCCACCGACAATATTCATCAGCTGATACGGCACGCGGTCAGCCCTCAATTTTCCAAGGCTCAGCAGCAGGTAAGCTACGATAAAAAGCAAGGCACCGATCCACCCGATAATTTCCTCTATACTCATACAGTAACATTCATGCGTTCATTTTAACGATCAGCCGACGGCAACCTCGCGGGCACAGGAAGACCAGAGACAAAAATAGCGGACATTTTACAAACGTTGCCTATCGAAATCGATTGATTGAAAGTGTCATTGGCAAATTCGGTTGAAAAACCGTTATATTGACACTCAAAGCAGAGACTATGGCACAAGGATTTCTTATTGATATGGATGGCGTGATCTACGGAGGCGACACGATGATCCCCGGGGCAGACGAATTCGTTGCGCGGTTGTTGCGGGAAAAAATTCCGTTCACGTTCATGACCAACAACAGCCAGCGCACACCACTCGAAACGGTAAGGAAGCTGCGTAAGCTGGGTATCGAAGTCGAGGAAAAGCACGTCTATACAAGCGCAATGGCGACGGGCAAATTCATCGCCAGCCAACGGCCCAACGGCTCGTGCTATGTGCTCGGAGAAGGGGGGCTGCTGACCAGTCTTCATGACAACGGGCTTACGCTCGTAGAGACCGACCCGGACTTCGTCGTGCTCGGCGAAGGCAGAAATTTCACACTCGAGATGGTGCAAAAGGCCGTCGACATGATCCTGGCCGGGGCCAAATTCATCACAACCAACCGCGACCCTTCTCCGAAGAAGAAAGGATGGAACAACCTCGGCATCGCCGCGACTACGGCCATGATCGAAGAGGCCACAGGCACCCGGGCATTCGTGGTCGGCAAACCCGGACCCTTCATGATGCGCTCCGCCCGGAAATTCATCGGACTCGAAACGGCAGATACCGTCGTCATCGGCGACACCATGGCCACCGATATCCGCGGCGGCGTACAGATGGGATACAAAACAATACTCGTGCTGTCTGGCGTCTCCACCCGCCAGGATCTCGCACAATACGCGTTCAAAGCAGATATGATCGTGGAAAGCGTGAAGGATATTCAGTTACCGTTGAAGTTTTAGTTGCCGGATGCAGCCGGTTGCTGGTTGCCGGTTGCAAGTTACAAGTTGCAGGTTGTAGAGTTGCAGGGTGCAGGGTGCACGTGTCATTGATCAATCCTCCGAAACATGTACGCTACTTTCAGTTTCTCTCAGAACCCTGATAAGGGTCCAATACGAATAGTACCGGGTGCTAACCCGGTGTCCATGAAATAACCTGAACGGTTTGCCCCGCACAAATGCAATCGGGAGATGCACCTTCGGGCAAACGGATGCGCGTTATCTTAAGTCAATGACGGACGTTGAACGAACAACAACCGACGACCGGCGACCGTCAAGCAAGGTTCAACTTCCGGGAAGTTTGCCCTTCGGGCTCAAGCCTGCAACCTGCAACTTGAACCAACCAACAACTAAACTAACTAACTAACTAACTAACTAACTAACTAACTAACTAACTAACCAACTAACCAACTAACCGCAACCGGCAACTGGCAACCGGTAACCGGTAACAACCGTCAACAAGGTTCAACTTCCGGGAAGTTTTGAACTTCCCGGAAGTTTGCCCTTGCAACCTGCAACCTGCAACTCTGCAACTCCTTCAATTCCCCAGTCTCCGAAGGGCGATGTATGCCATCAGGCCGGTGCTGATGGCGAGCACGTCCTCGTCGATGTTGAAGGTCGGTGTGTGGAGGGAGGATGTAATGCCTTTGGCGCTGTTTCCGACGCCACAGAAATAGAAACACGCGTCCGCCACTTGTGAGTAGTAGGCGAAATCTTCTGATGCCATCATAATATTTTCGTCAAGGACATTCTCTTCGCCGAGGTAGGCTACGGCGTGCTGTCGCACTTCCTCCGTCAGTACTTCTTCATTGATCAAAAACGGATAGCCACGCTCAATGGTGAATTCGCAAGTAGCGCCCATCCCCGCCGCAATGTCTTCGGCCATCTTTTTCATGCGTAGATGCGCTTCTTCGCGCCAGGTTTCATTCATCGCACGAAAGGTCCCTTCCATATAAACTTCATTCGGAATGATGTTGATCGCTCCATCGGCCGTCACCTTGCCAAAAGAAAGGACGGTCGGGTCTCCGGGGTAGGCGACGCGGCTCACAATCTGTTGCAAGGCAAGAATGATCTGCGCGGCGATGACAACCGGATCCGTGTTTTGATGCGGCTGCGCAGCGTGACCTCCCTTGCCAATCACACGAACACGCAGTGCATCCATTGAGGCCATCTGTTTTCCTTTGCGGATACCGATTTTCCCTACGGGGATATGGGGCATCGCATGCTGTCCAATAACGGCATCGACACGCGGATTCTCCAACACACCATCGCGTATCATATGTGTCGCCCCGCCTGGCAGCACTTCCTCTCCCGGCTGAAAGAAAAACTTCACAGTACCGCCGAAATTATCCCTCAACTTTTGAATGATCTGAGCCGCACCCAACAGCGACGCCGTGTGAAAGTCGTGACCGCAAGCGTGCATCACGTTGGGGTTCACCGACGCGTACGAAACCTTATTCGCTTCTTGAATCGGCAGTGCATCCATGTCCGCACGCAGCGCGACTACCTTGTCGGATGGTTTCGTGCCCGTGATCACGGCCAATATACCCGTATCCGCCACCGGCTTCCATGAGATACCCAATGCATCAAGCCGCTCCTTGACAAAGGCCGACGTCGTGTACTCCTGAAACGACAACTCCGGATGCGCATGCAAATGACGACGAACAGAAACGACGTCGTCAAGAATGGCAGCGGATAAGGATTTGATTTCGGA
>CAYMWA010000128.1:0-10669 GCA_964393795.1 uncultured Roseivirgaceae bacterium
ATTACCGTCTCCTTTCCAATTTCCAATGACCAATGACTAATCCCTAATGCCCAATCCCCAATGCCCAATCCCCAATGCCCAATCCCCAATGCCCAATGCCCAATTTCCAATGACCAATGACTAATGACCAATGACTAATGACCAATGACCAATTTCCAATTTCTAATGACCAACAACATCAACCCGGTGTGGCCGGAGTCAAGGATTTCGAATTTGTGGTGGTGCACGTTTTTCAGGAGAGGTTGCATGTTTTCGGGACGGATGACTTTATCGTGTTTTCCGACGATCATCGTGAGGTCAATCTGGTGGGCGTTGATCAGGCCGGCGATCGAGCGCAGGTTGAATGTCAGATCGCGAAATACTACCCACGAATAGTAGACCCGCCGGCGTTTAGCTTCTGTGTTCATCTGATAATCCGCAAAGCGAAGCAAGCCTTTGTCGACGACATTCGATGCCCCCAGTTTGGTCGCCACCCATAAGAATCGTTCGTGCCGGATGATCATGCTTTTGAATATGTGTCGAAGCATGAGCGGATAGGTGGCAAGACTATACCAGAAGCTGGTCTTGATTCCATCGGGTGCGACAAGTATCAGTTTTCGTACGCGATCGGGGAACGATTCGACTGTAGCAAGCGCAAATTTTCCACCAAGGCTGTACGCAAGAACAGAAAAGGTCGTGAGGCGGTTGTCATGTAGCAGCACTTCCATAATCGCCTTCCAGTCATGTTTTTGCAATGGGCGTTCATCCTCGTTCCATTCGCTCTTGCCGTGAAAAAACAGGTCGACAATATAGAGGGTGTACTGGTGCGACAGTGAGCGTAGCAATGGCACATACAGTGTGTGGTCCTGTCCGAATCCGTGAAAAACCAAAAGCGCTTGTTTCCCGTTACCAGCCTTAACGTAGTGCAGCAGATTACTTCTATAGTGGATGAAATTTTCCAGCATCTCCCGATTCAGTGCCCGATTGTTCCGTACAGGCAGAATCAACTTTACGGAAAATTTCAGGCTTTGTAAAATAATCTCGCGGCATAGCCGTCTCCGTAATTGTGTTTTGTTGGGATAGACCGAAGGATGAAGATGCCTTCGCGGGATGCAGATGTTACAATCCGAAGATTGCTTCGCGCTTGCGCGCTTAGTGCCATCGCGTGAGGGTACGCAAAACTTAATCAGCGAGGTGATGAACCTGGCCATGCAAATACAAGAACAGACATTCCTTAAGGAAAAAGACAGGCTGCTGGGCTTCATCCGCAACCGCGTGTCTTCGTTGGAAGAAGCGGAAGACATCTTGCAGGATGTTTTCTTTCAATTTGTTGCCGGATATGAAACCATCGAATCGCTCGACCGGGTGACGGCCTGGCTGTTCTCGGTGGCGCGCAATAAGATTATTGACCGGTACAGGAAGGAGTCGACGCATCCGAAACGCACTGAGCTTACAGGCCTTACGGGAGCGGACGATGAGGCGCCTCTTACTTTGCAGGAGATATTGCCGGATCTGGGCAACACGCCGGAAGACGCCTTGTTCCGGGAGCTGATCTGGGAGGCCATCGCCGATGCACTGGAGGAACTGCCGCGAGATCAACGCGAGGTCTTCATATTGAACGAAATGGAGGATCGCAGTTTCCGCGAAATCGCAGCTGAAACGGGCGTATCCATCAATACGTTGTTGTCGCGAAAAAGGTATGCGATACTGGCACTCAGGAAGAAGTTGCAGCGACTGTACGATGAAATGTAAGGGCATGTCGCCCGAAAAAAATAATGATCATGAATAAGGGTAAATGGTTTTTGAAATGTGCACTGGCCGGATTGGTGTTCGTGCTGGTGTTGGGTGCTGTTGTAATGCTGTTGTGGAACTGGCTGGTGCCAGACATTTTCAGCGGGCCGCGCATCAGCTACGTGCAGGCCTTTGGGCTGCTGGTACTCAGCCGCATCCTTTTTGGCGGATGGCGCAACGGCCGCCGTGGTTACAACCCGCGGGAGGAATGGAAACGCAGGTGGCACAAGAAGCTGGCTTCGATGAGTGAAGCGGACCGCGAGCGGTTTAAATCCCGCTTGCGCGAGAAATGGCGGTGCGGACCGGCTTCTCCAGACGACGCAGGAGCTCCCGGTGGCTCAAACGTTTGAAATGGATGATTTCATGATGCAGCAAAAATTCTTCAAAATACCGACGTGATCCGCAAACAAAAAAATGTGACATGCGTTAGAGGAAACGTTGGAAACTTTGGTTAAGTAAAAAGTTTCCATAGTTTTGCCGCCCCATGAAACAAGTCACGATTAAAGAAAAAATCCTCAAAGGTTCGGAGGAACTGTTTATGCGGTACGGTGTGCGCAGTATTTCGATGGACGACATTGCGCGACATTTGGCGGTGTCTAAGAAGACACTGTACCAGCATTTCACCGACAAGGAAGACATTGTTACAGCAGCCTGTCATACGCACCTTTCGCGACATGCGGAGGAATTCAGGTCGATCAGGAAGTCAGCGCGGAACGCACTGGAAGAATTGTTCCAATTGTCGGTATGCATGAAGCGAAACATGGAGGAGATGAATCCGTCATTGTTGTATGATCTTCAGAAATACCATCCGAAAGCATGGCGGGTTTGGCTGGACCATCGCTACAGTTTCCTGAACGACTCTATCGTGGGCAACCTGAAGCAAGGAATCGCTGAGGGGTATTTCCGGCCGGAAGTCGACCCGCAGGTCATGGCAACGGTTCGCCTGGAGCTGGTGCAATTGGCCTTCAATGAAGAGATTTTCCCACGCGACCGGTTTCGGCTTGTCGACGTGCAGGCGCAGATATTTGACCATTTCGTTTTTGGTCTGCTGACTGAAAAGGGCAGAAAGCTATACCTGAAATGTAAACAAGAAAACAAACCCCAACCTCTGAAAACCCCCGTCTGAATATGAAAAGTGTTTTTCGAATTTTTATCATGCTGGCAGTGGTTGCCACCGCTACAGCGCAAGCCCAGGACAGTTCGCGGACATTTACGCTAGAGAGGTGCATCGACTACGCGCTGGAGAACTCCATCGCCGTGAAGAATGCGGCGCTCGATGAGCAGATTGCCGATGCCCGTGTAAAGGAAACACGAGGGATCGGTTTACCGCAGATCGACGCCTCGGTAGGGCTGGTGCACAATCAGAAGCTGCCGCGCTTTTTTATCCAGAACTCTTCTGATCCTGGCGCCGATTTTATCGACCTGAGTGCTGTTCCCGGCATCCAGCCAGGCGATGTCGTAGCGCTGCAGAACATTTTTCAATTGCGCAGCTCGGGCAACGCGAGTGTCAATATCAATCAGATCCTTTTTAACGGCTCGTACCTTGTCGGGCTGAAGGCGGCCAATGCCTACCGCGAGCTGTCGGTAAAGAGCGCCCGTCAAACGAAGGAGCAAACGGTTCAGCAAGTCACAAAAGCATACTACGGGGTGCTCATTAACAAAGACCGGATGAATTTGTTCGACAACAACATCGCCCGCGTGGAGTCCTTGTTGAGAACGACGAAGGCCATGAACCAAAATGGTTTTGTAGAAGGTATCGATGTGGACCGCATCCAGGTGACCCTGAACAATTTGCTCGCCGAACGAGACAAGTTTTATAACCTTCAGGAGCTGGGGCTGCAATTGCTGAAGTTCCAGATGAACTACCCGATGAATCAGCCCCTCGATGTAGCGGGTGACATCGCTTCGCTGCAGGTGGACGAAGGCCTGCTGCAAAACTACGAACTTGACTGGAACTACACCGAAAGGAGCGACTATCAGTTGCTGGAAGCGAACCGCAATCTCCAGGCGCTTGACGTCAAGAATAAATTTTCGGCCGCACTGCCAAGTCTGTCGGCGTTTGCCAATCTGGGATACAGCACGCAGTCGCCCGATATTGCAGGCCTGTTCAGAACCAACAGCGATGGCATCCCGGAAACGGACCAGATCGGACCGGACAAATGGTATTCGTTCACGACCTTCGGCCTCAACCTGAGTATACCGATTTTCAGCGGCTTGCAACGTTCGTATCGACTTCAGCAAGCGAAGATCAACCTGATGAAGATTGAAAACAGCTTCACCTCTCTGAAATCGGCGATTGACCTTGAAGTGAAGCAGGCAGCGATCAGCTATCTCAACGCTATCAAGTCGCTTGAGTCGCAACGCGACAACTCCAAACTGGCGGAGAACATCGCGCGCATAACCAAAATCAAGTATGAGCAAGGCGTCGGCTCCAACCTCGAAGTGATTGAGGCTGAAGCAGCCCTGAAGGAAGCACAGATCAACTACTACAACGCCCTTTACGATGCGTTGATCGCAAAAGTAGATCTCGACAAAGCGTATGGCAAGCTGCTGCCAATAGATGAAACTGAATCGAAATAATAATGACCCAATTTATAAATACCCCATATATGAATCTCAAGATGTATACCCGTATTGCTTTTGCCGCCGTTATCGTAGGCTTTCTGGCTGGTTGCAGCGCGACTTCTGCCGACGAGGACAAGCAGGCGCGCCTCGAAAAACTCAAAGAACAGGAGGCTGCTATTTCGAAAGAGATTGCCAAACTGGAGAGCGAGATCGCTGCTGCCAATCCTGACGCCGCGGCTAATGTTCGGATTAAGAGTGTGGGTGTCGTCGAGATCAAACCCCGTAACTTTGACCACTACATTGAAACGCAGGGACACGTTGAATCGGAGAATAGCGTCCTCGTCAGCGCGGAGACCATGGGTGTGGTACAGCGGGTTTTTGTGACGGAAGGACAGCATGTTTCAAAGGGTCAAATCATTGCGCAAATCGATAACGCAGTGATCAAGCGCAATATCGAATCCATGGAAGCGCAACTTGAGCTGGCCCGCTCGGTGTTCGAACGCCAGAAGAACCTGTGGGATCAGAAGATCGGAACCGAGGTGCAATTTCTACAGGCGAAAACCAACAAGGAATCGCTTGAGAAGCAATTGGCTTCACTGAGGGAGCAAAATGACAAGACCCGGGTGAAGGCGCCGATGAGTGGTACGGTGGACGAAATCTTCCCCAAAGAAGGTGAAACGATTTCTCCGGGTATGCCGGCGGTGCGCGTGGTCAATACATCCAACCTGAAAATACAGGCACGGGTTTCCGAAGCATACGTTACCGACATTAAGAAAGGTGACAAAGTGCTTGTGAATATCTCGGAGCTTCGCAAAACGGTGGAGGCAAAAGTCACCTTTGTTAGTAAAACAATCGACCGGCTGTCTCGCACCTTCAATGTGGAGGTTGCGCTCCCATCCGACCCGGATCTGCGTCCTAACATGACGGCCACTGTGAGGATTATTTTTGAATCCGATCCAGATGCGCTGGTGGTGCCGATTAACGTAGTGCAGGAAATCAATGAAGAGAAGGTGGTGTATGTAGCGCGCGAAGAAGGCAACCACCTGGTCGCCGAACGCAAGGTGATTACCATTAACGGTGTTTATGGAAATGAAGCAGAAGTGAGCGGCCTGGAGGCCGGCGACAAACTGATCACGGTGGGTTATCAAGGCCTGAACGACGGCGATCACATAGAGATATAAGGATTTACATCACCACAGATTAAGGAACAGGCTACCGGCTTCGCCATAGGCACTCCGGTGGCCTGCCAACCCCAACTTCCAGACACATGCAAGACATTGAAAAAGAATTCAAGCCGACGAGCTGGGCCATCGACAACAAAGTCAGCATTTACGTGGCCACGGTACTCATATGCGTTGCCGGTATTATCACTTATCTGAACCTGCCGAAGGAGAACTTTCCTGAAGTGGTGTTCCCGCAGATATATGTTGCGACGCCATTTCCAGGAGCGGCGCCTTCCGACGTCGAGAACCTGATCACCAAACACATCGAGAAACAGGTGAAGTCAATTTCCGGCGTGAAAAAGATTTCGAGTAACTCGATTCAGAACTTTTCGAATGTCATCATCGAGTTTGAAACCGATGTTGACGTAAAAGAGGCGAAGCGCGAGGTGAGTGACGCCGTAGACCGGGCGAAACCCGACCTTCCGGATAACCTGCCCGACGATCCTATGGTGATGGAAATTGATATTTCCGAAATGCCGATCATGTTCGTCAACCTTTCCGGCGATTATGACCTCAAAACACTCAAGCGATATGCGGAGATGATGCAAGATCGCTTTGAGGCATTGACCGAGATTCGCAGGGTGGACATCGTCGGTGCGCTCGACCGCGAAATCCAGATCAACGTAGACATCTACAAGGCGGCGCTTGCCGGCGTTGACCTTGGCGATATCGCCCAGGCGATTGGCGGCGAGAACGTGCTGATTCCCGGCGGACAGCTTTCCGTCGACGGCATGAAACGGTCGCTCAGCGTAAACGGCGAGTATACTAACGCGCGTGAAATCGCGAATACGGTGATTGGCTCTATCCAGGGAGGCAAGGTCTATCTTAAGGATATCGCCGAAGTGGTCGATACGCACAAGGAACAAGAGAGTTTTGCCCGTCTTAATGGTAAGAACGTGGTAACGCTCAACGTTATCAAGAGAAGCGGTGAGAACCTTATCGAGGCTGCCGACAAGATCAATGCGATCATCGCCGATTACGAAGACGGCGTCTTGCCGCAGGGCCTGCATGTAACGGTGACGGCCGACCAGTCTGTCAACACACGGGTGACCCTCCACGACCTGATCAACACGATCATCATCGGCTTTGCGCTGGTCACAATCATCCTGATGTTTTTTATGGGCGTAACCAATGCCATCTTCGTTGGACTGTCAGTGCCGATATCCACGTTTATCGCCTTCCTGGTGTTCCCGTCGATCGACTTCCGGTTGAACATGATGACGCTGTTCTCCTTCCTGCTCGCCCTGGGTATTGTTGTGGATGACGCCATTGTCGTGATTGAAAATACACATCGCGTGTTCAACAACGGCAAAGTACCCATTCGCAAAGCGGCGAAGATCGCGGCCGGAGAAGTCTTTCTTCCGGTCTTGTCGGGCACGCTTGTCGTTCTGGCACCATTCATTCCGCTTGCGTTCTGGCCCGGTGTCGTCGGCAAGTTCA
Organism: uncultured Roseivirgaceae bacterium; assembly: GCA_964393795.1. GTDB lineage: Bacteria > Bacteroidota > Bacteroidia > Cytophagales > Cyclobacteriaceae > Chryseosolibacter. Next base: position 6,999 of record CAYMWA010000128.1, read on the forward strand.
TGATGTACTTACCCATTACACTCATCATTGCATTGATCGCTTCGCTGTTGGTAGCCTATATTATCAACCCGGTGTTCGCGGCCGACTTTATGAAGCCGCACGACGACGAGGAGGAAGGTGCCTCCAAGATCACCAAAGGATTCAAAGTTACGAGCGTTGTATTTGGCGCCATCGCGATCCTGTTTTACATGATCAATTTTGGTCTCGGAAATTTTGTAGTGTTCATTTACTTACTGTATGCGCTGCATCATTTCATCCTCAAGGATGTTATCAAGAAATTTCAGACGTCGGTGTGGCCCAAAGTCCAGCGGGGGTATCAGCGAATTATCTCCTGGTGCCTGTATAAGTATCGCCCCTTTTTGGTGGTAGCGGCCGTATTTGGGTTATTTATCTTCGCCATTGTTTTCACGGCGATCCGGAAGCCGCCGGTGGTCTTCTTCCCGAATGGCGACCCGAACTTTATCTACGCATACATACGCATGCCGATTGGCACTGACCAGACGGTGACCGATTCGATAACCGCCATTGTCGAGAAACGTGTTATCAACACCATCGGCAAGGATAACCCCGTGGTAGAGTCGGTGATCTCCAACGTGGCCATCGGCGCGAGTGACAATCCGTTTGATATCGGTACCCAGGCCACGCCGCACCTCGGCAAGGTGACGGTGGCCTTTGTGAAATTCTCCGAACGCGAAGGGCAGTCCACGCGTGGCTTCCTGGATGATATTCGGGAAGCGGTCAAAGGGATTAAGGGCGCTGAAGTGTCAGTGGATTCAGAAGTGAACGGTCCGCCCACAGGAAAACCAATTAACATCGAAGTGGCGGCCGACGACTTTGAACTTCTCGTCAAGACCGCCAACGACCTTCACCGCTATCTGCTCGCCGAACAGGTTCCGGGTGTGGAGGAGCTCAAGTCGGATTTCCAGAGCGATAAGCCGGAGATCGTGATCAACATCGATCGTGAGAAGGCCAATCGCGAAGGCATCTCAACAGCGCAAATAGGCCAGGCGTTGAACACGGCCGTATACGGCTATGAGATCTCGCGTTTCCGCGATGCCAACGACGACTATCCGATTCAATTGCGCATCAAGAAGGATCAACGCAATGATGTCAACACGCTCATCAATATACCGATCACTTACCGTGACATGGGCATGGGTGGCGTAGTGCGCCAGGTTCCGTTATCCGCTGTTGCAACAGTGGAATATTCAAACAGCTATGCGGGTATTAAACGCATTGACCTGAAGCGTGTGATCACCCTGTCTTCAAACGTGCTGGCAAGCCATAACGAAAATGAAGTAGTGGCCGACATCAAGTCGCGCCTCGAAAACTTCGACGTCCCGGATGGCGTAACGGTCGAAATGACAGGCGCCCAGGAAGAACAGGCGGAAGCGGGTGCTTTCCTGATGACCGCGTTCGGATTGGCGTTTGCACTGATGTTTATGATCCTTGTTGTTCAGTTCAACTCGATCGGCAAGCCTGTGATCATTCTGTCGGAGATTGTGTTGAGCCTTATCGGGGTTTTGATCGGATTCTCGCTCTTCAGAATGGAAATCTCCATCGTTATGACAGGTGTGGGTATTCTCGCCCTAACCGGGTTGGTCGTGCGGAATGGAATCCTGCTCGTCGAGTTCACGGAACTCCTGCGTTCGCAAGGTGTAGGCCTCTATGAGGCAATCGTCGAAGCGGCCAAAACCAGGATGACGCCGGTGATGCTCACTACACTCGCCGCTTCAATGGGCCTGGTTCCGCTCGCCGTAGGATTGAACATCGACTTTGTAACGCTCTTCACCGAGTTCAACCCGCAACTCTATTTCGGCGGCGATAACGTAGCGTTCTGGGGCCCGTTGTCATGGACGATGGTGTTCGGTCTGATATTCGGAACCTTCCTCACCTTGGTCTTTGTTCCTGTCCTGTATCTGCTTATGGCCAAGTTGAAGGAACGCATATTCGGCCTCCGCGGTAAACCGGCTGCGGGTACGGAAGGCGCCGTGGCGATGACTTGATTGACGTACGGCCGTTGTGGTGCTCTAATACGAGAAGGATGCGGCGAGTCCCGCACTGGCGATAGGACGAAAGCGTATCAAAACGAGAGGGGAGATGAGGGGAAGTGGGCGCATGTGCCCTGACGAATAGAATCATGCGACGTATTATGACATTTGTGATTATCGTAGGACTGTTGCTGGCGGTCGATGTGTACCTGTATCAAGCTGTTGTGGCTGTGAGCAGGGATTGGGCGCCGGTCTGGAGGAGCGGCGTACGCATAGCGTTCTGGATGCCGACGGTTCTGTGCGTCGGTATTCTCGCATGGTGGATGTTTGGAGACCCTTACCGCATCACGGCTGCCATGCGCAATTGGATGGCGACTGCGCTCTTTGCGACCTACTTCTCGAAGTTGTTCGGTATTCTTTTTGTGTTTGCTGACGACCTGCAGCGCGGTGTGCGGTGGATCGCCGAGCGCTTTGGGAGTTCGGGAACAGATGCGTTACCCGGACAGGCGATCTCGCGCTCGGAGTTTCTGACGAAGGCAGCACTTGTTGCCACGGCCATTCCGTTTGGGACCATGGCGTATGGAATCCTCTCCGGTGCTCACGACTATCGCGTACGGCGTGTGAAGGTGAAGCTTCCCAATCTTCCCTCCGCATTTGACGGAATGCGGATCGGCCACCTCTCCGACATTCATTCCGGCAGCTTCTTTAACAAGACTGCTGTCAAGGGCGGTGTCGAGATGATGATGAAGGAAAAACCCGACGTCATCTTTTTTACGGGTGACCTTGTGAACAACCAGGCAATAGAGATGAAAGAGTACGTGAACGTATTCGACAAACTGAAGGCGCCACTCGGCGTTTACTCCGTTACCGGGAATCATGATTATGGTGACTACCACCACTGGTCCTCCAAAGAAGCGAAGCAACGGAACTTTCGCGACCTGATGCAGGCACACAAGGAGATGGGCTATCGACTGCTGATGAACGAACATCACGTGCTTCGGGACGGGGCCGATTACATTGCGATTCTCGGAAATGAAAACTGGGGCGGCCGCGGTTTTGGGAAGTACGGAAAACTCGATCTCGCCTACAAAGGCTCGGAAGACGCGCCCGTGAAACTTTTGCTTTCGCATGATCCCAGTCATTGGGATGCGCAGGTGCGCCGGGAATATCCCGATATCGACGTGATGTTTTCGGGACACACTCATGGCTTCCAGTTTGGCGTGGAAATCGGCGACTTTAAATGGAGTCCTTCTCAATATGCCTATAAACAATGGGCCGGCCTGTACCGGGAAGACAACCAATACTTGTACGTCAACCGCGGATTCGGTTACCTGGGTTATCCCGGCAGAATCGGAATGCCGCCGGAACTCACGATTCTTGAACTAACGAAAGCATCATGACGGCGGCGCACACATGAACACATTAGCGTGACACCCTATTAATCGAAGCACCAACCCCGGCCCTTCGACAAGCCTGCCTGCCAGCGCACTTGACTTACGCACCGGCAGGCCTGCCTGCCAGCGCACTTGGCTTACGCACCGGCAGGCAAGCTCAGGGACCGGGGCCACATGAACACACGAACACACGAACACATTAACACATTTTTAACGATGTTGCAAAACAGTTTGTTGTTGCAAATCTTTTTGCTGATATGCATTGACATCTACATCTACACTTCGG
>CAYMWA010000129.1:0-5138 GCA_964393795.1 uncultured Roseivirgaceae bacterium
TCCAAACGAAGCCGTTTCCACAAGGGCCCGCGTGCAACCTGCAACCTGCAACCTGTAACCTGCAACCCGCAACCTGCAACCTGTAACCTGCAACCTGTAACCTGCAACCTGCAACCTGCATCCTGAAACCCCTCTCAAGGTCTTGCTCCACCCTACCGTGGACCGTCGACTGTGGACCGTCGACCCCTCCTACACCCTCGCCGAATCATACACCAGCACCTTTTCCCACAGGTGACCGCATTCTTCGATAAACTTCTTATGAAGTGGGTGCACCTGGTAGGCGTTTTGGTCTTCGATGCTGTCGAAGAACATCAGTTCGGATGCGCTGAAGCTTGCATCGACTACATCGCGCTGTTCGGTACTCGCGGGAACGCCGATATACAATTTCTTAACTGTCTCGATTTTTTCGAGTGTGCGGAGTCCGGCAATCAATTTGTCGAGGTCTTCCTTTGAGTCACGGTTCTTCAACCAGAAGAAAACATGATGGGTGAGTGGTGTATTGTTCATGATAGCTTTGTAGAGGGTGGGATAACAAAGCAGTCCGCGAACGGCTTCATGCCCACCTTTGGATAATATTTGACAGCGGCAGGTGCGGCCATCAGGATAAGTGTTGCCTCCTGTCCGGCAGCGGCGTGTGTCAGTTTGATCAATTCCTTGCCAATGCCAGAGCGTTGGTATTGCTTATCCACTGCCAGGTCGGAAAGGTAACAGCAAAAGGAAAAGTCCGTCAGCGCGCGGGAGAGTCCCACGAGCCGTTCGTTTGCCCAGGCGGTCACCATTACATTGGCGTGGTCGAGCATTTTCTGAAGTCTTCCGGTATCTTCTACCGGGCGGCGCTCGTCGAGTGAAGAGCGGCGGAGCAGATCCGCAAAGTCGTCGACAGTGATTTTGATGTTACTCCTGTAGGAAATGGTATCCGCCATCGGCTACAATTTTACGATATAGTTCCAGCCATACGGGTCGGCTTCAAGACCCAGCCGCATGTTGTTCAGTTTTTCTTTCACCTGCAGTTGGAGACTTGTCGGACCTGCTTCGGGAACGACGTAGTCCTCGCCATCGATGTGGATCACGGCGATCGGCGATACAACGGCAGCGGTACCTGTTCCAAAGGCTTCTGTGAGTGTTCCCTTTGTCAGTCCTTCCTTGATCTCATCCATCGAGATGCGCCGTTCTTCTACGGGCAGCAACGCGAGGTCTTTGACAAGCGTGAGGATGGTGTCGCGCGTGACGCCGTCCAGGATTGCCGACGACAATTTTGGTGTGATCAGTTTGCCGCCCATCACGAACATGACGTTCATCATGCCGACTTCGTCAATGTATTTGTGTTCCTTGTGATCCGTCCAGAGGATTTGGTCAAAGCCTTCCTGCCGCGCAATCTGCGTTGGATAGAACGCGCCGCCGTAGTTGCCGGCGCATTTGGCAGAGCCCGTTCCTCCTTCGGCCGTGCGGACAAAATGTTTTTCGACCTTCAGGCGGTATGGCTTGCTTTGGTAAGGGCCAACCGGTGAGGTCATGATGATGAACTTGTACTGGTCTGAAACCTTTACGCCCAGTCGCGATTCGGTGGCAAATACCAGCGGGCGAATATACAATGAGGCACCTTCCGACTTCGGTATCCAATCGCGGTCGGTCGCCAGGAGTACTTCCAATCCGGAAATAAACAACTCTTCAGGAATGGCCGGCATGCACATCCGGTCGAGCGAGCGGTTCAGGCGCGCGAGGTGTCTCTGCGGACGGAAGATATTGACATCTCCCGATTTGGTGAAGAAGGCCTTCATCCCTTCGAAGACGGACTGGCCATAGTGTAGCGACAACATCGCGGGCGATACCTGAATGTCTGCAAAGGGTACGACCTTTGCCTGTTGCCATTGGCCATTGTCATAGTTGGCGACAAGCATGTGGTCAGCAAGGTGGTGACCAAAAGCAAGGTGGTTGAAATCGACTTCTCCGATTCGGGAATGTGCCGTGCGCTCAACGGGGATAGTGGAGGTAAGCGTAACCATAATTCACTGATTTTAAAGGGTGAATTTCACTATTATTAATGACATAATTAATAAAGCCTGCAAAGTATTTAAGCCGCTGTAGCGGAAAAGCGTTCTGCAATCGATGGCGGGCGGGAAAAGTCCACGGTCCACGGTCCACGGTCCACGGTGGGGTAGAGTAAGACCTCAATAGCGGGCTTTGGTTCGAGCCGGTTTGTCCTAAACGCTTCCTCAACCAAAGCCTACCATCCAGGTCTTTCTCTACTCTACTGTGGACTGTGGACTGTGGACCGTCGACCGTGAACGTTACAATTCCTTTTTCATCAGCCAGTCCGTTTGGGCATCGTCACCCAACATGAAGACCGCCTGCCCGAATCGCGAAAAGCCCAACCTTTCATAAAAGGCAATAGCCCGGTCGTTGTTTTCCCAGACACCCAGCCACATGGTGGGGCATCCTTTCTTGCGGGCGTGACCAAGGCATGTTTGCATCAGCATGTAGCCCACCCGTTTGCCGAGGTAATGGTGGTGTACATAAAGCCTGTCGAGCTGGAGCGCGGCAGGGTTCACGCCTGCGGGAGGTGTGCTGGCGCTGATTTTTGCGTAGCCGACGGCCTTGCGACCATCGAAGGCGAGGAAGAATACCGTTCCCGGCTCATGCATCTCCTTGTCAACGGCCTTGCGTGAGAAGGCTTTGTTGATGTAGCGCAACATGTTTTCCGGAGAATTGAATTCGTCAAAGGTATCCCGGAAGGTCTTGATCGCCAGTGATACCAACGTGTCGAGGTCTTTGGCGTGACACGTTCTAACCGAAATGCCTTCGTTCATGATCGTCATGGCAGATGACTTTGCAGGCGTCAAAGTTAACAAGTTATCGATGTGATTGGCACAGGTCGCGTCGTGATTTATGGACGCCCGGGCGCGGCTTGTGGTTTTGCCATCGCCCGCATCTGGTAGCCCCGGTTGACGATATAGACACCGGTTACGGTAAGTGCCATGGCTATCCATATGCGCGTGTTCAGGGTCTCGTGCAGCACCGCCCATCCGAGCACCACGGCAACAATGGGATTGATATAGGCGTAAAGCGATGCGATGCCGATTGGCAGATTTCGCAGGGCGTACGCGTATGACGCGTAAGCGATCAACGAACCCACGAGGATCAGGTAAAGCATCGACCAGGTCACTTCGGGTGACCAGCTGACGGATCCCAGGTCATCAAACGCGACGCTGAGGGGAAGCGAAAGCAATCCGCCAAAAAACATCTGAAGGCCGGCGTTGACGAAGAGGTTGCTTCCGGTATGTCTTTTTTTGATCCAGATGCTGCCCGACGCCCATGCCGCCACCGCTGTGAAGGTAGCCACAATGCCCGCGATGTAGGCGACGTTGGAAAAATCCGACAGGTGCTCGCCGAACATAATGATGACGCCCGCCAGTCCGACGACAAGGCCGGCGACCATCCGAAAGTTGGGCCGTTCATCGCGGTGGATGAGCACGCTAATTACGATCACCAGGACGGGTTCGAGTGAACAGATGATGGCGGCCACCCCACTCGGGATGTGCATTTCGCCCCACGCGACGAGTCCGTTTCCCAGCGTGATCATAAAAAATCCGGCGACAGCCTGACGCCACAAGAAAGATCTCGGCGGTATGGCTTCCCCGCCAAGGGTAAACATGAATAACAGCAACAACAGCCCGGCCGTTGACTGCCGGATCGCGGTAAACAGAAAAGGAGGGAAGTTCAGCACGGCAATGCGCAGGGCGAGGTAAGTCGTGCCCCATATCAGGCAGACCGCCGCCAATGCGATGTAGGCAAGATAGGGCTGATCGTTGCCGGTGGGTGCCAATCCGCCCCTGGAACTTCCCGCAAGTTGCATTGCCAGTTATTTATGGTGAATTTTCAGCCAAATAACGCATTTGGAACGTTTATGTTCGTTTACCGAACGCTTTTTTTATGTCATGTGCGTGTGACCGCCAACCGCGAGGCCGGAGGGGCTTCGACAGGCATGAAAGTCAGCCGGCCAGGACGACCTAAACAGATCCGTTTCCGTATACATAGTTTGTGTTCTGTGAATGAAGTATCTTAATGTTGTTGCCGCCCTTCTGCTTTTGGCCATATACTCTTTGGGAAGCATCCCGCCTTCGGAACGATTTAATCTTTGGCTTGCCAGTTTTGTCATCCCGTTTGCCCTCGTGGTGAATGTGTTGTTGGTCGTGTCCGGAATCCTGTTCCGGAAAAAAACCACGATTCTCCTGCTGGCGGTGCTGGTCTATGGTGCCGACTATTTGTATGCGACTGTCGGCATCAAGTCGTTATTCCGGTTCGGCAATCCGCCGAAAGCGCAGTTGATCAAAGTCCTGAATTACAACCTCAGCGCTTTCAATACCATGGATGCGGGCCGTCGTTCGGAATCTGCCGTCGCAGAACGCACGCGTATGCTGGATTGGGTCTTGCATTCGCCCAGCGATGTCCAGTGCTTCCAGGAATTTCCGGATCATCCCGAACGGAACGGCATCGACATGCTCGGTGAACTTGATGCACGCGGGTGGGACTATTACTTTTCCGCAGCCACCAACAAGTGGGACGGCTCGCGGTTCGGAACCCTGATTGTGTCGCGCCTTCCGATTGTCCGGTCGGGGGATGTCATGGCCAGCGAGAACGGATTTAACCGCATCTCTTTTGCTGACATCGTCGCCGGCGCGGACACAGTGCGTATCGTCAATGTGCACCTGCAATCCATGCAGATGAAGGGGTTTCATCCCCGCTATGCAGAGACCCTGGAAGACGGCACACACGATGTGAGGGTCGTCTTGCGAAAGCTGAAGTCGGGCGTGTTTGAGCGCAGTAAGCAGATCAGGGAGTTGATTGCCTTTGTAGAGGCGTCGCCCTACCCGGTGATTTGTGCCGGCGACTTCAACGAGCTGCCCTATTCGTATTCGTATCAGTCGTTGCGCGAACATCTGAAAAACGCATTTGAAGAATCCGGCCGGGGGTTCGGCTTCACCTACAATGGCAACACCCTGAGCATGCTGCGGATCGACAACCAGTTTTATTCCCCGTCGCTGAAGTGTGTCGGTTTTCAAACCCTGGATACGGTGAGGTTTACGGATCATTTTCCGGTGGTGGGGGGGTATGTGTTTGGTGGTCGACGGTCGACGGTC
>CAYMWA010000129.1:5238-10552 GCA_964393795.1 uncultured Roseivirgaceae bacterium
GGATCATTTTCCGGTGGTGGGGGGGTATGTGTTTGGTGGTCGACGGTCGACGGTCAACGGTCCACGGTAGTTGTCCACGGTTGGTGGTCGACGGTCGACGGTCGACGGTAGTTGTCCACGGTTGGTGGTCGACGGTCGACGGTCGACGGTCCACGGTAGTTGTCCACGGTTGGTGGTCGACAGTCGACGGTCGACGGTCCACGGTAGTTGTCCACGGTCCACGAAGAAATCGCGGAGATGCGGAGGGCGCAGGTTTTTTTGGCGCGAGGCGCGGAGGTGGTGTCACAAGTCGACCCGGCGGCCCTTCGGCAGGCTCAGGGACCGCCATTCGTAGCGGACCGGTCGCTGAGCTTGCCGAAGCGCCCGGTATTCCCACAACTAACACATGTAAGTTTATCGCCCCAAAATGAACTTTTTTCAAAAGTCTGGTTACTTCGTCGGCGTATTGTGCATTTAAAGTCATATTCTGCAGTTCATCGAAAATATTTTTACGTAAGTTTTTTCGAAAATCGTGCAGAATTGGTTACTTTGAATTGTCTGTCAGTTGGCTTTTGTGAACCCCACTACGTTCCCGGAGCCGCGATTGTGTACCGTAAAATTGCGAGCGATATGAAAAAGATTTTACTTATTGAAGACGACGCTCCGTTGTCGTGGCTTCTGGGAAGAATTTTGAGGATTGAACACCATGTCGCTGTTATTGACAGTCCGATGGAGGCCTGGTCGTGGTTGTCTGAGGGCAACATTCCCGACCTCATCGTGTACGGCTTTAACAACTCCTCAGAAGACGGGCTTGAGTTTCTTGCGAATCTCCGCCTGAGTGGATTATACAGCGATATACCAGTGATCATCCTTTCCGGTCTCCCGGAAGCCGAGCAGCGGGATCTTTCTCCCGAACTCGGTGCATTTTCCTTCATCTCAAAACCATTCGAACCACAAACTCTCTTGTCAGAAATCAAGCGCGGGTTACTTTACCGGGGTGAAGTCGTACTTATCGACTGAATATGAAATCGACATTGGAAGTGCCTAACGGACAGGCTGGTAACGGCTTGTTCAACATCACCGTCTTCACTAAACGCATCCTTCGCGTTGACAATCAGCCACCTACCGGCGAGCGAAGCTATTTTTATGAGACGACGCTGTTCACCTACACGACGGTGGATGAGGCCGTCCGCGCGCTGGAGCACCACGAGGTGGTCGACGCCATTCTCCTCGAAGACAGTGTGCCTGTAGAGGGCACTGATAAGCTGATCCGGACGGCGCGCGATCAGGTTGTGCCGGTGATCTGCTACACGCCTAAATTCGACCCCGCAGCCAAAGCCAGGGCATTGAAGATTGGCGCGGACGAATATCATCACGGTGCCATTACGCCCGTGTTTCTCAAGCGGATCGACGCGCTGCGCAAGTTCAAGAGCTACAAACATTCCAGAGGCAACAGGCCGTATGAAACGTTCTCCGAGGATGCGCCACGCACACACCAATGGATCTCCAAGCGCATCTTTGATATTCTGGTGTCGGCCACGCTGCTGACCATCCTTTCGCCTCTCCTGCTTATCATCGCCATCATTATCAAACTCGAATCCAAAGGTCCCGTTTTCTACGTGTCCAAGCGTGCGGGCTGGGGCTACAGCATTTTCAACTTCTACAAGTTTCGTTCGATGCGAACGGGGGCTGACAAAGAGCTAAAGGATTTGGTGCACGCCAATCAGTATGGGGGAAGTTCTAACGGCGTCTTCTTTAAGCTCAAAGATGACCCTCGCGTGACGCGTTTTGGCGCATTCCTGCGGAAGACGAGCCTTGACGAGATTCCGCAATTGTTCAACGTGCTGCGCGGTGACATGTCGCTCGTAGGGAACAGGCCTTTGCCCCTTTACGAGGCGGCGCAGCTTACCAATAACAAGATCGCCTGGCGATTTCTTGCGCCTGCCGGTATCACCGGATTGTGGCAGGTGACCAAGCGCGGTAAAGAGAACATGTCGGCAGAAGAGCGCATTGCCCTTGACATGGAATATGCGATGAACCGCTCGTTCATGCTCGACCTGAAGATCTTGTTCTCTACGCTGCCAGCCTTGCTGCAGAAGGAGAATGTTTGACGGATAAAAGATTTACCAAGCCGATACCATGATTGTTGTTGAACTGCTGTTACTGGTTTATTTCTTCTATGTTGTGGGATATGCCGTCACCTTTGCTCTGGCAGGACATCGCTACTCCAATGAAGTGCCACCGGAGCCGGAGGCCTATCTCCGTTTCGCCGTGCTCATCCCCTCTTATAAGGAAGACAATGTCATCCTGGATGTCGCGCGTCAGGCTGTACGACAAGGCTATCCTGCAGAAAAATTCACCGTGTATATCCTGGCTGACTCGCTGAAGGCGGAAACACTCCGCGCCTTGCGAAAGTTACCGTTGGAGGTGATTGAAGTTTTCTTTGAGAGCAGCACGAAGGTGAAGTCGCTGAACTACGCGCTGGCGCAGATTCCGGAAGGGCGTCATGATTATGCTGTCATCCTCGACGCTGACAATCTGATGGAAGACAACTTTCTGCGCAAAATGAACGCGCTCATTATGCAAAGACAATACAAGGCCGTTCAGGGTCAGCGCAAGCCGAAGAACCGCAACAACAGCCTTGCTTTTCTCGACGGTGTAAGCGAAGCCATCAACAACCACATCTACCGGCAGGGCACCGTGGCGATGGGGATGTCCTCGTCGATAAGTGGTTCCGGGGTGGTGTTTCAGTATGACCTTCTGAAGGAAAAGCTCGCGGCGATGAATTCCGTCGGCGGCTACGATCGTGAACTCGAGCTGCGGTTTCTCCAGGAGGGGGCGCCGGTCTACTACTATAAGGATGCGGTGGTATACGATGAGAAGGTATCGAAGGACCAGTCTTTCCAAAACCAGCGCAAGCGATGGATTTCGAGCCAGTATGTCTATCTGGCGAAGTATTTTCGGGAAGGGTGTGTCGCGCTGTTCAGGGGCGACTTTACTTTTTTTAACAGTGCGGTGTTGCGGAACATTCAGTTGCCACGGCTTATCAACCTTGGGTTATTGACGATATTGACGATCTTGTCGATCTTTTTGCATCCGTATCTCTTGTTGGGAAAGGAGGCGTGGATTGCGCTGTTCCTGTTGAACAGTTTTGCGATACTGATTTCGATCCCCGGGGAGTTTTATTCAAGGAAAATGGTCAAGGCGTTTGTCAGGCTTCCGGGCATATTTGTAAACATGTTCCTGTTGCTGTTCAGGCTCAAGGATGCCAATAAGAAGTTTATCCATACCCAGCACGGGGTTTCGCAAGAATAGAAGCGTATGCGTCCACTGGTTTCCATTATCACCGTCAACTACAACCAGACCCAGGTCACCCGGGAATTGCTGCACTCATTGCGGAGGATCACGTATGAGCCGGTGGAGGTGATTGTGGTGGATAATGGGTCGCCCGATACATCGATCAGGTCCTTGCCCCAGGAGTTTCCGGAGATCAACTATATTCAGGCGGAACGCAATCTGGGTTTTGCGGGGGGAAATAATGTGGGAATCAGCGCATCGAAGGGCGAGTTCGTTTTCCTGGTCAACAACGATGTCGAAGTAACACCTGGCTTTCTTGAACCGATGCTGGATATCTTTCAACAATATCCGGATGCCGGCATGGCCTCGCCTAAAGTACTTTACCCTGACGGCCGGATACAGTATGCCGGTGCAATTGGCATCAATGCCGTTACCGGGAGGGGAAAACGCCTTGGGTGGAATGAGACAGACGAAGGCCAGTATGACAAGATATACAAGACCGACCTGGGACACGGCGCCGCCCTCATGATTCCGCGAAGGGTAATAGATGAGGTAGGACTTATGCCGGAAGTGTACTTTCTCTACTATGAAGAGCACGACTGGTGTGAACAAGTGAAGCGCAAGGGATATCGGATGTATTATGTCGGCACGTCGAGTGTCATCCATAAAGAATCGGTCAGCACGGGCGGTGACGAAAGTTATCTGAAGGTGCACTATCTTAACCGGAACCGGTTGTTGTTTATGCGAAGGAATTTCCAGGGAGTTCCTTACTTCATAGGGTTGATGTTTTTCTTTCTTCTGGCGATGCCAAAGAAATGCCTTCTTTATTTGTGGCGGGGCAACGTCCACTTAATGCGGGCGGTGGTAGAGGGTATTGTCTGGAATTTTTCCCATCCCAAGGTCGACACCAGATGAGTTCACTAGCACTACTTAAATCGAAATTTGCCCTCTACCGGGAGAGAAACCCTGACACGACCACCGGGGCCCTTCTGTGGGAGGTTGTTCGTGGCGGTTTCCGGTTTTTGTGGGCCAAAATATATCTTCGCAAGTGCACCCGCATCGGGAAATGGGTGTCGGTAAACGGGAGACCTGTCATCGATAATCAGGGCGAAATGATCCTGGCTGACGAAGTAAGGGTGTGGTCTACTATCGTGCGGGCGAAACTGTACACAGGCAAGAAAGGGAGGCTACTGGTCGGAAGAAATTCGCGGCTAAACGGCGTGCACATCGATGCGCGAGCGCTCGTCAGCATTGGGGAGAATGTTCGGATTGCACCCTACACGATCATCCTGGACAGCGACTTTCACGATGTACGCGACCATTTTGCCGAGGGTGCATCGAAACCCGTGTATATCGAAGACGACGTCTGGATTGCGACCCGCGCGACAGTACTAAAGGGAGTGAGGATCGGAAAGGGTGCCGTCGTTGCCGCCGGAGCGATAGTGACCAAAGACGTACCGCCTTTTTGTGTTGCCGCAGGCATACCCGCTCGGGTAGTGAAGCGGTTGACGGAAGGTTGAGAGGTTGAAAGGATTGAAAGGTTGGAGAGGATGAAAGGTTGGAAAGGATGAAAGGTTGGAAAGGATTGAAAGGTTGAAAAGAATAAAGGTGCCGACCGTTGAGCGATTGGCGGGAAGCGAAAGGTTCGAAGCGTACCGGAACTTAAAACTTAAGACTTAAAACTTAAAACTTTTATGTGTGGGCTTGCGGGTTTTGCGGATTTTTCGGGAAGGAGTGATGAGTCGGTATTAAGGGCGATGACCGATGTGATGGCGTACCGTGGGCCGGATGATGAGGGGCAGTATGTAAAAACGATGTCTGACACTGCGGTGGGATTGGGCCACAGGCGTCTTTCTATTCTTGATCTTTCTCCTTTGGGACATCAGCCTTATTTCTTTCGGGACCTGGCGCTCGTCTTCAATGGGGAGGTATATAACTTCCAGGAGATAAGGGAAGAACTGATCAAAAAGGGATATTCCTTTGCTTCGAATTCCGACACCGAAGTGATCATCAAGGCGTACGATGCGTATGGAATCGC
>CAYMWA010000130.1:0-7019 GCA_964393795.1 uncultured Roseivirgaceae bacterium
GAACCTGCATCTTCAGAATCGGAATCTGAAATTCTATCCATTGAAATACGGAGCCTGAAATTGGTCGCCAGCCTGCCTGCCGAAGCTCGCGCCGGTTTGTGCGCTGCAGCGTAGGTAGGTTGCCAGTACCAGTTACCAGTTTGTTGGTTGCCAGTTTCCGGTGTTGGTTTGCAAAAATAAACGAAAGTTGCGGGCTAAAAAATTTGCCGGAAAAAATGCCGTTTTTTGAGCGAATTCTTTACCAAAAAGCTGGTTCGGCGATATTTACGTCTCTGGTCGTCTGGCCCCATACCCATGAAAAACGCGCATCACAAAGAAATCCTCGCACTGATTCGAAAAAACTCGGGCAAACCGGCCAGGGACCCTTTCCTCAATTCGTATCTCGGAAATGACCACATCCGCTATCCAATCAACACCCCTACCCTGCGCACCATCGCCAAAGACTGGATGCGCAGTCATAAAGACCTTCCCGCCGAGGCTTTTGCTGCCCTGATCACAAGCCTGATCAAGGGCGAATCGTACACCGAAAAAGCCATCGCCGGTATCATGCTGGGCTACTCGACCAAAGTGCAACGGAAATTCGACCCCGCTCTCTTCAGCCAGTGGCTTGACCACCTCGTCGGTTGGGCCGAGGTCGACGTGGTCTGCACCGGCGATTTCACGCGCACCGAAGTACCGGGCGAGTGGCCGGCGTGGAGGCGACTACTGAAACAGCTGGTGAAAGATCCCAATATCAACAAACGCCGCGCCTCCCTGGTACTGCTATGCTCCCCCCTTGGCAGCGCCCGCGACGAGCGACTCGCCGAACTAGCCTTCGTCAACATCCAGCGCCTGAAGCACGAAAAGGAAGTATTGATTACCAAGGCAATCTCCTGGTTGCTTCGCAGCATGGTCAAACACCACCATGCCGAAGTGACCGATTTTCTATATGAAAATGAAAGCACACTTCCGAAAATCGCCGTACGCGAAACCCGCATCAAACTCGACACGGGAAAGAAAAAACTTTAGCCGCATCAGATCTCGTCCGTCTTAATCCGGCGGATGAATTCCATCGAAGCATTGCCAACGTGCTGCCGGGTTTCTTTGATTTCACGGCGAACACGGATAAACCGCACCACACCAAGCGCCGTGATGGCCACGCCGACGAGGATGACAGGGGTACCCATCATGTTCCAGAACGCCGTGTCAATCAAATGGCCAAGCGTCGAACCTGCCACCAGGAAATACAACCCCGTGCGGATGTAAGTCAGCAACGTCCTTTCGTTGGAAAGTTTTGCGCTCAATGGCAAGGTACTCGCGCAGAACCAGGTCCTTGTTCATGATACATTTTTTTTCGAAACTATCCCGTCGTCGGTAACCAAACAAATCCGAGAAAGGTTTTCGAGTAGCCTTATCTGCCAAAAAAACCTCCGGCACTCCACCGGAAGTTTTCGGACGGCTGACCGGGTTGGTCACTTCTTTACTATTCTTTGCATGCTGATCTCGCGGCCCTGTATCACCTTCATGATATAAATACCCTTTTTTAAATCACCGCCTACTGCCAAAGGCATACCATTCGATATCTGGTAAGTTGCCACTGACTGTCCATACTGATCGGTCAATTCTGCATAAATGGGTCCTGGCACGGGGGTGCTGACGAGAATCTTGAAATCGTCCATGCTCGGATTGGGATGCACGGAGACTGAGAGGTTTATTTCGCTAGTCGCTCTGGCCATGGCGCTGGCCGGCGGACCGAACATGTCTTCACGCAGCACCATCGACCCTTCCGGTAGCCCACCTGTAGAGGGGCTGAAATCGAAAAGTTTTGCGAAGTTTGTGCCATCGCTTCCAATGGCGAATATCACTCCGTAATTGTTCACTCCTCCACGGGTGGTCATGCCATACAGCGTTCCATCGGGCGCCAAAGCAAGCTTACCCGAGGGCCTGTCTCCGTCGACACCCGAGAACTCATGAAGCTTCGCAAAGCCGGTACCATCACTGTTGACGCGGTAAATGATACCCTTATCAGAAGCACCTCCAGCGGTGGTCATGCCGTAGACGACATCGTCATGAACAATCACTTCTCCCATCGGCCGCCGGCCGTTCCATCCGTCGAATGAGTAGAGTGTTGTAAACTCCGTTCCATCGGGCCGGACTTTAAAGACCGCACCGTTGTTGTCACCCGTACCACCATACGCTGTGGTGCCGTAAAGAAAGCCCCCGGCTTCTGCCAGTCCGGCATAGGGATTCTTGCCTTCGAACCCCTGAAAATGATGCACAACTTTGAAGTCTGTGCCACCGTGCCGTATGCGATACACGACACCTCCTTCATGAAGCCCGCCTTCCCTGGCTGTGCCATAGAGGTAGCCGTCAGGAAGTTCAACCAACGTTGCCGACGGGTTCAGTCCGTCAGCCTTGGCGTTGAAGACCCGAAGCCGTTGCGTCATAGAGGGATCGTGCAACGGGTACTTATCAATGACACCGCCTTCGATGTAGGGCGACGTGGTCACGTAGATACAGTTATCCGATGCCAGCATGATGTTGCCTTCGTAGATAAACACAAAGGGATCGAGCCATTGCACCTCACCCGCCTGGTTCATGACGAACATGTTGTGAACGTAATCATGATCACTCTCGCCGTACCACGTTCCTTCAGGACCGGCAACAGGCGTGCCGCGCAAGCGCTCCTCGTATTCGACGTAGTCATCCTCACCTTCGCCATAAACATATCGTACAATTTCTTTGTCGTAGTGTTTGACAAAGTGTCCACTGTCAATGCTGAAGCTGAAGATGGTGCCCATCCCGTCGTCGCCTCCTGCTGTCGTGATTCCCCACAACCGATGGAGGCCAACGGGATCCCTGGTGGTAAACCGGGACACGGCACCAAATCCTGAAATATCCGTTCTTACACGCGCATAATAGGTGGTGGAATGATCAAGGTCTCTGGCGACATAGATCAGCTGATAGTCATCGGTGCTCTCCAATATCTTCGACGGGCCGGTAAAGTCAGCCTGCGTATTCAGTTCGATGCGGTAGCGTCGCGCACCAACAACGGGCGCTATCTTCAGCCGCATCACCATCGGATCGACGTCTTGTTCTCCGTCAACGGGAAGAACGACATAGGAACCCGGCGCTTCCGAATCCCCGAAAGGAGACAACCGGCTTCCCGCGATAGGCCTTTCCATTGTGCCGTCAGGCAGCTGCCATCCTACGGCGAGGTGATCCGATCCCACACCCTGTTTGTGGAGCGCTTCGATGTAATACTTTTTTCCGGAAACAAGCGAAACCGGTGCGGACCGCTGAGAAGCAAACTTGTCCCACTGTCGTGGATTGGTGGCGCCCGTGACCGACGCAATGCGCACTTTATTATCGGGGTCTTCGTCGGAACTTAGCCACAACTCACTATGATCGTTACTCGAGATCCAAAAAGTAAAGCTGCCGCTGGATGGTGGAGAAATATAGCCCCTCACACGCGCACCGTAATGGGTTCCGGAATTCATCGGAGCCTCAAACAACGTCAACGATGTTTCGGTGTCCGGTATTTCATTGAGGGGTATATCAGACACCTTATTGCCGGGAACGTTATTCCACTGTTCATACGTAATCTCGCCAGAGGCCGTGCTTTGTCCGGCGACGACAATGTTGACGGTATCCGAAGTGGTCGTCGCGCCGCTGTTGTCCGTCACGCTCACATAGAGCGGATAAGCACCCGGTGGCACGTTCATCCAATCGAAATATGAATCTGTCGACTCGCGCAGCAACTTGTTGCCGGCATAGAATCGAATGTTAACAGGAAAACCGTCAGTGTCTTTGATTTCCGGTTGAATCCGGATGTTGACCGGCGCCGGAAATACCTGCCCATCTTCAGGACTGACAATACGAACTTCGGGTGGCTGGTTGCCTGTGAACGGAGACAGTCTGTTGCCGGGGATGGGCCGCTCCATTGTTCCCGATGGCAATTGCCATCCTACGGCGAGGTGATCCGTACCGCCGCCCTGCTTATGCCTCGCTTCCACATAGTAGCGTTGTCCCGCCTGTAGCTGAATAGGGGCCGACCATTGGGCGGCAAACTTATCCCATTGACGCGGGTTGGTTGCAGCGCTGACAAAAGCAATGCGCTTCTTGGTAGCGGGCTGGTCGTCGGTGCTCAGCCACAGTTCACTCTGGTCATTGCTTGAAATCCAAAATATATACGCGCCGGTTTCGGGTGGGCAGAGATATCCCTTCACGCGGGCGCCGTAGTTGGTTCCCCAATTCGATGGTGCTTCGAACAACGTCAGCATCTCCATTCCTGCCGGCCTTCGATCAAAAGGAATTGACGCAACATCATTGCCTTCGATGTCGCGCCAGAATTCACGAACGATTGTGCCTGTACCACACCCCCCGCCAGATTCCCTGACCGTAATCTGGTAGGTCACAGCCGTGCCCCCACTCCCTGATGCCGAGTAGGGATTGATGCGAAGTTCATATGTTCCGGGCATAGCTTCCCATTCGTAGTAGTCGCCGCCACCGTCTCCCGCGAGCGAGAAGGGTCGTTCGCGCTCGGTGTGAAAACCCGCTCCGTTCAAAGAGAATATGACCCTGCCCGTTGCAAGCGTGGCATCAGCACGCACAGACACGTGCTGGCCAACATTGATTACCGTCGGGTTCTCCAGTTTCTTGATTTCCTGATTCGTTTCCGCGTCAATCAGGTAGGCGTCGGTAATGCGCACTTCCCT
Source organism: uncultured Roseivirgaceae bacterium (assembly GCA_964393795.1). Taxonomy (GTDB): domain Bacteria; phylum Bacteroidota; class Bacteroidia; order Cytophagales; family Cyclobacteriaceae; genus Chryseosolibacter. The sequence goes on from CAYMWA010000130.1 coordinate 4,698, forward strand.
GGTATCATAGCTATAGATCGATGCATACCAGACGGGATAGTCGGATGACGAGAAGGCACCGACGTATACAAGGTGATCGCCCGATACAAACAGATCGATCGCTCCCGAAGGAGAGGTACCAGAAGGAGTATGGTCCCAAACGGCCAACGTACCCACCGCTGTTCCATCGGTCTGCCACAAGACAATGCCATCGACGACGAAAGAAGCATTGCTGCCGTAGGCCCGAAGATTGGTTAGTCGCTGACTTGTCGAGCCGGACGTAGCGAACGATTTAACCATTGTCGCATGACCGGGCGTCCCACCGGTCACCCACAACTCGTTGCCGGCAATAAAAAGGAATTTTTCGCCGGCGTTGACAATCTCGGAGGCACGCCGGGGCGCAAGTTGCTGCGTCGAAGAAGGCGTAGCCGTCCATACGGCAGCCGGCGTTGCCGTTGTAAAAACGATACGTTCGTCGTTGACCACAAAAGCATTTCCGCCAACGGCGAAGCTGCTTCCTCCGCCCGGATTGAGATCGATTGTCGTACTTTCATTCACGTCGATGCTCCAAAGCTCTCGCCCTGCAGAACCGTCATCCCCGACAAAATAGACAGTAGTCCCCACGTTATCCAGGAATTCGATATACGAAAACGAATTGACCAATACGGTCCCAGCCGCGGTGCCATCCGACTGCCAAAGTTCATAGTCATTGGCTGCTCTTCTGAAGTTGATAAAAAATCCGGCGCCACCTTGTTGCAGCCGGAGAAAGCCGCGATCTGCGTCAGTATGAAGATCCTTCATTAAGACAGTGCCTTCCGGCGTACCGTCCGATCGATAAACTTTGTCCCGAAAACCAAAAAAGATGGCACCGTCTGCGGCGATCACAGGCGATGCCGTGGTGAACGTATCGTTGAATTCGATCAGCGAAAAGGTTCCTTCAGAGGTTCCGTCCGAGCGCCACAGCGACGTCTTATCTGTCGTAGTGACATTGAAGAACAGGAGGCCGTTCGCACTTGTCAGGTCCGTCACCTGGTCTCCCCATTCAAAACTCCAGAGGTAATCCGTATAGGAATGGTCGGCATCCATCCTGTGTACCTCGTGTCCTTCAGCGTAGTAAAAAATTCCATCAACGTCAACGGCCGAGTTGATATGATCACCATTCAGGTATCCAACCTCCCGAGGTTGAGCCAGTCCCACAAATGCCACCCAAACCAATGGCAGAACAGAGAGTAGTTTTGTTTTCATATAGTATGCTTTGTCGTCCAACGCAGATGATAAAAGCAGGCCCTGAACCATCGTCAGGGCCTGCTGAACCTATCGTACCAGGAGCCTTCGAACGGTCGTCTTGCCGTTGGCTGTCATCTTAACCATGTAGACTCCAGGCGTAAGTTTTTTGTCTACCGCCACCTCGTGGTCACCGCAGTTGCCAGGACAGATGAATGGCTTAGCGTATACCATTTCACCAGTCATACGCATAATTTCAATCGTTCCCTGTGATCGTCCTGCAGCATTGCCGGAAGTGATATGCAACATGGCAACATCACTTGGTGCCGGATTTGGGTATATCACCAATTCGCCAGACATGATGTCCGTCATGCCATCACCAACGGTACCGGTATCAGTTGCGCCGGCAGCCAATGTGGCCATCGCCATATTTTGTGACTCGAACGGCGACAAGCGGCTGCCTGGTATGGGCCTTTCAAGTGTGCCATCAGGCAACTGCCACCCAACGGCCATGTGGTCGGATCCTACCCCTTCCTTGTGCAGTGCTTCGATGTAGTAACGTTGTCCCTGGATCAGGTCGATGGGTGTCGATTGCTGGGTATCGAATTTATCCCATTGCCGTACGTCAGTAAAGCGGGTCACCTCGGCAATCTTCCTGCTGTTCGCAGGATTGTCGTCCGTGCTGAGCCAGAGTTCGCTGTGGTCGTTGCTCGAAATCCAGAACGTGTACGCGCCAGTGGCCGGAACACAGAGGTATCCGCTGATGCGTGTTCCATAGTTGTCACCTGAATTGGTCAGGTCTTCAAAAGCGTCGAGTTCCATGGCACCATCGGGTGGTGTGTTGAGCGGAATAGAAGCCACATCCGGATACGGAATCCCTGTCCAGACCTCGCGGAGAATAGTACCGGTGTTTGTACAGGCAGTGCCGCCGCCATCTGTCACTTCAATATCAATCGAAGATGCGGAAGCGCGCCCACCATCGTCAATCGCCTTCACGCGCAGCGTGTAATCGCCGGCGGATACGTCATCCCAAACATAAGAGAACGGTGCTGTAGCATCCTCTCCTATTTTTTCAGTGCCGTTGTAGAATTCTACTTTTTCGATCGAACCATCCTCGGC
>CAYMWA010000130.1:7119-8312 GCA_964393795.1 uncultured Roseivirgaceae bacterium
AGTTCCGCATAGGCGATCAACCGCTTATTTGCCGGATTCTCATCGGTACTTAGCCACAGTTCAGTGTGGTCGTTGCCGGAAATCCAGAAGGTGTACGCGCCGGTTTGAGGCACACAAATGTATCCGCGTATGCGGCTGCCATAGTTGTCACCAATGTTTGCCGGCGACTCAAAAAGGGCCAGGGTGTTAACTGAATTGGGATTTGTATTTAAGGGAATCGAAGTGATTTCAGTGCCTGAAATTCCCGTCCAGACCTCTTGGACGATACTGCCTGCACCACTACATCCGCCTCCGCTGGTCACGAGCACTCCAACCGACGATGTGCCAGTAGCGCCTTCGTTGTCAGTAGCCTTCGCGGTGATGGTGTAGCTTCCACCGGAAACATTGTTCCACGTAAAGGCGTAAGGTGATGACGAATCTTCGCCCAGTTTTGTTGACCCGTTGAAAAACTCTACTTTCACCACGTTGCCATCGGAATCAGATGCCGTGGCGGTAATGCTGATGGAAGCAGGCGCTTCAAATTGTGCATCGTTATCAGGATTCGTGATGGCCACTGTCGGCGCAGCATTGCCAGATCCCGTCCCTTCGCCGCTGGTAAGGGCAGCATCAGGTATATATTGCCGCGCGTTCTCTGTATCAGCTCCCTGATAGGCAACAGTCAGGTCCTGACCTGCGGTGGATTCAAAAAAGATGACCCTGATTTCATGCGGTCCCGCGCTGAGTTGAATCGCGGCGGAACGAATGCCAAAGCCGTCGTTTGATCCGCTCTTGCCATGGACACCGTCAAAATCCACTACCTGATTTCCGTCGATAAACAATCGACTTCCGTCGTCAGAATTAAGGTAGAAATAGTAGGACCCTCCGGTTTCAATGAAGAGATATCCCTTGAACTCGAAATTGAAGTACTCTTCCTGGGTTCTGGGAGCCAGCGTAAAGTTGGGTACCCAACCTGTAAATTCCGGTTCGTTCCAGTTGGTAATCTGGTCGAGATCCGTCCAAGCACCGGTGCTATGACCATACCAAAGTCCAGTAACGGTAGTAGTACCTGCCACGGCGTTGCTGGCGGCAGAGAATAGCCCCGCGTTGTCCACCGCTTTAACGGTGATGGTATAGTTCGTATTCATTGGCAACCCCGTGAGCGTGTATGCCGGTTGTGATGAGTTTGTCGCGACCGAATTCGATCCATAGTAAAC
>CAYMWA010000130.1:8412-9970 GCA_964393795.1 uncultured Roseivirgaceae bacterium
CGGCACTGGTGCATCCTTCCAGGCCGGCAGTACGCAAAGTATACACGCCGTTGCTGGTGGTCGATGTGCTGGTGATTGTATATACACTTACCGTATCGTCATCGGAATTATTTGGAATGTTGATTCGCGTACCGTTTTTGTACCAGAAATACTTATCGGCTTTGCTACCCGCTTTTAGCTGAATCGTGTTCGGACCAGCATTGTCGGGACCACGCAGGTGTGTTGTTGTCAACGGAATAATGTCAGGTTTTCCTGCCGTGCTTCCCGTGATCGTTACGGGCGGAGACCACGCTTCCCATTGGCTCGACGATGGGTTTCTCGATTTACGGCTGAAGCGGGCACGATAGACACCCGGTTGTGTCGCTACATATTCGTTCTCGTTGGCCCCGACGATCACCGATCCGTCGCGTTCCCATTGATAAGCAAGAAATCCGTCAGCCAATCCGAGCTTCACACCTTCGCCACTTGTCCCACAGATGGTCGTGTTCCCAAAGAAGACATGGATATTCCGCTTGTTCTTCGATCGCATCCAACTGAAGAAATCCGGTTCGGCGTAGGCAGTGTTCCAGGTGCCATGACCAAGGTTCTCGTACAAACTATAGCGCACGTCAGCGCCCGCCTCCCTGAATCGTCTTACGTAGCCTTCTGTTCTGGACGGTGTAGGCGCGGTATCTCTGCCTCCCTGAAAGGTCCAGATCGGAATGTGTGCAACAGCCGGCAGCATGCCGCCGCTAATAATACCACCATCAGAAGGTGCTGACATTGGAAGTGCTGCCGCGAATAACCAGGGTGCACGTTTGATCGCGTTGTAGACCGCCACGCCACCGTTCGAAAGGCCGTGTATATAGATCCGGTTCGGATCGATGTTGTACTTCTTTACCACAAGCCGAACGAGTCGAATAAGGTCTTGCGTATTGCCGGTAGTCCAGCCGTTGAGATTCTGGCCGAACAACACAAAGCCGGGAAAGGCACGGTCGCTCAAGCCTGGATCATTCGGCAACCGCGATCCGGCAAGGTTGCGCGCCTGAAGGTGCTGACTACCGCCGTGCGTCAGGTTGTGGTCATTATTGAGAAGTTGATGGGTGGCCGAAGTGGGTGCGGGTGGGTTGTTAGAGATCGGGTTCCACGAGCGATCCGCCCAATAGCAGCTATTGTCCCAACAGTTAGCACGTTCGCCTGCTCCGTGCATCATGACAATCAGCGGATATCCACCGGCGTATCCGGCCTGATAGCCTTGTGGGAACAGCAACCGGTAGTTCATCACGAACACATCGTTGCTTCCGTTCCTTTCACGAAGATTGCCTTCCGTGTAAGGAGACGAATCCCAGGACGTCATGTCCCGATAAGTATTTGTCTTTGCGCCGGAGGCATTTTGGCGAAAACTGAAAGTGACATTCTCCTGAAGAAAGTAATAGCGTGTGGATGATTTTGCAATCCGGATATCAAGCGAGCCGTAAGGTGTATTGGTGTTATACACGAAACTGGTATCAACCTGGGCATGTGCGCCCATAAATACCAAAAGGGGGAGTACTACAAGACAGCGTTTCATAGAATTATG
>CAYMWA010000131.1:0-4740 GCA_964393795.1 uncultured Roseivirgaceae bacterium
TGTCTTGCTCATTCAAAATCTGGACGTTGTTGTGATACACGAGCTCTTCCGTGCCACCGGTATAGTATTCGCCGTTAGGCTTGTAAGGCCTGTCGTACGGACGCTGGCCCATGCTTCGGAGCATAATAGACGAGCCGATGTTGCCGTTGGGAATTCTTTCATTCTGCGTGAAACTGAAGGTTGAATTGGTGCCAATTTCCAACCATGAGAGCGGCGCATGCTGGACATTCAATTTAGCCGTATATTTTCTGAACCGGTTGCTTTTGATCACACCTTCCTGGTCCAGATAGCCGGCGGAGATATAGAGTTTCGTTTTGTCTGTGCCGTTAGAGAAGGACACATTCGCGTTCTGCGTGATTGCAGTCCTGAGCGCCTGGTCCAGCCAGTCTGTATCCGGAAGACCGGGATAAGGATTCACCTGGTATTCCATGAAGTTGCCGTTGCCTGGTTGGTAACCATATTGCGTATTGTAATTGTAGATCGCTTCGTTTACCACTTCGACGTAGAGATCGGCGTCTGCCATCTTAAGTTTGTCACGGTAGGGCAGCGACTGAACGCCGACGTTGGCCGTCACATCAAGGCGCGAGACGCCGCTTTTTCCCGACTTCGTTGTGATGATCACGACACCATTGGTGGCACGCGAGCCATAGATGGCTGCGGCAGCGGCATCCTTCAGGACCTCAATAGACTCAATGTCGTTTGGGTTCAATTCAGCAAGTGGGTTCATGCCCTCGCCCAGGTCAAACATCGCAGCGTTGTGATTCGCGAGGGGGATACCATCCACCACGTACAGCGGTTCATTCTCCCCGCTAAGGGAGCCAATACCTCTGATGCTGACCCTGACCGCGCTGCCAGGCGTTCCTGCGCCAGCACCCACGTACACACCAGGCATGCGTCCCTGCATGACCTGATCAGGACCGAGCACGGGGCGGGCGTTCTCGCTCGTCGGTTTGAAGTTGGCGATGGCAGTCGTCACTTCTCTTCTATCCTGGTGACCGTAGCCGATCACGACCACTTCACTGAGGTTGGTAATGTCGGGCTCCAGTTGGACCGTCACATTTGTGCCGCTCGTGATCGCAACCTCTTTCGGCTTATAGCCTGTGAAAGAAACGACGAGCGTAACACTTCCATCGGGAGCAGATACCGTGAAGCGACCATTCGCGTCGGTGACTGTGCCTACCGTGGTGTCTTTGATCATCACGGCGGCGCCGGGCATAGGGTCGCCGTTCTCGTCGAGCACCTGTCCCGTAATGATCGTGTTAGGAGGTGTGTCGTCACGTGGTTCCGGCGCGGCGTAACTGACCCGCGCTTTGATCACCGATATGTTGTTGTTGACCTGGCGGAACTCCAGATGCGCTGTCGCGGAAATTTCATCAAGGACCTGGGCAACCGAGATTGTTTCGTAGTCGAACGAAAACCGATCGATTCCGAGGACGTTTTTCCGGTACGTAAACGCAAAAGGTGTCTGCGATTCGATCACCTCGAAGACCTTCACGATCGCTGCGTTCTTCACATGTATAGCGATCTTCGTCTCTTCCAGTGATTGACTCGAAGAAGCATTGGCGAGCAACAGTTGCATGGCAACTACCTGCAGCAAAAAGACATAAAGTGTCTGCTTTGATGCGAACATCAATGTTTTCAGTAAATTTGATCTCATGTAGTGTAAAATCTTAGTGATTAAGGTTTTCGGGCCCGAACCTGTTGGCGCAGGGGCGGGCTTCTTTTTTGAGGAGGACGTTCCTTCCTCAACGATTCAACTCTTTTTTACAGGCATCATTCTCATAGGCATCATTGGTTTAGTGACAGGATACTCCATCTATAATTATTCGGTTTCCCGGCTCGATGCGGTAGTCAATACCCATCAGAAACCGCAGGTTTTCAAGAATGTTTTCAAGTTTGTCGTTACGGAATTTTCCATCAATCATACAAGACTTCAGTCGCGGATTTTTGAGGACAAATTCGACATCGTACCATCGGCCAAGGATGGCGGTCGCCTCCTCCAGTGAAGCACCTTCGAGCACGATTGTACCCTCCTTCCACGCGAGGTATTTTTCGGTTTCCACCTGTGCCCTTGCAATGTTCGTCGATAGCTTGTCGTACACGCCCTGTTCGCCGGGCCGGAGCAGTTGGCTACCTGGTTGTTGATGTCCGATATCCGAAGGTTCTATTTTTACTTGTCCGGTGGCAACCGTCACAGCAATCGTTTTGTCCTCCGGGTAAGCCCGTATATTGAAGGTCGTGCCCAGCACAGTGGTGAGGAGATTTCCGGAGCGGACAATGAAGGGTTGGGCCTCGTTATGGGTTACATCGAAAAATCCTTCGCCAGTGAGTTCGACGTCGCGCGCGTCGGAAGTCGTGAACTGCTCTGGGAAGGTGATTGAACTTTCCGCGTTAAGCCGTACGACCGAACCGTCCGGAAGGGAGACCGTTCGCTGTTCTCCGCGCCGGGTCGTTTCTGTCAGGTATTTTACTTCAGGAGGAGAAACCTGCGCCAGGTAAAGCCAGACCCCGACAGCGATCAATACGGCGATCGACGCTGCGATGCGCCACACTCTCGCCGGAATGCCACGGCGATGCTGACCGGACTCCTCGTCAATAGCGCGATTGAGGGCTTCGAACACTTCTACACGGATGCGCTCTTTATCGGAGAAAGTCCACTCCGGCTGGTTACTGTGATGGTGATAGAATTCATCCAGCAATCTGCGTTCCGCATCCGTAGCCGTGCCGTTGAGATGTTTTTCAAGTATGGCGAGGAAGTCCGCTTTAGTCATAGTATCCCTTTAACCCCAAAGAGTAAAAAGGAGGGCGACACACGGGGTCGTTGGGTGATTTTTTTTTGGATGGATCCGGAAAAGGGGAAATCAACCGATGAAGAAAATGGACATGACCAGTACGGCGAGGGTGGCGAGGCGGTTTATTGACTGGCGGAGGGATTGCAGCACGCAGGAGATGTGCCATTCCACCGTGCGGGGGGACAAGCGCAGCTTTTGTGCGATTTCCTTATTGGAGAGCTCCTCGAAACGGCTCAGGTAGAACACCTCGCGGGATTTGCGTGGAAGTTTGTCCAATGTCGTCTTTACCTGGCGTTCGAGGTCTGCGAGGTGCAAGTGTTCTTCCGACGTATCGGGTGAGGGAAGGGCAGCAAGGTACGCTTCGTGTGCGGTGGTAAGCCGGCCCTTGCGAAGTGCGCGTGTCACTTCATAGCGAACAGCGCGGTACAGGTATGCTGCAGCTGACCTGATCTCCAGCGATTCTCTGTTGCGCCAGACCGCGAGGAAGATGTCTTGAAGGATGTCTTTGGCCTGGTCTTCATCTTTGAGGATGCCATAGCCGAAGCGGTACAGTCCTTCCCAGTATCGCAGGTACAGCGCGTTGAAGGCCAGGCGATTGCCCTTTCTGATCTGGTCGATGAGATGTGAATCCTGGTCCATGTTTGGGTTCGCCTTTAACGGGTCGCGTGAAGACGCAATCCGCAAGGTTACGGAGCATTTGTCGTGAACAATGAATCTACCGCCGGACTAAAATAGGAAATAGTATATAATCTACCATAACGATTGTAGTATACCCTGGTGTGGTTATCCTGGTTTTAGGAAAGGAGAAAGATGGCAACATGGGAGCCTATCCCGGTCCCAATCATCCCTGAAGATAATTTCCAAACTGGCGAAATTGATTCCATCTTACTTTTTCAGTTCCTCAATTTGTTGCGTCGCAAACGCTGCCGTTTCTTCGTCAGCGTACTTTATCGTCTTTTGATAATATTTGATGGCCATCCTTTTGTTACCCTTCAACTTATATCCCTGCGCGATATTACTCAGGACAATCGCGTCAGTGGGATCAAGTTTTTCCGCTTTAAGGAGCGGCTCGATTCCTTTGTCATATTCTCCCGTCAGGAGGTAGGTGATGGAGAGGTTCGAAAGACTTGCAACATGATCGGGGTAGTATTTCAATGTTTCTTCCGCTATCGTTCTCATGTTGAGGAGCAGTTTATCATCGCCCGTATTGTACAGAAGTAATTGGTAGTCTTGCAACGAAGACAGCAAAATCTCTTTGCCATTTGTTTTCTTTTCATTATTCGTCCACATCCATTCGTTATTATTGGTGGAAGAGTATCGGATGGTCCTGACGATTTCGTTGGTATACGGTTCCCAATCCTCGAGGTATCCGTATGCATAGATCTTTCCGAACCGCATATCAAGCCGGTTCGGGTATAACGTTATTCCCTGGTCAATTTTATCGAAGGCCTTTTTCAAAGTTTGTTGGTTGTACGAGACCTGACTTCCCAGGAAGCCCGCGGTTTTTCCAGTGCTGTCCTGAAGGGATAGGCTCTCGCCGTCTGGTTGCGTGGTCGTTAAAGAAACGAATTCCTGTCTCGATTGTAGAAAGTAATAATTGAAGTAACTGGTAAGAAGTTCGGGATTTTTAGGATCGGCTTTTTCCCATTTCTTCAACGTCTCAAGTTGTTTGCTTGAATCGCCTTGCTGGAAATACCTGACGAATTCAGTGTGGAAGTCTTGTCCGGAACAAATCCCTGACAAAAGTGAAAAGGTCAGGATGGTCAATATTGATCTCATGTCGTCTTTTTTTAAGCGCATAGGCACGACGAATATATGTGCGGTGGGTCTACTTTACAAATACATTGTTTCGGTAATCCTTACGTTAGCATGCTCGGATGTGTAAAAGCGTTTGGCCCATAAGGTCGTCCCTACGGGACTACAATCATCTATACTACGCTATTGCTAC
>CAYMWA010000131.1:4840-9790 GCA_964393795.1 uncultured Roseivirgaceae bacterium
TGGTAGCACGCATCGTGTTAGATACGAATGAAATCCCGTAGGGATGGCCTTATTTCGCGTAGTGAGCTCCAAAGCGTTTTCCGGTGATCGTCAATCCGGCTGCATGTGGCTCAGGGTCGGCCCATAAGGTCGTCCCTACGGGACTACAATCATCTATACTACGCTATTGCTACCATAAGGTCGCCCCGCTGGGGCTGATGGTAGTTAGTGGCGCCATCCAGGTTACGTACAGGCGAATTGTGTTGGAAATTCTTTTAGTCCTGTAGGAATGCTAATCGCTAGGAATCATTTCAATCCTGTAGGGATGGCCTTATGGTAGCACGCATCGTGTTAGATACGAATGAAATCCCGTAGGGATGGCCTTATTTTCGATAGTACGAACGGTGGAGATCAAAAAGCTTTCAGACTGTGATGGCCTTATGGTAGCAGCGATTATGGCATCATCTCTGAATATCGAACACCAGTAATCACAATTGCAGGCCACGATACTGAGCGGAGGGCCACGTCAAAATATACATTACCACTGAACCCGGGCTACAATTTGTCGTTTAAATCTATTTGATTGACCGAGAAAAGTAAACCAAATGAATCATGAATCAGTCTCAAAAAGCTGAAAGTTTCCGCCAGCAACATCGCGGTAACAAAATATTACTTCTTCCGAACGTCTGGGATACGATTACAGCGCGGCTGATCGCTTCCATTGGTTTTCCTTCCGTGGCGACTGCCAGCTTTTCCATCGCAGCGGCTAACGGCTATGAGGATGGGGAAAAGATACCATTCGACAAGCTGATAAAGGCTGTTGCGGAAATTACCAATGCTGTCGACGTGCCTGTCAGTGTTGATTTCGAAAGGGGATATGCCGACAGCCTTTCGTTGCTCGCCGACAACGTCAAGCGCTTGCTGGATGCGGGGGCTATCGGCATGAACATCGAAGATCGCGGTCCGGATGGGAAAGCGCTTTTGTCCGTCGCGGCGCAATGCAAAAAGCTCGAAACGATTCGTGAAGTCGGGATTAAGTACGGTGTCAACATCTTTATCAACGCCCGGACCGACGCTTATCTCTTGAAGCTTGATAGTCACTTTATGGAGGATACGATCGAAAGGGGCAAGGCCTATCTAACGGCGGGCGCGGACTGCTTCTATCCGATTCTTGTCGATAATCATTCGGACATTGAACGCATCCTCAGCGAGATATCTGTGCCTGTGAATATCCTCCTGATGAAGCAGGTCGGGGATCTGAAGCGACTTGAGGAAATCGGTGTAAAACGTGTAAGCCTTGGACCTGGCGCGCTGCGGTATGTGCTCACAAAACTCCGCGGCATGGCGACGAATCTGGCACGTTATGATACCGATGAACTCTTTTCTGGGGAGATGATGGCCAATAGTGATGTGATGGCGTTGTTGAGGCGGTAGCTTGACGAGGTCGTGTATAAGGGCATAACCATTCAGCGCCTTTGGTGAACGAAAAGTCTCAGTCCGGAAAATTTCTTGTAATTTACCGTATTTGCTGTGAAACCCGGCCGTATCGATTAATCACGACCTTGCGAAATGGACTCGATTGCGTTTGTCGACTCTGAGATAGATCCGCACAACAACACAATTCTGGATCTCGGTGCTGTGAAAATGGGTGGCAGCGTATTCCACTCCAGTTCAGTTCCGGCATTTATTACTTTCCTAAAGGATGTTCGGTTTATTTGCGGTCATAATATCATTGAACACGACCTTAAATACCTTTCTCGACATGTCGAAGCGGCCGGAATCTCTCCGGATAGCGTTATCGACACGCTCCCGTTGTCACCGCTCCTTTTTCCGAAACGGCCCTATCATGCGCTGCTAAAAGATGATAAACTCCAACCTTTCGAATTAAACAATCCGCTGAATGACGCTATAAAGGCAAAGGATCTTTTTTATGATGAGGTGACGGCCTTTAAGGAAACCGCTCGTCCGTTGAGAAATATCTTTTATCTCCTGTTGAGGGAAAGATCCGAGTTTGAGGGGTTTTTCAATTTCGTAGGACACCAATCGGACGATACCAACCTGCCACAACTCATCCTTGAGACTTTCAATGACAAGATCTGCGAATATGCGGACATTTCGCAACTGACTCTTGAGCAGCCTGTGGAGTTAGCGTATTGCCTGGCGCTCATTCACTGCGATAGCAGGGACTCCATCACACCACCATGGGTGTTAAAGCGTTACCCCAGGGTGGGAAACGTGATAAGGCAATTAAGGGCAGAGCCGTGCCAGTATGGCTGCGCGTACTGTAACCAGGCACTTGATCCGAATAAGAAACTGAAACAGTTCTTCCACCTCGATTCGTTCAGAACGTATGGCGACGTTCCGCTGCAAGAGCAGGTGGTGAAGGCCGCGCTTGAAAACAAATCAATTCTTACGATTCTTCCCACAGGTGGGGGTAAGTCCATCGCCTTTCAGCTTCCTGCGCTGATCAGTGGTGAGGCGGTAAAGGGTCTAACGATTGTGATCTCGCCATTGCAATCGTTGATGAAGGACCAGGTGGACAACCTTAGGAAGAACGACATTAATGAAGCTGTCACCATTAACGGACTGCTTGATCCGATTGAAAGAGCAAAATCAATAGAGTTAGTTGAGAATGGCACCGCTTCCTTACTCTACATCTCGCCGGAATCACTGCGATCAAACACCATTATGAATCTGATCCTTGGAAGGAAAGCCGTGCGCTTTGTCATTGATGAGGCCCATTGCTTTTCCGCATGGGGACAGGACTTCCGTGTGGACTACCTGTATATCGGCGACTTCATCCGCAAAATCCAGGGATTGAAGAATCTCGAAGATCCGATACCGGTTTCATGCTTTACGGCTACGGCTAAACAAAAAGTGGTTGAAGACATTCAGGCTTACTTCAGAGAGAAACTGAATCTTGAGCTTGAGATTTTCCGGACAAATGCCTCCCGAAGTAATCTTCACTATCAGGTGTTGGAGAAGTCGGACAATGAAGAGAAGTATGATACATTGCGGAACCTGATTGAGGAGAAGAACTGTCCGACGATCGTTTACGTCTCGCGTACGTATACCGCGTTTCGTCTTGCAGAGCGGCTGACGAAGGATGGTATCGCCGCCCGGCCCTATCACGGAAAACTGGATAGTCAGGTCAAAACCACCTACCAGGATGAATTCATCGAGGGCAAGGTGCAGGTGATGGTAGCCACATCTGCCTTTGGGATGGGCGTCGATAAGAAGGATATCGGGATGGTGATCCATCATGATATTTCCGATTCACTGGAGAACTACATTCAGGAAGCCGGTCGGGCAGGAAGGGATCAGCGCATTTCCGCCAACTGCTACGTGCTTTTTAATGAGGATGACCTCGGAAAACATTTCGTGCTTCTGAATCAGTCGAAGCTGGGCATCAGGGAGATCCAGCAAGTGTGGAAGGCCATCAAGGAACTCGCCAGGTTCCGGGCGACAGTACAGAACTCTGCACTGGAAATTGCGAGGAAGGCGGGGTGGAATGACAGCATTATCGACATCGAAACCAGAGTAACGACTGCTATAGCCGCATTAGAAGAGGCGAATTACCTGAAGCGGGGCCAGAATATGCCACGGATATTTGCCAATAGCATTCTGGCGAACAATGCGCAGGAAGCGATTGACAAAATAACTGCATCCGACCGCTTTGACGAGAAACAGAAAGAGCGGGGCATTCGGATCATTAAGAAATTGTTCTCGAGCCGTAGTCGAAAGCAGGCGGCAGATGAAGTGGCTGAGTCGCGGGTCGACTACATTTCCGATCACCTCGGAATTGTAAAGGAGGAGGTGATTAATATCATTAACCTCCTTCGGGAAGAAAATATATTGGCAGATCAGAAGGACCTTACTGCTTTTATCAAACGAACCGAGAATCAATCAATAAGCATTCTGGAGACATTTGCAGGCATTGAAAAAAATCTACTTGTTCTTCTGGAGGAGGAAAAGCAGGCGTTTAGTGTCAAGGCGCTAAGTGAGCAGCTGGAACTCGCCGGCTCTCGTGGTGTCAGTCCGAATAAGATAAGGACCATTATCAATTTCTGGGTCATTAAGAACTGGATAAAAAGGAAGAACCTCGACTATTCCAGGAACCATTTGAGTATTGCTTTCTGTCAGCCGAAGAGTGCGCTGGCTGAAAAACTTCAGAAGAGGCACGATCTTGCTGGGTTCATTGTCAAATATCTTTTCAATAAAAACATTGAAGGCCAGAAAGAATCGGACCGGGATCGGCCGATTGAATTTTCGGTATTTGAATTGAAGGATCAGTTCGAAAAGAATGCCACGCTCTTTGGAAGCGAAGTAACGGTGTCAGACGTTGAGGATAGCCTTTTCTTCCTGTCGAGGATCGAATCGATCAAGATTGAGGGCGGCTTCATGGTGTTGTATAACCGATTGATGATTGACAGAGTTGAGCGAAATAACAAGATTCAATACAAGATCGATGACTATCAGAAGCTAAGTCAGTTTTATGAGAACAAGATCCAGCAGATTCACATCGTTGGCGAGTATGCGAAGAAGATGGTCAGTGATTATAAAGGCGCGTTACAGTTCGTCGACGATTATTTTCAGCTGAACTATTCGTCATTTCTGAACCGCTATTTCCCCGGCAGTCGCCAGAATGAGATAAAACGTAACCTTACCCCTGCCAAGTTTCGGCAATTGTTTGGTGAGCTGTCTCCCGCCCAGCTTGAAATCATTAAGGATAGAGAAGCCCGATACATTGTTGTCGCGGCAGGGCCCGGCAGTGGGAAGACCCGGATACTTGTGCACAAGCTGGCTTCGCTTATTCTTATGGAGGATGTGAAGCATGAGCAGTTGCTCATGGTGACGTTTTCGCGAGCGGCGGCGACGGAGTTCAAAAAGCGACTGATTGGTCTGATCGGAAATGCTGCCCACTTCGTGGAAATAAAAACGTTTCATGCCTACTGCTTCGATTTGCTTGGG
>CAYMWA010000132.1:0-5140 GCA_964393795.1 uncultured Roseivirgaceae bacterium
CTTCATCAATATCCCAATTTGACGCGTATGGGAGCCGCCATTCGTATTCTGTAATATGCATATTGGGTCCTGGATAGATGGTGCTGACATCAGCGTATGTTTCACTACAGTTGCTTAGTTCATCGTTGTCGACATGGAGAACTAGATTATAATAGTTGGGTGCGCCAACCCAAACTTTTCTATTAACATTAGCAGGCGCACAGCCAACATCTATGGTGGCTGTTACCGTAATTTGTCCGTTGTAATTGTTCTTTCTTGTAGCAAAACCGTTGCTGTTGATGCTGAGTCCATTTGAATTGCTGGAGCTCCAGGAAATGTCCGCGCCCTGAGGTGCATTATTCACTGTAAACGTACCGGACGAGCATATTACTTCTGGCCCGCCTATGCTCGCATTTGATGCGTCCGGCAATCCCAGTACTGAATATGCAAAAGTAACATTCGACGCTGAAGTAGGATACCAGCCTAGCGATTGCCCCAATACGTTATATACTTCGTAAATGTAAGTTCTTAGGGTCGCTCCAGTATTTGTAATGGTGCCCGGAACTATTTCACAAAAACCTTCTCCGAAATTTGGATTGGCAAGGCTCCAACCAGTTGTCGCTACACCCCTGCCCCAAGCGCCTATTATTGAGCAAAACGACTGGGGAAAAGTGACAGTCTTTCTGACCTCATGTCGCTTTACAAGGTACTGACCAGATGCAAGCGAACCTGCCCCATAAAATTGATAAGCAGTGTTGCCGGTAGAGCTAAAAATGGCGCCCCCGGTAGTGCTCCATTGCAATATTTGGTTAGGGGCCTGCAGCAATTGCAGTGCTTCCCCTGCATTGATCCTGCCAAAGCCGTAATTGTTATCAAAGCCAGGTGCGCCACGATCATCAGCGCTTAAACGAATAATTTGCCTAATATCATCGTTTGCGAGATTACTATTAAATCCTTTGAGCAGCGAGGCTAAACCGGTTACTTGTGGTGCTGAAAAAGAAGTGCCGGCAGCAAACGCATAGTTGTTACCGATTGTCGCTGACCATAAGTCGCGCCCATCTTCGAGACCCACAGGATTTAAGCCGCCAGGAGCTACTACATCAATATGATTCCCGGTTGTAGAAAACGGTGACAAAAGATCAGTATTCTGTGTGGCGCCGACTGCAATAACGTTAGAAAGCCCGCCCGGATACCGCGTTTCCTGCATGCCTGTATTCCCCATTGTCGCCACAGAAACCCTGTTCATTTTGTACGCGTAAGCAAAGGCCATTGCAAGCGTCGTGCTATAGTTAGGAGAACTCCAGCTGTTATTCAATATATCTGCATTTTCATCGACAGCATCCACTATCTTTTCTGCGACGTCCGCATCGCCAATCCATTGACCGTACATATCGGAAACCCTCTTGGAAATAATTTGCGCATTCCAGTCCACACCACGAATGCCATCCTCGTTAAAAGCTGTAGCAGCTGCGATTCCGGCTACGCGAGTGCCGTGAGAATCGCCAAAAGGTGTCTCCCCAGTTGCCTTTCCTGTTAGGTCTTCATGTCCTGTGTCTACTCCGGTATCAATGATGCCGATAATGGTGTTGGGATCTCCAGTGAAAATTGCCCACGCCCCTTCTGCATTTATATCCGCTCCGACAACACCGCCATTGCGACCATCGTTGTTCAGATACCACTGTGTGCCGTCGATGTAGAATTCATCATTGTCCAAAACGGGTTCTGATTGTCTTTCAGCATAGAGCACTGCCGGCAATTGCTCTAAAGCGGCAATGGCAGCCTCTGTTTCGGATTCCGTAGCGAAATTGAGTCTAAAGACCCGATGAAACTGCGGGATTTTTACCGCTTTGCCGTCGTCTCTAATTACCGCACTGTCCTTCCGCGGCCAATCCGGGAAAGCTCTGGCGATGCCAACAGCTTTTGACTCTTGCAATGCACTCTTTAACGCCGGTGAGTTGATTGTGGCTCTTTGCAAAGTCACGCTGCCTTTCGCAAGAAGAGGAAGCTCAAGCGAATCTGGCAAAATGTACACAAGCAGTTCCGTTTTTAGGTTGCGGTTCTGAGCATGAAGACTGTAAAGCGAGAGTAATAGCGCGAACGTTAATGCGGCTCTGCTACACTGATAGAAAGGCGAATTTTTCATAAGGGTTTTATTTAATGTTAAAATTGGTTTTCAAATGTTAGTTGCCTTTTATTGCAACCATCAGCATCCATTATCCATAGCCTCCCATTTTCTGCTCGTGAATCGGTATACACAATACGGGCTCCATCCGCGCTCCAATCACAGCTATAGCCTTGTGTATTGGTCAATCGCTTTAAACCTGAACCTCCTACATTCATCGTCCATATTTGATAATGTGAATCATACTGAGCCTTTGAGCTAAATGCGATTTTTGCTTGATCTTTCGAAAACTTAGGATAATAGTCACTGGCCTCATTCGAAGTCAATCTGACCACATTTTCGCCTTCGTGATTCATTAAAAAAATCTCAGGCGCGGCAGTATTCCTTGAATAACGTATATGAACGATATTCGTGCCGATCCAATTCGGCATTCTGATATCCCCATAGTCGGCTGAGAATGTGGTAATGAGAGTTCTGGCGCCGCCGTTATTCTGTATTTTCCAAATTGCGTAAAAGCGCCCCCTGCTTTTTATAAAGGCGTCAAATGCAATCCATCGACCATCGGGGCTCCATGTCGGGTAGGAGTTTCGGTCTTCAAAGGTGAGCTGTGTGAGACTGTCACCGTTGAATTTCTTTTTCCAAATCTGGCCATTTTCTGAGAACGCTATCCATTGTCCGTCGGGGCTCCACGCCGGCGAATTGGCTGGGCCGTCGTGCCATCGTTGTATTTCTTGTCCATCAGGCCTTATTAAATAGATTCCCATCTTGTCGGGCACATCTCCATGCGCAAATGCTATCCATGCGCCGTCCGGGCTCCAGTCAGGTTCGGAATCTGTGGCGTTGAAGTCTACAGGACAAATGAAACAAGATTTTTCGCTTTCTTCCAGATCTTCCTTTGTACAAGCAACAAGGACAATGAGTGACAATAGGTGAAGAAAAAATAGATGAATCTTTAGATTTCGCATGATCATCCCGACAAAGTCGCATGGTGGTTAAATACGCTTTTTAACTCGTCCGACTCATGTGGACGAATTATTCTTAAATTAGTTTATTTTTCCATAAGTCTCAACTGTTTTTCGACTAACGAAGGCAATTGTCCTGCTTCAAAGGATTCAAGGACCGCACGTTGTAGGGCGCTCTTGATTTCATAGCAGCTTAGAATTGACCAATGGCTGTCGGGACGCCTAAGGCTTGAGAACTGGCAACCAGACTTCCATTTAGTACTTTTCCATTATTTTGCAGCATGAATCGTCACCAACTCCTTGACCAAATCCAGTCAAAGCAATCTTTCCTTTGTGTAGGCCTGGACACGGACCTCGAACGTATACCCAAACACCTACTTTCCGCCGAGGACCCGATCTTCGAGTTTAACAAGCAGATCATCGACGCAACGCACCAGTACTGCATCGCGTACAAGCCTAATATCGCGTTTTATGAGGCGTTGGGACCCCGCGGGTGGGAGAGCCTTGAGAAAACGCTGGACTATATCCCCAAAGATATCTTCACCATTGCAGACGCGAAACGCGGCGATATCGGCAATACCGCGTCGCTGTATGCAAAGACGTTTTTCGAGTATCTCAATTTCGATGCGGTGACGGTTGCCCCGTACATGGGCAAGGATTCGGTGACGCCTTTTCTGGATTATCCGGATAAGTGGGTGATCCTGCTTGCGCACACCTCCAACACGGGGAGCGCTGACTTTCAACTGTTGGAGTCAAAGGAAACCGGTCGAAAACTTTACGAGGAAGTGATCGTCAAATCCAGCCAGTGGGCATCACCTGATACGCTGATGTTCGTCGTCGGTGCCACGCAGGTGGAAAGAATCGGCGCCATCAGAGCACTGGCGCCGGAGCACTTTTTTCTGGTGCCGGGAATCGGTGCCCAGGGCGGTGACCTGGAATCGGTCTGCAAGCACGGCATGAATGCGCAGTGTGGGCTGATTGTCAATTCCAGCCGCGCGATTATTTATGCTGCAGACGGAAAGGATTTCGCGAACGCTGCAGCGCGCGAGGCTCAAAAACTACAACAGGAAATGGGAGGGTATCTCGATCGGTATTTGTAACTTGTACCGACGTAAGACCCCCTCATCATGAACGAATCCTTCCTTCATTACATCTGGCAATTTCAGTACTTTGATAAGAACGGCCTTGCCTGTACGACGGGTGAAACCGTTACGATCATCCAACCCGGTTTCAAGAATACACATGCCGGCCCTGACTTCCACGACGCGCGGTTGAAGATCGACGCGATGGAGTGGAGTGGAAGCGTGGAGATCCACATCCAGTCATCTGGCTGGCGCGAGCACAAACATCAGGAGGACGCTGCCTATGACAATGTTGTGCTGCATGTGGTATGGGAGGAGAACGAGACGGTCCTCCGCCCCGACGGCACGCGTATGCCTACCCTCGAATTGAAACATCGTGTAGCGCCCTCCCTGTTGTTGCGGTATAAGCGCATTGTACACAGCCATCACAAGATACCGTGCGCCCACGCTATTGCCGACGTGTCCCCGCTGGTGCGGATATCGATGCTGGACAAGGCGCTCATGGCGCGGCTGGAAAAGAAGGCCGCAGTGGTCCTTGAAGCACTGGAGAAAAACAAGGGTGACTGGGAGGAAACCTGCTATCAGATGCTGTGTCGCAATTTTGGTTTCAAAGTCAACACCGACCCTTTTCTTCAACTCGCGCAGTCGTTGCCCTATCGCATACTGATGAAGCACGGCGATCACCTTGAGCAAATGGAAGCATTGGTATTCGGTCAGGCCGGCTTTCTTGTAGAGGAAGTAAACGATCCTTACTACCAGCTGTTGCGACGCGAGTATGCGCTGCTGACAACGAAGTACAAGCTGCGCGGTCGTCAGATGAGGAGAGCGCAATGGCGATTTCTGCGGCTGCGGCCTGCCAACTTTCCGACGGTGCGCCTGGCCCAGCTTACCTCGGTGCTTCACCATCGGAAGCATCTCTTTTCAAATATCATTTCCTGTAATGTTTCAAAGGCGTTGATAGATGCGTTTTCGGTACAACCCTCCGACTACTGGCG
>CAYMWA010000132.1:5240-6458 GCA_964393795.1 uncultured Roseivirgaceae bacterium
CGCCGGCGTTGCCTGGATTGCAATATCGGGTTTTCTTTGCTGAAGCGGGATTCTAAATCCCCGTAAGGGATATCACATGAACCTCATCTACAGCATACTCCATATCGCCGTCATCGCAGGATTGTCGTTCCTGGTGTGGAAGCAGCAAACGATGCCCTTGAAAAGAATCTTCTGGCCGGCTTTGTTTGCCAGGCTGCTTGGAGGGCTGTGCTTAGGATGGCTTTATCGGTGGTACTATCAGGGCGGCGACACGTTCGTATACTTCGATGACGCCAGTAAACTTTCTTCACTTGCGCGAGATAACTTTGTCGGCTACCTGCAGGCGCTGTTTCTCAACCACAACCTCGAATCTATCGGATTGACGCTAGAGGTGCCGCGCGCGCTGTTCTTGACGAAGATTACGAGCGCGCTCAATGTCGTTACCGGTGATCAGTATTGGTTGACGGGCTTTTACTTTTCCCTTGTTTCGTTTCTCGGTGCGTGGGTGCTTGTCCGGACTATTGCAGCGCATATCCCATCCGTTAGATCCGCGGCGGTGATCGCGTTTCTTTTTCTTCCGTCGGCTGTATTCTGGAGCTCCGGATTGCTGAAGGAAAGCCTCGCGATGGGCGCGCTTTTCTTTCTGGTGGCCTTGTTTCTGAAAGTATGGTTTGGCGAACGGCCACCGGTCTGGCAATACGTCCCCGGACTTGTAGCGCTGTTGGTCCTCTGGAATCTGAAGTACTACTACGTGGCTGTTCTTGTTCCGGTGGTGGTAGTCAGTTTCGGGTATCGAAGAGTCGTCGGCCCCAAGCTTCGGTCACGGCCTGTGGTGTCCGTAATGGTTTGGGGCGCGCTGTTCGTCATGCCTGCGATAGTCGTCTCCTTCCTGCATCCGAACTTTAATATTGACCGGATTATTGCCGTGATGGTCTCAAACAATGCCGTATACAATTCCATTTCATCACCCGAAAACCTTATACGGTTCATCAATCTCAACCCATCGCCGTGGTCAATCGTGTTAAACGCGCCACTTGCATTGTTTTCAGGGCTGTTCAGGCCCTTACCGTGGGAGGCGACAAGTGTGACTGCGTGGGTTGCGGCAATCGAAAACACGTTGCTGCTGATTTTGCTTATCGCGTCTTTATGGCGTTTGCGCCAGGGGGCTACTTCACCATACCGGTTGTTGATCTTCGGCGCAATCGTCTACGTGATGATTCTGTGCGTTTTCCTGACCAT
>CAYMWA010000132.1:6558-9785 GCA_964393795.1 uncultured Roseivirgaceae bacterium
AATAAATTCCGGAAGAACCTTGTCAAAATGTTGCACGAAGTGCGCAAGATGCAGCCAGTGAATGCGGTGCACCCGGCGGCGACCCTTGCGGGCTCGGCAGCGATCGGTCACGGAAATTATATTGACGCCGGTGCACAGATAGGGGCGGGGGCTGTCGTCGGCAACCACTGCCTGATTCATTCGAATGCGGTCGTTGGTGCGGAGACGACAATCGGTGATTTTGTTCAGATCGGCGCTTCCTCGACCATCAACGCGGGCGCTGTCATTGAAGATGAAGCGTTTATCGGGTCAGGAGTGATCATCGTTTCCGGCGTAACTGTTGGAAAAGGCGCGCGGGTAGGGGCGGGTTCGGTGGTGATCGCGCCGGTAAAGGCGGGGGAGACCGTCTTTGGCAACCCTGCTTCAACTGTGAAAGGATGAACTATGGCCAGGATATCGGAGACGGATCTTGTTTTGAATCGCGACGGGAGTGTGTATCACCTTTGTTTGCTTCCACGCCACATTTCCGACACGATTCTGACTGTCGGTGACCCTAGCAGGGTGAACGCTATCACGCAGCACTTCGATTCCGTCGAGTTTGAGATGAATCGCCGGGAGTTTATCACCCAGGTCGGAACGTATCGCGGCAAGCGACTCACCGTGATCAGTACCGGTATCGGGACGGATAACGTGGAGATATTTTTCACGGAAATAGACGCCCTCGTGAATATCGACCTGAAGACCCGGGAGCCGCGATCGCGAAAGCGGAAACTGCGCATCATCCGCATCGGCACATCGGGAGCACTCCAGGAGGATATCCCCGTTGGAAGTTATCTGGCCAGTGACTACGCCGTTGGGTTCGACAACCTGATGAGCTTTTACAACCTTCGGCAGGATGACGTGGAGCGGCAGGTCGGTGAAGACCTGCGGGAAAAGCTCGATCTTCCGCTTACGCCCTATGTGGCGCGCGGGTCGGAGTCGCTACGGAAACAGATCAGCGAAGGAATGATCATCGGCAATACCGTCACTGCTCCCGGTTTTTTTGCCCCCCAGGGCCGTATCGTACGGGTGCCTATCAAATATCCAAGGATGCTCGCCGACTTAAGCAGCTATCACCACAAACCGACCGATTTCTGGCTCACGAACTTCGAAATGGAAACGGCAGGATACTACGCCATGGCCCGTTTGCTCGGTCATGAAGTCCTCAGTACCAACGCCATCATCGCAAATCGCGCGAAAAACCAATTTTCCAAAAATCCCAATGCCGTTGTGGAAGGGCTGATAAAGACGGTGCTGGATAGGGTGTAAAAGGGTTGCCGGTTGCCGGTTGCCAGTTGGTTGGTTGCCGGTTGCCAGTTACCAGTTGCCAGTTGGTTGGTTTGTTGGTTTCCGGTTTACCGGGTTGCATGTTGCAAGCCGACCGGTCCCTGAGCCTGCCTGCCCCTTTAGGCCCGCACGCGGCAGGCAAGCCTGCCGAAGGGCCGGTTTCAGGTTGCAAGATGCAAGTTGCAGAGTTGCAGGTTGCAAGGCGTCCGCTCCCTGAGCCTGCCTGCCTCTTTAGGCCCGCACGCGGCAGGCAGGCCTGCCGAAGGGCCGGTTTCGGGTTGCAAGTTGCAGAGTTGCAGGTTGCAAGGCCGACCGGTCCCTGCCAGTCGCCACAGCGCACAATGCCGTCATGTTGAGCGGGCGGCCGAGAGGCCAAAGCACAAAAATCTCTTTATATCGCTTAACTTTGCGCGGGAAATGAGAGATATCAAAATATTTAAGTTGTCGAATGGGATCCGTGTCGTGCATCAGCAGTTGGACACGACCAAGATTGCCCATTGCGGCATTATCATCGATATCGGAAGTAGGGACGAAAACGTTGATAACCAGGGTATTGCGCACTTCTGGGAACATATGGCGTTCAAGGGAACGAAAAGACGGCGGGCATTCAATATCATCAACAGCCTGGATTCCGTTGGCGGCGAACTGAACGCGTATACCGACAAGGAAAAGGTTGTGTTTTACGCTTCTGTGCGCGACGAATACTTTGAACGTGCGGTGGACATTCTCAGTGATATCGCGTTCCATTCGGTTTTTCCAGAGCACCAGATCGAGAAGGAGCGGGGCGTCATCCTCGAGGAGATGGCTATGTACAATGACAGTCCGGATGACTCCATACAGGATGAGTTCGAAGCGATCGTCTATCGCGATCATCCGATGGGCATGAACATCCTCGGTCGACCGGAGACAGTGAAATCCCTGCGAAAAACCGATTTTCTGAAGTTTTTCCGCGAACACCTGGGTACGGACAAGATTGTTTTTTCCTGTGTGGGCAATATTCCGCTTGACGAAGTGGAACGCATTGCGATCAAATACCTTGAAGGCGTCGTCAAAAAGAAGGCGAAGACGCGCCGGAAGAAATTCAGGGTCTACAAGCCCCGTGAGCAGATTCTGACGCGCCCTGTGAAACAAGCCAAGTGCGCCATCGGAAGAGACGCCTATCCTGTTTCTAACGACAACCGCGTGCCGTTGTATCTGCTGGTGAACATGCTGGGCGGACCCGGAATGAATTCCCGGCTCAACCTTGCCCTGCGTGAGAAGTACGGGTTTGTCTATTCCATCGACGCGCACTACATCCCCTACACCGACACGGGCATGCTCGCCGTCTTCTTCGGCACCGAACCCAAACAGCTGACGCGATGCCTCTCCCTCATACGTAAAGAACTGGACCGCTTTTGCGACAAGCCGCTGACGAAACGCCAACTCTCGTCAGCCAAAGAGCAAATCAAAGGACAACTCGCCATGGCGGAAGAAAACAACCTCGGTCTCATGTTCTCCATGGGACGAAGTGTTCTGGATCTCGGCAGAGTGCCAACATTGGAGGAGATCTACCATCAGATTAACGAGATTACAGCGTTTACCTTACGGGATATCGCCTTGGATATGTTTGATGAGAAGAAGTTAAGCTACCTGATTATGCAGCCGGAATGAGATTGGTTGTTGGTTGTTGGCTGTTGGTTGTTGGCTGTTAGCTGTTGGCTGTTGGTTATTTGAAATTGGGCATTAATTGGGCATTAGGGATTAGGTACTAGGCATTAGGCACTAGGATTGGAAATTAGTCATTGGTCATTGGAAATTGGAAATTGGAAATTGGGAGGGGGACGGTAATGCTCGGTGTACACTTCCCCGATTGTCAATTGCCAATTGCCAATTGTCAACTGAGCAACGGCATTGCGCGCGGATTAAGGGCACTAGGCACTAGG
>CAYMWA010000133.1:0-2211 GCA_964393795.1 uncultured Roseivirgaceae bacterium
CAGTCGGCTTTACCCAAGCTTCTACCGAGAAACCTTGTGTAAAGCCCTTCAATTTATCACTGTCATCGATCTCCACATAACCCGTATACCCATCAAACCGCAAACCTTGCCTACTCGTCCGCATCGCCGTCACCCTCTACCACCGTGCAATCGTAAGCGTGATGTATCGTCTCATCCGACTCCGTCACATACGCTACGCCATCCACTGTATCAATGGTCATTTCCTGCTCGCACACGCTACAAGTTACTGTTGCCATCTCACATCACCATCCTTGTAGCTACCACGAGATTTTTGGTCTGTGCTGTAGTGCCGTTTTTAACGACTACGCGCACATAACGCAAAGCGATACGGCTGTCGATATAACCAAGTTTGCCGCTCTCCCCTGCCGCAATCGTGTGCCACGTGGTGCCGTCCAACGATGTCTCTAACGACAACGTACCGTCCTGATCGCTCGCAAAGTTGACTACGAGCCGACTACATGCGTTGTCACCGTCCTGCATGTCGATAGTAGCGGACGTGTACGTAGCCGATACATCTAGGGTCGTTGTGCTGGATGCGACGAGTTCCGTAAAGATGGATTGGATGTCGATGGGCTGTTGTATAGTGGCGCCTGTTAGCTGAACAGTAGCAGCGTCTTCTCCTGTCCCGCTTACTTTATTCAAGATCCCCTTTAAAAGAGTGATCACCGCTTGACTCATTTCTTCCCCGCCCCTTTCTTCGGATGGACTTGCTTATAATGCGCAAGTAATTCCCCTTGGTTTTCTGCGGTGAAGTCACACTTTTTACAGTGTCGTAATTTGACGACTTCTTCCGCTTTGGCTTCTTCCTTGACCTCCGCTTTATTTTCAGCCGGACGGTCTGGGACCACCTCGAATTTATGCGATAACCGTTTCATCAAACGTTCGTTTTCCGTTTCAAACATGCCTTTTTCATCGAATCGGAAATGCCGAATCCTGCCAATGGGCCGGACAAGGCGAACCAACAAATTAGGGGGTCCTGTGAATTTCATAACATCCCTCCTCACAAATAAAAGGGGGATTTCTCCCCCTTCCATCATTTCGGCAATTCGACAACAGTTATAGATGCGGAATGATCCGTTTTCAACTTCTTTGTGCTTGCTGGGGTCAAGGTGATTGCGATAATCCCGTCATCCGTTTTATACTTTGCACTGTCCAGGACGATAGCTTCTCGTTTGGAAGCCGCAACCGAACCCGTCAGTGCGCTTGTTGCTGCCCAAAAATCCCCGGCGGCAATGCTCCAAGCCAAGGCCCCACCTGCCCCGTTTTCAATCATGATCGCCGTCTTATAATCGGCATGGGTCGGCTTGATATTAAACGTCTGTGCCGTATCCGCCACATCTTCGGTGGCGTCATTGACCGTGACTTCCGCTTCCTCATCGAAATCCTCGATGGAGGTATTGGTTACTGTGACATCAGCCATTTTTATTCATTCCTCTCGTATTGTAATAAAAAAGAAGCGCATTATACGCTTCTCTGCCTACCCTTACTTTTTAATGCTTCTTCCACTGTCATTCCGTTGTTTATTCTCCAATAGAATGTACATCTAGGTACTCCGTATAGGTCACACAATTCCGACCTTGTTGCAGTTACTCCGTCGACAGTTTCATACACATTATTCCTTTTATTGTTGTTTTGTTTCAACACCGTTACCCATCTGCAATTTTCTTTACTGTACCCTTTTTCGTTATCGATTCTGTCTAAAGTAAGTCCTTCACGATAGGTACTTTTCATGTCGTTGTAAAAAGACTCGAAATTATTCCAACTATTTTGAAAGCCAATGCCTCGACCGCCATAATCTTTATATCTTTTGTGATTTGGGTTAGAACATCGTGCTTTCATATCGAGCCAAACATAATTTATTTTTGTCTTTCCCATTCCATGAGTTTTGCTACGCTTGGATAATCGTTCAGATTTATAACATCCACAACTTGTTGTCTTCCCAAGCCGTATGAGCATCCCGCTTTTAACGACTTCCTTGCCGCAATCACAAATACATTTCCAGTAAACGGTGTTGTTTTTACTGTAAGACCTTTCTATCAGTGTTAATCTTCCGTGTTTTTCACCTGTCATATCTATGAAATTCATAATATCACCTCAGCAATATTATATCATACTTATGACACGATTTCAAACTGTCTAAATAGTAGTTTCCGCTGCATAGGTAAGCGACAGATGAACCAAGTGATCGGG
>CAYMWA010000133.1:2221-9761 GCA_964393795.1 uncultured Roseivirgaceae bacterium
CATGAAGCCCGCGAACGGCGTCATCAAACGAGTTTTCCAACCGCAAGGTTTCCGTTTCGATGATTTGTTCAGCGTATACGATGGAGTTGTACGCGCCAGCCAAGCAATGCGAGACCGGGGCATTCAACGTACCTGTATTGGGCACTTGGTTCGAAACAAACACGTCGAACCCGAGTTCATCCGTCCACGCCATGCCGCCGGTACCGTTGATACCGTTGTTGATTTGGAACTGGATGCCCGCCAATTTGAGTTTTAATTGCACCCAAGGCGGGATCACCATAAACATATCCTTCTGCTTGACATTGACTTCGGCCAGATACTGCTGGGCCGTGCCCATGACTGAAATCACCGTAGAACTGTCCAACGTGTTATCTGTGATGGTACGTTTGGCATCCACGTACTTTGCCAGAATGAAGCTGTCGGCAACCTCTTGCAAACCGTATGCCGCCTCACTTGCTTGCGAACCCTTCAGATCGACGTTGGCTTGCGCCTTTTCGATGTCACCCACCTTGAAGGCAAAGTACTTTTGCTGATCGATGATCAAGGTGATTCTCGAATCGTCCAGGTTCTCATACGTGACGGTTCCGGCATAATTGTTGATGGTCGGCTTGGCCAGACCATTGAAATGCACCGTATCCCCGGCTCGCTTGATCTTGCCCTCGGCTTCACGCGAGCAAATTTTCTTGGCGACCAAGTTATCATGCAGCACACGAAGAATCTTGGTCGACCAGATTTGTGGTACGAAGTTTGCTGTCGACATTTAAACCACTCCTTCTACTGATACCATTTTTTTTGGGATTCCATAATGGCGTCCCAGTTTTTATTGACATCCTCTTGCGACATCTTGCTAACCTGTTCCTGTGTGAAGAAGGCGGGAGTCGTAGACCCTTTGCCTGTCACGGAACCGGTTGAACTTTGGGCATTCTCTTCGTTTTGCTTCTCAATGGACCGGTCTTTCTCATAGGCCATCAACTTCTCTTTCAGCGACTGATTCTCATAGCGGGTATAGGCATCAACCAACGTCCGGCCTTTCGCCACGTCCTCCCACACGCTGTCAGGTACGTTCTTGGCTTCCACGTCCGGGAAGGCGTCCAAGAACGCTTGAAATTCCTGTTCCTGCCGCTGTTTCTCCGTGAACGTTTCGCGAAACTTGCGATTTTCCACCAACTCCTGAACCACGTCTTCGGGCAGGTCCTTCTGGCTCAATTCGTCCATCATTTCCTTTTCGCGCAAAGCCTGTTTGTACTCCGCTTCGGTGGTAATGGGCTTGCCCTGCCACTCGTAGTTTTGTTCCGCGATGTAGGCATCCCGGGCGGCCTGTTTCTCCGCTTCGGCTTCTTTCTGCCATTTGACGCGTTCTGCCGCAATGGCTTTATCTGTGGACTCTTTCAGGCGTTTGGCAAAGGATTCTTGCTTCGTGACGTCATCGGTATCCTCGCCGTTCGGTTGCTCCTGTCCGTCTTCCTGTCCCGTTTCCGAATCGTCGGCCTGTGAGGTTGCGACTTCCTCACCTTCAACGCGGTCTTCCTCGACCGTTTCATCAGCAACGTCTTCCTCTGCAAAAGTTTGCAGGTTCATGGGCAATGCGAATGGTTTTCTCAATGGGTTTTCCTCCTTGGGCGGCGCAACTCCAAGATCAACGCCGAATTTTGGGTATAACAAAGGGCTACCACTGCTCTGCGATAGCCCTAAAATTTATTTTGTTTTTCCAGCAATTCGTTGTACTCCTCAATCCATTCAGGCGGGATGGGTAGGCATCGTGCATTGTATCGGTGAATCGCATCACGAAGGGCCAACATTCGGTTTTCATCGTGAAAAAACCTTGGTTCTACCCCGACAGGCCATAGTTTGGCGTTCATTTCACCGTCTCCTTTTTATTCTTTTCTGTTTTTCACCCGCTCTAAAGCGAGCTTCCCTTCAATCTCCATCGCCTTCAAGGCTGTCTTCTGCTGAAAATCCCTCTCCTGTTTCTCTGCTTCCTGCCTTGCTTCGTTTTCCGCAATAGCCTGCTGTTCATTGACCTGTTCTTGCGCAACTTCGGGGTTCATCATCATTTCCATGAGTCGGGCTTCTTGCTCCTCGGGTTCCAATTCGCCGATGGCCGTTTGCATTTCAGGCGGCAATGACTCCAGATATCGCGCCATCTGCTCCCAAATGAACTGTTGACGAAGGTCTGCTTGGTCCAATTCTTCGATCAATTCCTCCGACTGAGGAACTGTTCCGGATGGAATACGTTCCAAATACTGCTTGAACGTGATTCGGTCATTCTGCAACAAGGCATCCAATGTCTGCATCGCCGCGATTTGTGACCAATACGCCGATGGACCTACATCGATCTTGATCCGGAATTTCATTTTCTTCAGTGCGCTGAAATCAAACTCCCGGATCACCCGTTTGCCCATTTCTCGGACTTCGACTTTCCGCTTGCCATAGTAATTTTCCATGAAATCCAGGTCAATGGCGGCCAGGTCTTCTTCCATCTGGTACAGGTTTTGCTTGATGGATTCCAATGGGATGGCGGAAGCCTGTTGAATGGCGATAATGGCGGACGTGTTCTCCGGCTTCACTTGCCCCAGTGCGGCGTCAGTGGCCCCGAGAAAGTCTTTGGTGTACTGGATGACCGAATCAATCAGCTTGAACGCCTGATTGCTCATGTTGCCCGGTTGCAGATACATCGCCGCTTGCCCGACTCCATTCGAAGCACCCTCAATCCCGATAGCCTGGCCCACGCCGTTATTCCATGCGCTAATCAACGTTTTGTCATAAATGGCTTTCGGAAACGCCGTATGCATCTGGCTCATCATGGCCATGGCGAACATTTTGTTGATGAAAATTTGGTTCGGAATGAGCCCTGTGCCCACGGCTTGACCATGAAAGGAATTCTTGCGCACGTCCCAATTCCCGAAGGCGACCGGGTACAAGGAAAGCTTGGTGTCCCATTTCGGACGAATCTCCGTATATCGGGTTGATTTTCGCGCATACACCTTTCCGTCCTGCTTCCACAGTTTCAGCAAAGACGTGCATTTCCCGGATTGATCGCTCTGATTATCCAGTTCAATCTTGGCGCGATCTCCGGAACGGTAATCGGTATCGGTGTCCGATGAAATCCGTTCAATTTGCGCTTGAGGTATGCCGTAACGCTCGGCTTCCTTTCGCAAGTCCTGCACCATCTCCCGGAACGCGATGATGATATACGGCTGCCCTTGTACCTCACGGTTGTTCGGATTGCCGAAAAAGACATCCACGTTATCCAAAATCTCGGTACAAATATCGCCTTTATTCGGCAAGCCGGTATCAATGTTCGGGTCCCAATACTTATACGCGATCATATCCCCCGAAATGGCGGCATCCAAGAGCAGCTGCCGCCGCTTTTGATTCATCTTCCCTTTTTCCTGCAGCACTTTGGAGTAACTGGTCGCAAGCCGGGCCGCATCTTGGATCGACTGTTCCTCCTCGGTTTCCGGTTCATCCCCAACAATCTCCGGTGTGTACTGAACCGCCGTGTTCTGGCTCATGATGGACGCGATGAAGTAATTGATCGAGCGCTTGAAAATGTTAAACACCGGTGTCGGCAACCCGTTCGACTTCACGCCCTGCCATTGGTCGCCAATGTAGAACCGTTCGTTCTTATTGACGGTCTCGTACAGGTTGATCCGCTGTTTATAGTCGATGCCGTCCAGGTATTGTTGCCACTCCTGCGTGTATTCTTCTTTCATGCACTCACTCCCTTTCGTCTTGCGGCGTTCCGTCATACGCGAAGATATTGGCAATTCCCTCGCTTACGGCGTCCGGGATCGGCTTTTCTGGATTCTGAATAGTAGGCAATTTAAGCGGCTCAATGGGCCTTCCCTTGCTCAAAGCCAGGCCGTCTTGTAAACCGCGCCGATACGCCCACAAGGGAACGATGAATAAGCCTAATCCGAAGATTACGCTGACGATGGATATAAACATGAGTTCAACTCCCAAAATCAATATAGGATGTATCAATTTCGCCACCCAAGTAATTGTTCTTGACCGGACGTTCCGACTTGAAGTTGTACACCTTGGCAGGTGTCGGTGCTACACTGGAACGAAACCGCATGGAGCAGTAATACCGAAGCGCGTCCGGCGCGTGTGTCAGTTCATGTGGCTCGTTCGCCACGTCATTCGGGTTCTTCTCGTCATGTTGGAGCAAAGGCAGACAGCGAATCAGGTTCTTGCAGTTCTTCGTGATCTTAAGTCGGGTCTTCGTGACCGTTTCCCCGGTCTGCTCGTCTTTTTCCTCGTACGGTTTCAGCATTTCCTTGACGTTGTACCAACCCTGCACGCGATCATTGTTTGCCTTTGTCAGTACCACGCCGTTTTCCCGGAACACATCAGCTGCGCTCTTCCCGGTGTCCTGCCTACGGTTCCAAAGGTCCGGCGGGGCATAGGTCAAGGTGATGGGTTCGTTCGTCATCTCCTTGATCCGCTTAGCGGCACTGCTGATAATTAAATCACTCTCATACGCTTCTTTGTAGGCAATGGATTGCCCCCACGTATCAACCGCAATCCAGTAACAAGCCAACATGTCCAATCCGTAATCCAGCACTCGGTATCGTTTCCAGTGGAGCGGCATTTGCGGAACCTCGATCACGTGAAGATCGCGGTTAAATTCCGTGAAATACTGTCCTTCGAACACGTCCCAATCACCATGTAACATGGCTCTACGCCGCATTTCCGGCAAGTTTTCCAAGTTCTCCACGTATTCCGGGTTATTGGACATCAAATATTCGTTCTCATACACACTGGACGGGATGAAATCGTAATTCTCGGGTTTCTCCTTGTTTCGGTAATTCCGGTCAATGAACAACCGTTTCATCCAAGCGTGCCCTACGCCACCCGGGTTACAAGTGAAATACATGCGCGGCTGAAAACGCGTCTCCATCATCCCACTAGACCGATTGGACTCTGTGAGCGTCTGGAATTGAAACTCGGTGAACTGTGTCGCTTCTTCCAGAAAGATGACATCATAGGCTTGTCCTTGATATTGCAGAATATCGCGTTCGGTTTCACAGTAACCCAAGACAATCCGTGAAGCGATCTGCGGGCCATGCGCAAAGATAAATTCCTTGTCTTGATCCCGGTATTTCGCCACGCCATTCAACAACTTGAGCAGAGGAAGAACGTGGTTTTCTCGCAATTCTTTCAAACTACGGCGTAACAGGAGAATTTGAATCCCTTTGTATTGCGGTTCAATCGCCAGCAACACCGCTTTGGTTCGGGCCGCCCAGCTTTTTCCTCCACCACGCGCACCGCCATACGCCACATATCGCTTGTGCGACTTGAAGAACTGCACTTGTTTGGGATAAGGTTTGATGTTCAGCTCAACTGCCGCCAGGGGGATCACCTCCCTTTTTACACAAACAGTTAGCCGATTCGTGCGCCGCTTCCTCGTCTTCATGTTTGCTGTAAATCATCATTGTCTTGTCGTCAACGACGTAAAACAGCCCGTCCTTCGCATGAAAGATATTGATTGCCATGCCTACACCACCAATGACGTGTATTTCTTTCCTGCCCTGAATTTCTGGATATGTTCCTGCTTCTTTCGCTTGTGGTACTCCTGATCAAACAACTGAAAATAGAACTCGTCCACGTCTCCGCATTGAAACAGAAACGGGTTCACATAATACGTCATCACATCTCCCGACTTCCAAATTCCAACGGCATTCTTCTTGACTAATCCCTTCATGGTCTTTCGCATGTTTGACGCATCCATGCCCACCTGTTTCGCCATGCCCTCTATACTCAAATATTCCCCGCCTGTCGACACAATGGCGTTCGTGCCTAGCTGCAAGAAATCTGCCAGTCGATTCAATATCCGTTCTTCTGCCGCCGTAAACAACTCCTGCTTGTACACGTAGCGCCACACCTCCCGCATCTTCTTTGTGAATCGTTCGCTCTTCCGGTAATCCACGATCTGACCTTTGTCGATATCCACAAGCACCTTGCTCAAGCTTTTCACCTCCGAACGCTTCACTCCACTAAAGATTCGGGTAATTTTACCTGAAAAATCGGGTAATTTTACCTGACGCCGAATCCCCCTCAAACCCTTGCGGTGTCTAGGAAAATTCGACTTTTGTCAAACGGCTAGTTCTTACTCTATGTTTATAGGGTTGCTCCCCACCATGGAACACACTCCATTTGTGGTAAAATTACTACATCGAAAAAGTCGCCTTATCCCTTGCCTTGCACGGCTTTAATCCACATTTCCGAATCGGCGACCTCTTGCATTTTCCGATTTTCCTGAAACGCGAAAAATTTTTGGCGACTTCCGGTTTTTGCACTTTGGGATTTCGTTTCTGCTTTTGGATTTCGGAAAACCCCGGGATGGGAAATTGTCGATGGGGGACTAATAGATAACCCCCTCCCCCCCATGCCCGGGGGTCTCACTATATCCGCGCGCATATCCAGGACAAAAAAACCGCACGGATCAGCACCCAACCTATCCCATCCATATGGATTAACGCACGCCCACACTCAACCACAACAAAAAGCCCGACTACACATGAAATCATCCATAGAGGGCTTTTGCTTTATACATTTTGTATGCATTATTTGTTTACATAATGGTTATTGTGGGACTCAAACGTTCATTCGATAAATCGCTTGTATCCCTTGGTACATATGGGTTTGAGCGTTTATGATGAGATGGCACAAATTTATGCGATTATGCATGATTTATGCATTACCCCGAAAACCGCATAGTATCAAGGGTTTACGGGTTTTACCATCATTTAGGCGAATGCATAAATATACAGTCATTTGGACCACTCGGCCACGTCTCCGGTTAGCGTGATCTGCATATCTCCGGTGTGCTCCACTTCTTGTTTTTGTTTCCAGCCATAGTTGTTGATCAGGCTGAAAATGATGCCAGAAGTGTTGCGGTTGGTATGCAATGACTCCTCGGTAAAAGCCTGTATGGCCTGCTTCGCGCGTAAGATAGTGTCGAAATACTCATCCCGCTGCTCATAATTGATCAAGGTCTGTCGATCCGTCCCAAGCGCCACAGCAAGGCCAGCCGACGCCGATGGTTTCCGTAGCGGCGCCGCTGCGCGAACGGGTGATCGACTGGGACGACTTTACCGGCCGCTTCGAGGCGCCGAAGCGGGTGGAGGTGCGCGCCCGCACCGGCGGCTACCTGCAGGCGGTGCACTTCCGCGACGGCCAGTACGTCAAGAAGGGCCAGCTCTTGTTCACGCTGGACCCCCGACCCGCTCAGGCCCAGCTGGCCGCCGCCGAGGCGCAGGCCGAGCAGGCCCGCGGCGAGGCCGAACGCGCCAAGACCCTGCTCGCCGCCCAGGCGATCTCGCGCGAGGAGTACGAAGCCAAAGTGGCCGCCGCCAAGGTGGCCGAAGCGGCCGTGCGCGCGCGCCGGCTGGACGTGGAGTTCACGCGGGTGACCGCGCCGGTCTCCGGCGTCGCCTCCTATCGGCGGGTGGACCCCGGCAACGTCATCTCCGGCGGCAAGTCCTCGGCCGACGTGCTGACCACCATCGTCTCCACCAATCCGATCCACTTC
>CAYMWA010000134.1:0-9699 GCA_964393795.1 uncultured Roseivirgaceae bacterium
GCCATTTTTTTCAAACGTCTGACTTTGGGATGATAAAAATCCAAGCGACGGATGAGCACTGTCATAACAGTGTAAGTTACAGCGATATACTTTTATTGAAACAAACATCCTATTTATGAAACAGCATAAAACGCTTGCCTTTATGGGCATAGCCACGGGCCTCCTCATCTTTCTTCAGTGCCAGCATGCCGATGAAGAAATCAAACTTGCCCCGCCCCCAGCACCTACACATGGTACGGAAACACTGAGTTGTACGGACTGCACTCCGCTGATTGAAAACGGTGCCAGCAGCGACTTCAACACCAACGCAGTACCCGCAGGACAATGGTATTTTGACAAGACACATTCAAACGTTAACTGGGAAACTGCGTATCAGGGCGTCGGTTCATTGCTCAATGGAAAGTTCAACTATTTTGTGTTAAAAAACTTATCCTTTGATGAGCAAAATCCGGCCAACATCAGCCTGGAGGCCTACGTGCGTCTGAACTCTGTCAATACGGGTGAACCAGGTCGTGATAGCGGATGTCTGTTGGGCACTTATGGAACGGCTTCCGCCAAGACCGCCGAGCCTGAAAATATTGCCACTATTAAAAGCACAAGCGCCAAGTACAATCCATCGGACACTGACTTTCTGGTTACCGCCGATTTTACTTTTCATGGTGTGACACTTCCCGTAACCATCAGGCTAAGCTATGTACCCCAAACCCATTTTGACGCAGGATACACCGTTGCCGGATTTGGCGCACAGTTCGAATTCAACGCCCTTTCTGATTTCGGCATTGAATCGACCAACATCAGCGATAAGGTGGTTGTGAAAATGAACGCGCTGATGAGGAAAAAAGATTGATCATAACACTAATCAAATGAAACGAATCATAATCATATTCTTCTGCGTCGGGCTCACTTCGTTGACGGTCGTCGGCTGTTATTACGACGAAGTAATGGGAAGCGGTGACGTATTGCCTCAGAACGTCAGCTTTAACCGGGACGTCATGGCGATTTTCAACAAAAGCTGCAATATGTCAGGCTGCCATGATGCCACTGCATCACATCCTCCAAGTCTGGTGCAGGAAAACGCATACACCTCGCTGATGCAGGGTGGTTTTGTCAACACAACGGTACCGGCGGAAAGTCATATATATGCCGTGCTGGCGGAAGGCAATATGCCTCCCTCCGGTTCTTTGAGCAGTCGCGAACTAAAAATCATCCTGGCCTGGCTTAATGAAGGCGCCCTCAATAACTAACGAACCGATCATATGAAAAGTAAAATAGCTACCCGATGTATTTCCAGTCTTTTGGTCCTGGTGACGCTGATACCCGCCTTCGCACAGGAACCTGATGCCGAGGAACAGGAAGAGGGACTTAAGCCGCAACGCGCTCCTTTCGAAAGTTCCTGGATCATTGAAAACCAGACGGTCGTGGTTCCCGCAAAAGGCACACTTGAATTCATGATCCAGCACCGCTTTGGCACTGTGGAAAATGGAGTGAAAGACCTTTGGGGTTTATATGCTGACGCGGGCAGCAATATCCGCCTTGGACTCAGTTACACGTTATTCGAAAAATTTGGCTTTGGTGGCCTTCGGGGACCGCTCGCCATCGGGATTGGCAGTACGCGGGGAAGGCGGATACAAGACGTCAATATCAAGTATGGCATCGTCCAGCAAACCCGTAACAACAGAATGCCGGTGAGTGTAACATACTTTGGAAACGTGGCGATGGAAACCCAGCAGCCACGAGAGGATCTGCCAAACAGGAATGAGTCAGACAGATACTCATTCTTCCATCAGATAATCATTGCCCGCCGATTCAATTCCGCCTTGTCCGTTCAGATAGCCCCAAGTGTTTCGCATTATAACGTAGTGGAACCGTACATGTACAATGACCATTATGCCGTCGCCTTTGCAGCACGCTATAAAATTTCAGCGCAATCTGCCGTGATCGCCAACCTGGACCAGCCACTGAATGGCCTTGAGCCGATCTTTCCAGACCACATCTCGAATAATCCCCAGCCGAATTTCAGTCTCGGAATTGAAGTAGCAACCAGCGCGCACGCTTTCCAGGTGTTTGTGACAAACTTTTCAAGCATCGTCCCACAGCGGAATAATATGTTTAATCAAAATGCGCCCTGGGACGGTGATACAGATGGATGGGCGGATGGATTTTTAATAGGTTTTAATATCACACGGTTATGGAGCTTTTAAGCGAAAATTTTGTATCCCGGCCCAGAAGGTTTTTCCTCGTTGCGCTGTCCGCTATCGTTGGAGGTATGATGCTGATGCGACGGACAGGTTCCAAGAAACCTACACCTGAAACCGCAAAGTTTCTCACGCAGGACGGGAAACTTGTGCAGGTGCCCATTGATAAGCTGCCGATAGCAAAGGCAATCATTACCAAAGACAGGCTCGTTTCCTGGATATGGAAACATCAAAAACTTTGAACGCTTTACTATGAAAGACAACAACGTATCGTCAGCGCCGCTCAAACCTTCAAGGCGCTCCTTCTTAAATGGACTGTTTTCGGGAAACGAAAACCCATTTGCAGTGTCAGAAGAAGTCGTCCAGGAAACCGGGGAGAAGGTGCAACTTCTATCTGTGGAGGGTTATGTCGTTGAAATAGACAAAGGATACCTGAAACCAGTACCGGAAATTTCTGTTCCGCCAAGCCTTAACGGCCGGGAGGGTATTGAGGGGAGAAAGTTTGTAATGGTCATTGATCTTTCACGCTGCAAAAACCTGAAAAAGTGCCAGTCTGCCTGTAACAAAATGCATTTCGTGGCAGAGGGCCAGAACTGGATCAAAGTTCACGCCATGAAAGACGCGGAGCATACCGCTCCATACTGGCAACCGACAACATGCATGCACTGTGACGAACCGCCGTGTGTGAAAGTATGTCCCGTTGACGCAACCTTTAAAAGGAGCGATGGTATCGTCCTGATCGATAGCGACCGTTGTATCGGCTGCCGGTTTTGCATGGCGGCATGCCCCTACTCGACCCGGGTATTTAACTGGGAGAAACCCATTCTGCCCGCAGCCGTTGAAAATTCACCCTATTCAGCCGAAACAAGTTGCCCTCCAAAAATCGGGACGGTAAGTAAATGTGATTTTTGCCCCGACATGGTTAGGAAAGGTGAACTGCCGCATTGCGTCTCCGCGTGCCCCAATGGAGTCTTCTTTTTTGGCGATATCAATGAGGATTCAGTGACGAATGGCGTGGAGACGTTTCAATTCCACGAACTGATCCGCGACCGGGCCGGCTTCCGATTGATGGAAGATCTCGGCACCAAACCAAGCGTATATTATCTGCCACCGGTGAACCGAATGTTCCGTTTTGAAGAAGGACTTGACGAAAGTGAAACAATGCCGACGACGAAGGACACGTCGGAGCGGTGACAAGGCGCGCACGTTAAACGAACAAATCATGATACGGAAAAAAATCACCGAAGCGCTATTGCCGCAAAAGTTCGGAAAACCTGGAAAAATCTGGGTGACTGTTCTTGTGGCCATATGCGTAGTGGGTGCCATTGCCTACTACCGCCAACTGAAATATGGATTGTCCGTGACGGGCCTGCGCGATTATATGTCATGGGGCATTTACATTTCCAATTTTGTTTTTTTTGTTGCGATAAGCCTTGTAGGGTCCCTCATTAGTGCCATACTTCAACTCACGCAGGTACGATGGAGCACGCCTTTGACCAGGATCGCCGAAATGATTGCTGTGTCAGCGATCATATTTGCGGCCCTGATTATTATTGTCGACATGGGGCGGCCCGATCGGTTTATTAACGTCCTTATCTATGGTCGCATTCAGTCTCCAATCCTCTGGGATGTGATCGTCATTACAACTTACCTGGCACTGGGGATGCTGTTATTGTACATCGCCCTCCTTCCAGATCTGGCAATCATTATCAGACACAAGGAAAAAGTGGAAGCATGGGTGTTCAGGATCGCAAAAATACTCGGCTCATTCTGGAAGGGGACGCCTGAACAATGGAAGCTCCAGGAGCGGTCTATAAAAATTCTCGTCATCACCATCATTCCCGTAGCGCTGGCCATCCACACCGTCACCTCGTGGTTGTTTGCGCTTACATACCGCGCGGGCTGGGACAGCACCAACTTCGGTGCGTACTTTGTATCGGGTGCCTTTCTGGTGGGCGCGGCAGCGGTAGTCGTGGCGATGTATGTCTTTCGGAAGTTTTATTCGCTTGAGGATTCTATTACCGAGATCCATTTCAACAATATGGGAAAGCTTGTCGTGATGCTGGCGCTTTTATATCTCTATTTTAATATAAACGAGTACATGGTGCCAGCCTTTAAGATGAAGAAACCGGAAGAACAGCACCTGCGCGCATTGTTTACAGGTGAGTTTGCGCCACTCTTCTGGATTGTCATTATCAAGGGAATGATTGTTCCGATTATCGTCATGCTCTTCCCGGCCGGCAGAAAACCATTCCCGATGTTCTTAATCGGAATTCTGATCGTTGTCGGCGCGTGGTTCAAAAGATTCTTGATCGTCATCCCCACACTGTTGCATCCCTTTCTTCCTATGTCAAATGTTCCTGACAGCTATCGGCATTATTTTCCGACGTGGGAGGAATGGGCGATTACGGCCGGCTCGTTATCGGGCGCGCTCTTGCTGGTCACCTTCTTCGCCAGGATCTTTCCGATCATTCCCATTGAAGAAACAATAAAAGAAATATCGAAGAAAGCGCCTGTCAGCCGCGAACATGAATACGATGAATCGGATAAAACCAGGCAAGCGATTACACCAACACCACAACAGGCGCTCAAATGAAAACAATATTCAGATCTTCGTTTTACAGAACCCTGTTCCTTCTTCTGTCAGGTGCGTTAATCGTTCCTATCTCAGGAAAAGGGCAAGATAAAATTTCACCGCGGCTTGATGTGGCTTATTACCAGCTGGACAGCGCTGTCCGGTATCTGAGTGTCAAAGTGAGGCACCGGATCGGAAAGCGGTTCGAGCCCATCCAAGGCGCAGTCATACACGTGTTCATGAAATTGCCCGATGGCACTGAAAAAATCGGGGACGTCGTCAGCAATGTAAAAGGGGAAGGCAAGATCCTTCTCGGCCCCGAAGCAGGCGCGACCATGCATCGGCTTAATGAATATTCATTCTATGCTGAAATCTCCGAAACCGACTCACTGGAAGAAGTTACAGAACACCTTGTGATCAAACCGTCGCGGATGACTTTGAGGACAAATGATTCGGACAAATCCATCAGCGTTACCCTGGAAGTGAAGACAGATGGCAACTGGGAGCCGGTGGAAGGAGCTGAAGTCGCCGTATTCATCCAGAGGCGGTTCGGTAAAATATCCGTCGGTGGAGAACCGGGCCTAACTGACGAAAACGGCGAAGTTAAAATGACATTTGATACGGAAATTCCAGGCGATGAGAATGGCTTGCTGACACTGGAATCCGCGGTGGAAGATAACGATGACATAGGAAACGTTTACGCCACAATCAGAACCTCCTGGGGTCTTCCCCGGGTCGCTGCTGATCCGTTTATAAAGAGGACACTATGGGGAACACGCGACAAGACACCATTGTGGTTACTGATCTTTCCCAATGCGATGATCGCAGGTGTCTGGGGCGTCATTGTTTACTTAATCGTACTCGTTTTTAGAATCAAACGACTGTCCCGCAAAGCAACGTGATCCCCCATCTTGAAATACCTTTACCGTTAACGAAAAACACATAACTGAACATATAAACTATTATTCTTATGAAAACCTTCACGATTACAGCTTCATTGATTATTGGTTCGTTTTTATCTATTGTCCTGGTTTCTTTCTCAAGCTTTCAGGATAAACCGTGGAATGTTCCGGCTGCCGCTGCGAAAATGAAAAATCCAACACAGGCAACTCCGGACAATATCAACATGGGGAAAAGCCTTTATGCTAAACATTGCCGGTCGTGTCATGGCAAGACGGGAGAAGGTGATGGTCCCAAGGCAGCGGAACTGACGACTTCTCCGGGGGATTTCACCTCACCGGAATTTCAGGCACAGAGCGATGGGTCACTTTTCTACAAAACAACCGAAGGGCGTGATGACATGCCTAACTTCAAGAAAAAAATTGCCAGCGATGAGGATCGGTGGTTGATCGTTCACTATCTGCGAACGTTGAAACCGTAGGTGGTTTGTCGGGGTTATGGACCAGAAAAAAAAAGACCCTCTCTAAAAAATCCGATTCAAAGTTAAATACGTACCTTTTAAAATTCTTAAAATCCTAAAACTTCATTCTTTGAATTCTTACCGCATTCAAAATCGCCAGCAACGCTACCCCTACGTCCGCAAAGACCGCCTCCCACATAGAAGCAATTCCCCAAGCCCCCAGTGCGAGCACAATGGTCTTCACGCCGAATGCTAAGGCGATGTTTTGCCAAACGATTGCATTTGTAGCCTTTCCGATATGAATCGCTGTAAGAATCTTCGACGGCTGGTCAGTTTGAATCACAACATCAGCGGTCTCAATCGCAGCGTCGCTGCCTAATCCTCCCATCGCAATTCCTACATCGCTGATGGCAAGCACTGGAGCATCGTTGATTCCGTCTCCAACAAAAGCCAACACACCTTCCTTCCCGCCTTTGATCTCCTCGACTTTTTCAACCTTGTCTTCTGGCAGCAGATCGCCAAATGCCTGATCGATATTCAACGCCCTGGCAACACTGTCAACAACCGCTTGTTTGTCTCCACTAAGCATCACCGTTTTGATGTCGCGTAAATGCATATGTTGTATAGCGTTTTTTGCATCTTCCTTGATCTCATCCGAAATCATGACATATCCTGCCAGCTTTCCATCCACTGCAACGAACACGATAGTTTCAACAACGTGCTCCAGGTCATCAGGAAGAGCGACGTCGAACTTTCGCATTAGCTTTGCGTTTCCTGTAAGCACTTCTTTGCCATTCACAACTCCTTTCAGGCCATACCCCTTGATTTCCTCAACGCCTTGAACAGTCAATTGCTGATCGCTTGCAGCGTATTCCACCACTGCCTTGGCTATCGGGTGCGTTGATTGCGACTCAACCGCAGCAGCCAGTGGAATCCATACGTTCTCGTCCAGGCCGGTACTGACTACTTTTTGGACGCTGAATACTCCCTTGGTTAGTGTTCCGGTCTTATCCATCACCACAGTGTCAACGCGCGTCATCCGGTCAAGGTAGCTCGACCCTTTGAAAAGAATCCCATTTCGCGATCCGGCACCGATGCCACCAAAATACCCGAGCGGGATCGCTACAACCAAGGCACATGGACATGAGATCACAAGAAAAATCAAGGCACGATAAAGCCATTCATTAAATACATAATCCTCAACGAAAAAGTACGGAATCAATGTGAGGCCGATAGCGAGGAACACGACTATCGGTGTATACACCTTAGCAAATCGCCTGATCAATAACTCTGTTTTCGCTTTTCTTCCTTGCGCGTTCTGCACCAGTGTCAGAATTCTCGCAAGGGAGCTCTCATTGAAAAGTCTTGTCACTCTTAGTTCAACCACCTTATCCTCGTTGATCATGCCGGCAAGAACCGTTTCACCCCTGTCAATCGTCGATGGCTTGCTCTCACCGGTCAACGCAGCCGTGTTAAAAGAACTGCCTTCGCTCAACATCTCGCCGTCGAGAGGAACCCTTTCTCCAACCTTGATTTGGATTGTTTCGTTTACGATAACTTCGGTCGGATCAACTGTAAGATAGTTTCCGTTCCTTAAAACGGATGCCGTATCAGGTCGAACGTCGAGCAATGCCTTGATGCTGCGTTTAGACCGATTCACCGCGGCGCCCTGGAACAACTCACCCACGGCATAGAACAGCATGACTGCAACGCCTTCAGGATATTCACCGATGTAGAATGCGCCTATGGTGGCAATACCCATCAAGAAAAACTCCGTAAAGACTTCACCTCTGACAGCAAGTTTGACTCCCTTCAATACCACTGGAAGGCCAACAGGTATATAGGCAACGGCATACCAGACCAGTCGGATTGTATTGGAAAACCAGCCCGATTTGACGAAGAAATCAAAAACGAGGCCCATTGCAAATAGAGCAAAGCTGATACCTGCCATCAGCCATTCATTCCGAATCGAGCTTTTACTTTCTTCGCTATTCCCATTTTGCGGGTGATTCGCCTTCTCAGCTAACTGTTCGATGCTGATTGCGGTGACTGAATCATTCGATGTATTATGCTTGAGTTGTTCTTCCATATAATTATCTCAATCAATAAACAAAAAGGAAGCCATACCAGTAACAATCAGTGTGGTTCCT
Organism: uncultured Roseivirgaceae bacterium; assembly: GCA_964393795.1. Taxonomy (GTDB): domain Bacteria; phylum Bacteroidota; class Bacteroidia; order Cytophagales; family Cyclobacteriaceae; genus Chryseosolibacter. The sequence continues at coordinate 8,281 of CAYMWA010000134.1, forward strand.
GCAATGACGTCCAGTTATGTTCGAGGGCGCGCCAGTTCAATTTGAACAGCCCTCGTAAGCTGGTCCTGTTACATCACATTAACCAGGTCAGTGAGAAACCTGAACATTAATCCTGGTCGTGTTGATCAGCTTGTTGCTGCAGTTCATCCTGAGCTTGATCACTAAAGATGAGACAACCGTTAGCAGGCCAATAGCAATTATGGGAGCTAAGAGGCCGAATCGATCTGCAATTAACCCTGTGAGAACCGCGCCAATTGCATAGCCAAGGTCGCGCCATAGTCGAAAGATGCCAATGCTTTTGGGTCGCTGACCAGGATGGGTATAGTCAGAAATCGCTGCAAGAAATGTCGGATAAACAACCGCAGTACCAATACCAAGCAAAGTCGATAGCGCAATGAAAGAGAAAAATGAATTCGCCCAGATCATGCCGAGCAGCGCTATTCCCTGCATCAACATCCCAACAAACAGTAACGTTTTCTTACAGTATTTGTCAGCCAGCTTTCCGGTGTAGAGTTGTCCGAATCCCCAGATCGCCGGGTAAATCGCAACGATGATGCCTGTTTCATGAAGATCAAAACCTTTCGATACAAGCAAGAGTGGAAACAGGCCCCACACCATACCATCGTTGAGGTTATTGATCAAACCTGCCTGCGTAATTGTGCCCAGATTTCTGTGTCGCCAGGTGGTTTCCCAAAACACATTCTTAAGCAATGGAATTGCGCTGGTCGTAGCTTCCAGTTTCACATGGTGGTGCGTATCCCTGACGAACAACCCACTCAAAAACAAGCCGATAACTCCCATGACAATTCCAATATAGAATGGATAGGGCCGCAGCCCATAGTTACTAGCGATCCACCCGGTGAGAAAAGCGACTGCTGCAAGAGCCACGTATCCCGCGAATTCGTTCAGTCCCATCGCAAATCCCCTGTCTTTTTCTCCAACCAGATCGATCTTCATAACAACGGTACTTGACCATGTAAGTCCTTGGCTAACGCCAAGGAAAATGTTCGCCGCTATAATCCAATTCCAGTCACGAGCGTAAATGAGCAGCAATGGAACGGGAAGCGCAAGTATCCATCCAAATACCAAAAGATTCTTCCTTCCGAACCGGTTAGCCAGTACGCCGGTATAATAATTGGTGATCGCCTTAGTGACGCCGAATACGACGATAAAAGAAAGAATCGCGGTTCTGGCTGCAAGCCCGAAGTCAGCCTCGGCAATTTGCGGAACTATAGTTCTCTCAAGGCCGACCATTCCGCCCACAAAAGCATTGATCAGCACCAGCAATGAAAACTGTTTCCAGTTTTCTTTTAGGCCGAGTTGGATAGACGGCTTCATACCTGATTCAATAGTTCAGCGAAATGCCATACGAACTCCAGCGACGTAACATTTCCATTCTCCGCACTCGTTTCAAAATCC
>CAYMWA010000135.1:0-9696 GCA_964393795.1 uncultured Roseivirgaceae bacterium
CTGTTCCAGGTGATGTGATCGAAACCATCAGACTCTGGAACAGGAGCCTTCCCGATGCTGCTGTGGTGGACGTGGACTCGTTCTCCACATTGACACAAAACATTGTATGGAACGATCAAAAGTACGTGTATCGCTGGCGTTTCAGCATGGATGACGATTCATCGACGAACATAAAAGCGGAAATTTCACAACCCGGTCGTCGCTTTCGGAACAAATTACTTGTCCCGTTCACGGAACAGCGTATCGAACAGGATGCCGGCGAAGTGGGACGTCAGTTTTATGATGTGCTGAAAACGCATCTTTCGATTACGCGTGTAGCCATATCGGGGGAAGCAGCCCTGGATTCCTCCTTTTGTGTCTGCCGTTCGCTGACAACGCCACAAATTGACAAGGCCAGGGGAATGATGAAAGACTTCGCCGTGCTGACTTCATTCGTTGATCAATACAAACTTAAGCCCGACGGGCCACCTTTGGTAAAAGTACGTGAATGGAATCACAGTACAGGTCAGCTGAAATTTGATTTTTGTTTTCCCGTGGTATTGCCAGATTCGCTTCCGGACACCCGGGCGGTTAGCTATCAGTACTTTGGCCGGGAACACACGCTGAAGGCAGTGTATCATGGGAACTACATCACGTCTGACAGGGCGTGGTACGCATTGATAGATTACGCGCATCGACAGGGTTATGAAATTGCTGGATTTCCGATTGAATATTTTCACCACAACCCCAATTTGGGATTGAATGAATCAGAATGGCGCGCTGATGTGTATTTGCCGATTGCCGATTAGGATACGATTTCCTCTCGGTAATTTACGCTTTGATACTTGCATTATTAGAATAGCTTTTTTAATTTTTACAATCTAAATCATTAACCTGAACAGGATGGCTTCGAAACTTTACACGTTATTGTTGGTTTGCTTAATGGTGACTGCCTGTTCCGTCTCCGTACCCAATGAGGATTACAAACCGAAGGTCGCTGATGCCGACTTTATCCATCGCTCAGTGAAGCAGGTCACTGACGTAATTGTGCATGACATTTTCTCACCCCCGGTTTCCAGCCGTATTTATGTGTATATGTGCGTAGCGGGATATGAAGCGGCCGTTCCGGGCAATCCTGAATACCTAAGTCTCGCGGGGCAGCTTAAAGGTCTCACTCCGGTGCCCAAGCCAAACGAAGGAGAGGAGTATTGCTTTCCGCTGGCATCAGTGGAAGCAATGCTGGCCGTCGGTAAGAACCTCATTTTTTCGGAGGACAAGGTTGAAGCGTTTCACACGGAAATCATGCAGGAATTTCACGACATAGGTGTGCCAGATGATGTCTTCGAACGTTCCGTGGCGTATGGCCAGACTGTGGCCAAACACATCATGCAGTGGTCTGCGGGTGACAACTACAAACAGTCGCGGTCATTTCCGAAGTACACCATTGAAAATGATCCTTCCACCTGGAAACCCACGCCGCCGGCGTATATGGATGCGATCGAACCGCACTGGGCGAAAATCCGTACGTTCGCGATTGATTCGTGCAACCAATTTAAACCGGTAGGTCCGCCCGCGTTTTCAATAGAGGAAGGCAGTGAGTTTTATAAGGAAGCATATGAAGTGTATGATGTAGGTAAGAACCTCACACAAGAACAGCTCGAAATCGCTTCATTTTGGGACTGCAATCCTTTTGTTATGAATGTGAAGGGGCACGTGATGTTTGCTACGAAAAAGATTTCGCCGGGAGGGCATTGGATGAACATCACCCACGTGGCTTGCAAGAAGGTCAACGCCGACTACATGAGAACGATGGAAGCATACACGATGGTGTCAGTCGGCCTCATGGATGCCTTTATCAGTTGCTGGGACGAAAAATACAGATCAAAGCTGATCAGGCCCGAAACGTACATCAACCAGTATATCGATCCTGACTGGACCCCTGTGTTGCAAACGCCGCCGTTCCCCGAATATACAAGTGGTCACAGTGTGGTATCTTCCGCATCGGCGGTGGTCTTGACCGATCTGTTCGGCGATAACTTTGCCTTCCTCGATTCTACCGAAGTAGAGTTCGGACTTACGGCCCGGCAGTTCGAGTCGTTCAAGCATGCATCGGAGGAGGCCGCCATCAGCAGGCTCTATGGCGGTATTCATTACCGCGCAGCTATTGAGCATGGCTTCATCGAAGGTACGAACCTCGCTAATTACATCATCAATAAAATTAACACGAGGCGCGAAAGTATAGCCGAGAATACGCAGCCCGTTGATAATCCCTAGGCAAACGCTCGCTGTTACAAGGTTGTGGATAAATATTGGATTTGAGGTTTGGTGCCGGCAATTACATTCATTATTTTGCCAGGTATTTTTTAACCATTAGAAAACGAACATAACCTCACCTAATCTATGTCACCCTATGTAGCCGAGTTCCTCGGAACCATGCTCCTGATCTTACTTGGGAACGGAGTGGTCGCCGGCGTATTGCTCAAGAACTCAAAAGCGGAAAAAGCAGGATGGTTTACTATTGTCGTGGGCTGGGGCCTGGCCGTCACGCTTGCGATATACGCGGTGGGTCGCATCAGCGGTGCGCACATTAATCCCGCCGTAACACTTGCACTGTTTATGAATGGCGATTTTCCGGGGGATCAGGTTCTGGGATATATGGCCGCGCAGTTCGCGGGCGCGTTTGTCGGAGCAGCGCTCGTCTGGGTGCACTACCTGCCGCATTGGCGTGATACCGAAGGCGCAGCACTCAAGCTTGCTATTTTCTCCACAGGGCCGGCCGTTCGTTCACCCATGGCAAACCTCATCAGCGAGATCCTCGCAACGATCGTGCTGGTGCTCGGTATATTGTTTATTGGCGCAAACAAGTATTATGAGGGTCTGAATCCTTTGCTTGTCGGTGCGCTTATTATCTCGATTGGCGTCAGCATGGGCGGTACCACCGGGTTCGCCATTAATCCGGCGCGCGACTTGTCGCCGCGTCTGGCACACTTTCTCCTGCCTATCCCGGGCAAGGGATCGTCGGACTGGGCGTACAGCTGGGTTCCGGTTGTCGGGCCTCTTGTCGGTGGCGTCATCGGCGCGTGGTTGTTCAAAGTTCTGTTTGTATAATTTAAATTATGGCTTCAAAATTTATTATTGCCCTGGATCAGGGTACTACGAGTTCGCGTTCAGTGCTTTTCGATGAGCAGGGCACCATCAGGGGCATTGCTCAGCAGGAATTCCGTCAGATATTTCCACAGCCGGGATGGGTGGAACACGATCCCCGCGAGATACTAAGCAGTCAGCTCGGAACGCTCCACAAATTGATTAAGGACCAGGCCGTCGACCTCGCGTCGGTGGCAGCGATTGGCATTACCAACCAGCGCGAGACTGCGGTAGTGTGGGACCGCGAAACGGGTGACCCCGTCTACAACGCCATTGTGTGGCAGGACAAACGCACGGCTCCCATATGTGAAGACCTCAAGAGCCGCGGCCTTGAACCGTATGTCCGTAAGAACACGGGTTTGGTCATTGATTCCTACTTTTCCGGAACGAAGGTGAAGTGGATTCTCGATAACGTGCCCGGTGCTCGCGAAAAAGCGGATAAGGGTCAACTCGCCTTCGGCACCGTCGACAGCTGGCTGATTTACAATATGACAGGTGGTAAAGTACACGTCACTGATTACACCAACGCCTCCCGCACCTTGTTTTATAACATCCGCGAACTGAAGTGGGATGAGAAACTGCTCGATGCCTTGCAGATCCCTGCGTCGATGTTGCCGGAAGTCAAACCTTCCGCCGCGCATTTCGCAGACTATGTCCTGGAAGGAAAGACCATCCCGATTACGGGTATTGCCGGCGACCAGCAGGCGGCGCTTTTCGGGCAAGCTTGTTTCAGTCCGGGTATGGCAAAAAATACCTATGGCACGGGCTGTTTTATGCTGATGAATGCGGGAGAGGAAATCCAGTTATCCAACAATGGATTGGTAACCACCATCGCCTGGGGCGTTGACAACAAGGTAGAATATGCGCTTGAAGGCAGTATCTTCATCGCCGGGGCCGCGGTGCAGTGGCTGCGCGACAGCATGCACATGATTGACCAGTCAAAAGACTCTGAATACTTTGCCGGAAAAGCACTTGGATCGAATGAAGTGTATGTCGTTCCCGCTTTCGCGGGATTAGGTGCGCCTTATTGGGACATGTATGCCCGGGGTGCCATTTTCGGACTGACGCGCGATACCGGAAAAGAACATATCATAAAGGCCACACTTGAATCACTCGCCTATCAGACGAAAGATGTGCTCAATGCCATGCAGGAAGACTCAGGATTGACCCTGAAGAGTCTCAAAGTGGACGGCGGCGCCTGTGCCAACAACATCCTCATGCAGTTTCAGGCCGACATCCTTGGGGCTGAGGTAGACCGGCCCGAAGTGATTGAGTCGACTGCGATGGGTGCGGCTTACCTGGCAGCAATCCACATCGGTCTGTGGAAGAAGGAGGATATCCAGAAAAACCGCAAGATTGAAAAGTGCTTTAAACCGCAAATGGATGAAGCTACCCGCACCAGGTTGTACGCCGGATGGGTAAAAGCGGTCAAGCGTACGATGGGCTGGGCGCAGGAGTAAAAAGACTTCGCCGGGCGTGCGCTGTCTTCCGCTTCGCGAATTTCTCTGGCGCGTCGTCAGGTATTCCAAACGAAATAATATCCCGTGCAACCGGTAGACTAAGAGGCCTTTGGGAAAAATGTCTGTTTGTGCTACATTGAAGATCAATCAAATGTAGACAATACAGTGCAAAAAGTTTCTGACCAAAGTTTATGGGGAATTGATCTCGGCGGCACAAAAATAGAAGGTGTCATTCTGAAGTCTGCCGACGATCCGGAGGTACTCTTCCGTGACCGTGTTGCCACCGGAGCAGATCTCGGGTACGAAAATATACTACAACAGGTAAAAAAGCTCGTCGATATGATGTGCGCGTTTGCCGGACGCAAACCCGATCGGATCGGTGTGGGAACTCCGGGCGTAAACGACCCGGGTCTCGGCACGATGAAGAACTGCAATACCGTTGTGATGAACGGGAAGCCGATGAAGCGCGACCTTGAAAACCTGTTGGCCCTGCCGTTGGAGATGGCCAACGATGCCGATTGTTTTGCGCTGGCGGAAGCACAGCTCGGCGTGGTCAAATCGCAATTTCCCGATGCGAAAGTAGTTTTCGGAGTTATTATGGGTACGGGCGTAGGAGGCGGCATAGTCGTCGACGGGCGTGTTATCATCGGCCGGCATGGCATCGGTGGGGAGTGGGGACACAATTTTGTGCACGAGTCGGGTGGCCCGTGCTATTGCGGCAAGACGGGTTGCGTTGAAACAGTTATTTCAGGCCCCTCTTTGGAACGCTTTTATTTCAATGAGAGCGGGAACAAGAAAAGCCTCAAGGAGATCGTTGCCCTGGCCGAAGCTAACGCCGACCCCGCCGCACAGCGAACGGTGAGCCGGTTGGTTGAATACTTCGGTCTTTCCCTCAGCGTGATCATTAACATTCTTGATCCGGACGTGATTGTGATCGGGGGTGGGGTAGGCAATATCGACGTGTTGTATGACCGGGGCATTGACTCGGTGAAAAAATATGTGTTCAACCATAGCCTGGAGACACCTATCGTCAAGCCTTCACTCGGCGACAGTGCGGGGGTCTTCGGTGCTGCGTATCTCGTAAACAGACCCGGATGAGATGAAAAAGATTGCCGTTGTCGGACCCATCCCGCGCGACCATATCGTTACGCATCGCGGCGAACTCATTTACAAATGGGGATGCGTGGCGCATCCGGTGATCGCGCTCGCCACCCTTGCCGACAAGGACATCGAGGTTATCCCCGTGTCACACATTCGCCTGGCAGACCAGCCTGCTGTAAGGGAAGTATTCAAGGGGTACAACGGAATCAATCTCAATCATATCACCAGTAAGAACGATCAGGGCGATGTCATCAGCCTGCGCTTTGTCGATCAGAACAATCGCATAGAAAGACAAACCGGCTTTATGGATCCGATGGTCCCGGCCGACTTTGCAGCGCTCCTCGACTGCGATGTTTTTGTCTTCGTTCCCATTAGCGACTACGAAATTTCGCTCGATGCCTTACGGTTCATCAAGGAAAACAGCCGACAGCAGAACATCATCGTCTTTGATGCCCACGGTCCCACTACTGCGTGCCTCTCCAACGGTGAGCGCAGACTGAAGTTCTGGATCGACCGCGATCTTTGGCTTCCGTATATCGACGTGCTGAAGATGAACCTGGAAGAAGCTGGTGCCTGCTGGTTTCGGAAAGAATATGAAGACGAGGATTTTGACGCCACTATGACGTCGGCGGAGATGCGTGCCTTTGCCGCCCATTGTCTTGACCTCGGTGTAAAATGCGTTTGCATCACGATGGATTCGAGAGGATGCCGCGTCTATACCCGCGCAAAGGGAGATGTGCAGGTGGAAGAAGTTCCGGCGGTGCCGGTAGGGCGCGTAATCGACACGACGGGGTGCGGAGACTCTTTTGCCGGCGGCATCGGGTTCGGTATGCTGCACAATCCCGACGACTTCGTCCATGCCGCCCGGTATGGCAACACCTTAGGGGCGCTCCGGACACAGGGCAAGACGTTCGATGTCTTCAAGTCGCGCGCTGAAACCGACAAAGTAATTGAAGAGACGTACGGTCCACAGGCATTCAACGTGCCGGGGGGCGGTCAACAGGAACGATCATAAATGAGAGCAATTTGGGTGCAATAAGGGGCTGTATTTTTGACCTCGATGGTGTCATCGTCGATACGGCCCATTACCATTTCCTGGCGTGGAAACGGCTGGCTGCCGGGCTAAACTATCAGCTTACTCCGGCTGATAACGAGCGACTGAAAGGCGTGAGTCGCCTGAAGTCACTCGAGATTGTGCTGCAACTTGCCGGCGTATCCATGAGTGCGGAAGAGATGGAACGCCTCGCTGATCAGAAGAACGCCTGGTTCAGGGAATACGTCGCCGAGATGAAGCCTGACGAGATTTTTCCCGGCGTAACAGCCTTGATCCGCGAGTTGCGCGGCGCCGGAATAAAGGTGGGCCTGGCGTCAAGCAGCAAGAACGCGCGGGAGGTCATCCGGCTGCTTGGCATTGCCGATGAATTTGATGCGATTGTCGAGGGGAATATGATCGCGCACACAAAACCGCATCCTGAAATATTCTTGAAAACCGCGGAACTGCTAGGCGTTGCGCCGGAAGTTTGTGTTGTGGTGGAAGACGCAGAGGCCGGCGTGGAGGCAGCCCTCGCAGCGGGCATGAAATGCGTAGGCATTGGCTCACCGGCGGCGCTGGCGAAAGCGGACGCGGTATTCCCCAAAACGGGAGACATCAACTTATCAACGCTGACTGGACTATGAAGAACTACCTCAAGCACGACGAATGGCAGATCATTGAAGAGGGTTTTGATCCGCGCTATAACCTGATTTCCGAAAGCGTGTTCAGCATCGGCAATGGCCGCATGGGCCAGCGTGCGAACTTCGAAGAAGACTATTCGGGCGAGACGCTCCGGGGCAGCTACGTAGCAGGTGTCTATTACCCCGATAAAACGCGGGTGGGCTGGTGGAAGAATGGCTATCCCGAATATTTTGCAAAAGTGCTCAACGCCCCTAACTGGATCGGCATCCACGTTAGTATCGACAATCAAAAACTTGATATCGCCAAATGCAAGGTGGAGGACTTCAGACGTGTCCTGGATATGCGCTCGGGAGTGTTGTCGCGTTCGTTCGCTGCTACGTTTCAGGACGGGAAAAAAGTGCGTGTGCAGGCTACGCGCTTCTGCAGCATGGCCAATGGCGAAATCGGCGCTATCCGGTATGCCATTACCCCACTTAATTTTTCGTCAAAGGTGACGTTCTCGATATACGCCGATGCCGACGTCGTCAACAAAGACGCCAACTATGATGAGAAGTTCTGGGAGGAAGTGTACAAGGAGGCATCGGAGGGGAGAGGCGTGGTAACTGCACAAACCAAGAAGACGCTGTTTCATGTTACCACAGGTATCCACTATCAGATCGAAACCGATGGGAAGCCGGTTTCGTTCGATCGCATCAACGTAGAGAAGCGCGAAAAGTACGTCGGCAATGTGGTTCAAATGAACCTCGAGCAAGGGCGGGAAACCGTTATCTACAAATACGCCGCGATCCTTTCTTCTGAGAACCATCCGAAAAGTAAACTCGTGGAAGCGTGCAATCTCGTGCTGGAGGAGGCGCTCGAAAAGGGATTTGACGCATTACAGGAAGCACATGCAAAGGTGTGGGCCCGCAAATGGGAAGAGTGCGACATAACGATTGAGGGAGACGTCGCCGCACAACAGGGAATCCGGTTCAACATCTTTCAACTCACCCAGACCTATACAGGTGAAGACCCGCGACTCAACATCGGTCCTAAAGGATTTACGGGAGAGAAGTACGGCGGAAGTACCTATTGGGATACAGAAGCGTACTGCCTTCCCTTCTACATGTCTACAGCCGAGCAAAAGGTGGCGCGGAACCTGCTCGTGTACCGCTACAACCACTTGAGTAAGGCCATTGAAAACGCGCAGAAACTCGGCTTCACTGATGGCGCTGCGCTCTATCCCATGGTCACCATGAACGGCGAGGAATCGCATAATGAATGGGAGATCACTTTCGAGGAAATCCATCGAAACGGCGCGATAGCCTATGCTATTTTTGATTATATCCGGTACACCGGAGATGCGCAATATCTCACTCAGTATGGATTGGAGGTACTGATTGCGATCTCGCGATTTTGGGCACAGCGTGTCAACTGGTCCAGCCACAAAAACAAATATGTAATTCTGGGCGTCACCGGACCGAACGAATACGAAAACAACGTTAATAACAATTGGTATACGAATACCATTGCAGTCTGGACTTTGCAATACACGTGTGATGCCATAGCGTTTGTGAAGGAAGACAACCCGGAGAAATACAAAGAGATTGTCTCGAAGACAAAGTTCGATGAGCTTAAGGAGACGCAGTTATGGCGGGAGGTGATCGAAAAAATGTATTATCCGGAAGATCGGAAACGACACCTGTTTCTGCAGCAAGATGGCTTCCTTGACAAAGAACTCCTGACGGTGACGGACCTTGACCCCGAAGACCGGCCAATCAACCAGAAGTGGTCATGGGATCGCATTCTCCGCTCATGCTTCATCAAGCAGGCGGATGTGCTACAGGGACTTTACTTTTTTGAGGATCAGTATACGATGCTCGAGCTCCGCGAGAATTTTGATTTCTATGAACCGATGACGGTGCACGAATCGTCGCTCTCGCCATGCGTGCATGTCATCCTTGCGTCAAAACTTGGATACAAGCAAAAGGCCTATGAACTGTACCTGAGAACGGCACGGCTTGACCTCGACGACTACAACAATGACACTGAAGACGGATGCCACATCACGAGCATGGCAGGAACGTGGCTGAGCGTGACCAAAGGGTTTGGCGGTATGCGCATCACCGATGACAAACTATATTTCGATCCCTTCCTCCCCGAACAATGGAAATCCTATTCCTTCCGCATCGAGTTCAGAGGCCGCGTAATCAAAGTAAAAGTTTCAAAGGAAAAGACCGAAACGATACTCGAGTCAGGCGACCCGATCGATATCGTCGTAAAAGACAAAACCATCGCGCTGGGGGATTAGTCATTGGTCATTGGTCATTAGTCATTAGTCATTAGTCATTGGTCATTGGT
>CAYMWA010000136.1:0-9618 GCA_964393795.1 uncultured Roseivirgaceae bacterium
CCGGTGATGAAGTCGGCTGTGCCTTGATCGGCCTGAAGTTGATCGATGTTTTTCCTGCAATTGATGATGACAGCTTCATGGTCAAGCAACAGCGCTTTAATATAGCCGGGACCGTCGTTCTTTGAACGGAAGTCTTCTGACAAATGCGTCACCTCAAGAAACTCGGTCATCGATCCAAGCGCATAGTGCCCCAGGTTCCGGACGCGCTCTGCCACTTCGTCAATCATTCCCTCCAACGCAGTATATTGTTCTTCGAAGAACTTGTGCAGCGCGTGAAAGTCCCGATCCTCGACGTTCCAATGTGCATTCCTGGTTTTCACATAGAGCACGTGCTCATCGGCGAGTAAGCGGTTAAGGGCCTCAGCGGACTCTGCAAGCTGTTCAGGACGCAGTCCGATTTTCGTTTCCATCGTGTTGACGTTTCCCGTTGTAGTGATCATGGTTTCTATGTTTTGGTTTAACATTAACGTTTTCAAGGACGTAGACCGCTTTCGAAATCAGCTGTTTGTGTGATGCTGAAGCGATAGGCGGGCATCGTGTCCGTCAATGATATACAGCCGTAACATCCGGCGACGACAGACCGTTCATTGTATATAAAATTCTGTTCCAGAAGCCGTCCAAGCTGCCAAATCGGCCGGGCAAATTACGTATTGTCCGTTCCCACTTGTTACGTCAGGAGGAGGCGTCTGACTGCGCACTATCCCCTTGAATTTAGGAAAAAATGCCGATCTTTATCGGATAAGCACATCACAATTATGACTAAGAGAACCCCCCTTCTAAAGTACCGTCTTTTTGTAGTGTTCGTCCTATTGGTGGGCATGAGCACCAACCCGGCCGTTGCGCAAAACCGGGCAGCAAACACGTCGTCCAAGGGCATTGAACATGCGCGTGTTGTCTGGATGAAAAATCCTGCCCATGAAGCAGTCGTTTCCTGGTCGACCCGCGAGGCCGGAAAGCAACACCGCGTACACTATGATACCCGTCCGCGAAAAGGAAAAACCGCCGCATATGCACATACGGTGAACACCTTTCGTGATGGTCAGTTTACTACCGTAAGTGAAGACGCCGGTGTAACTGTTCCGACGTTTTATCACCACGCGCACCTTGAGGGACTGGAGCCCTCCACAACATATTATCTTGTGATCGAGAGCGATGGGAACGTTTCCCGGGAATATCACTTTATCACAGCGCCTGACGACGATCGACCGATTACTGTTCTTCACGGCGGTGATTCACGGCTGGGTGGTAGCAGGGAAGGGGATGATCCTTTCGATCATGATGAACGTCAGGCGATGAATTTGCGCATAGCCGCGCTCGTCGAACAGCATCCTGAAATTGTGGCACTTGCCCACGGCGGCGACTATTGTGTGCGCGCGGAGTTGCGCTATATCGACCGGTGGCTTACGGATTTCGAACTCGTCACGACAAAGGATGGCCGCCTGCTTCCGATCATACCCACACGCGGTAATCACGATATGTCGGTTGGGTTTGAAGAGATGTTCGCCTGGCCCGAAAAACAAAACGAGCACTACTTTACGACGCAGCTCTCTGGTGAAGTCACCCTGGTTACGCTGAATACCGAGACGAGTATGGGCGGATACCAGCGTGACTGGCTAAAGGAACAACTTGCCCAACTGCGGCCTGACAACCAGTGGCTGTTTGTACAGTATCATCGTCCTGCGTACACCAGTGTAAAGAACCCGCAACGCAGTGGGAACCAACGGCAGTTCTGGGTGCCGCTCTTCGAACAGTACAACGTCGACCTTGTTTGTGAATCGGACGATCACGCTTTAAAAAGGACGTTGCCTATCCGTGACGGCAAGCCGGATCTCGAAAACGGTATTACCTACATCGGCGATGGCGGACTTGGTGTTCCCCAACGCAAGCCCGACCCGACTCGGTGGTGGCTTCAGGAACCCGGCTTTGCAACCGCTGCTCACCACGTTTTCATGTTGGAATTCACGCCCGATAAATTACACGTGCGTGCCATTGGCATGGACGGCGACGTGTTGAAGGAGTTCGAACTGATGCCGCGGGCCGTTCTGGCAGATGAGTAAAGAAGCATGAGACAACATTCCGGATCCATAACTGAAACGGTAGTCCCCGCCTTCGCTTTGTCGTCGTGGCAAAAGGGACTTTCCGATCCGGTCCAACTGGCGGACTGGCTATTGCGCATTGCCGTGGTTGTTCATATCGCGGGATTGACGATGTCGTTATTCGCCAGGTCCGGTTCTGCCATCGGTGGCGTGGCTTTGATGCAATGGGGAATAAGTGATGATGTGATATTTCTTGCGGAGCGCGTTGTCTCTGCAGCGCTCTTGCTTGCGGCAATTTCGCTGCTGGTCTATCCCACTGGTATCGTGCTGGCACTGATCGGTGGTGCCATCGCGGCCGAAGCGTATGCCATCACCGAATTTGGCGGCAATCCGTTTTACGAATATGCGCTAGTGGCCCATGTGCTTCGCTTCCTTCTTCCCCTGGCCGTCATTCTGCTCGTCTCTTTGCGCGGCATATTGCCGGATGAGCGCAAGCGAATTGCCGCAACGACCTGGATACTGCGAATCGGCCTCGCCGCTGTTTTCTTTGTGCACGGTCTGGAAGCCTGGTGGCACAATCCGCAGTTTGTCGACCTGATCATCGGGAGTGCCACCAACGTGTTCAGCCTCAGAGTAGGGGAAGGGCAAGCGTTGAATGCGCTTAGCGTTATCGGTGTGGTGGATATGATTGTGGCTGTCATGCTTGTGCTGCGACCTTCACGCCCCCTCCTGATCTGGTTGTGTTTTTGGGGCTTGATCACTGCCTTGTCACGGCCGTTTTCTATGGGAATCGGGGTCTATACGGAAGTGCTTGTCCGCGTTTCGCATTTTTTCGTACCCGTGATCCTATGGTTACTGCTCTTCAGCGCGAAGGTGGCCGCAAAACGCGACAACGTCCACCAAACCATTTAATAGCGCAACATATTCCGTAAGCGCTGTGTGGTTTCCCGCTGTTCATTTATTCGTATTTTTGTTGCGAGGATAGACATGATGAAATCGAAAATTGCATTCTTTATACCGGGAATACTGCTGGTTATGGCGGTATTTGTCTCCAGCTTTCGCCCGCAACAGACGGAACCCTGGACCCCGGAACAACTGATGGATCCGGCTGACCTGGCGATGGTGATCAGTACACCGAACGTCAGGCAACCCCTTGTTTTCAGTGTGGGTCCGGCTGCGGTCATCCGAAACTCCATCGACGTGGGCCCGGCCTCGGAAGAAGCCCATCTTAAAAGTCTCCGCAAACAACTGGAAGATATTCCACGTGATGCCGACGTCGTTATTTATTGCGGTTGTTGTCCGTTTAGCAGATGTCCCAACATCCGGCCAGCCTTCAGTCTGCTTAATGAAATGCAGTTCACCAAACACAAGCTTCTGAACATTTCTAACAACGTCAAGACGGATTGGATTGATCGCGGCTATCCGGTAGCGGAGTGAGCCTGAGGGATGAGTGGTGCGCCTCACGATTCACGTCTCACGCCTCACGAAAGATCGCGCCCGCCATTGCCATTCCGGATAATTTTATGAAATTGAGAGACGATTTGTCCTAAACCGATTAACATTCCATGAAAAGAAGAAACTTTATTCACGCCGGCGGTCTGCTCGCGGGCGTATCTACGCTCGGAACCTTTGGCTCCTCCATCGCATCACCTTTTCGTCCGGAGGCTGCTGCCAAACCGTTCAATATGAAGTTTGCTCCTCACTTTGGGATGTTTGAGGAACACGCTGGGAAAGATTTGCTCGATCAGCTTTCGTTTATGGCGGACATGGGCTTCAGGGCGTTGGAGGATAATGGCATGATGGGCAGGACTCCGGAAGTACAGGAGAAAATAGGAAACCAGCTCGCCAAACTCGGAATGGAGATGGGCGTATTTGTTGTCGACAAGGGCGGGAACAGCGCTAATTCGCTCGCTGCAGGCAAAGAAGAATTTGTTGAGATTTTTTTGGCTGGCTGCAGGAGGGCCGTGGAGGTAGCCAAGCGGGTGAATGCAAAATGGATGACCGTTGTTCCAGGTGATTTTGAAAGAAGGATCCCGATTGGTATCCAGACAGCGAATGTGATCGATGCGTTGCGCAGGGGTGCCGAGATACTCGAGCCGCACGGCCTGGTGATGGTACTCGAGCCGCTGAGCGATACACCCGACCTGTTCCTTCGTCATTCCGATCAGACCTACCTCATTTGCAGGGGCGTCAACAGCCCGTCGTGCAAAATACTTTACGACATCTATCACATGCAGAAAAATGAAGGACAGTTGATCACCAACATTGATCGCACCTGGAGTGAGCTTGCCTATATCCAGATTGGAGATAATCCCGGAAGAAAGGAACCGACGACTGGTGAAATCAACTACAAGAATGTTTTTCAGCATCTGCACGACAAAGGGTATCGGGGCATTATGGGCATGGAGCATGGAAATTCAATGCCCGGCAAGAAAGGTGAACAGGCTGTGATCGAAGCCTACAGGTCATGCGATGTCACTACCTCACGAGATTAACAGCGTTGCAGTCGTAACGTGAACCCAACTCTATTCCTTATCCCACAATGAAATCGACATGGACAATTTCACGGGTCTTGCTTGTCGGCATGAGTGCCACTATGCTTTTGGCCTGCAACCAGCAGGAGCGCCCCTTTACACTTGAAGAAAAATACTACTCTGAGGGCACGCAATTGTATTTGCCAGCTGATCTCGAAGCCACGCTGTGGGCACAATCGCCGCAGTTCTATAATCCTACCAACATGGATGTGGATGCGAAAGGGCGTATCTGGGTTACCGAAGCGGTGAACTACCGCCTTTTTAATAATGATTCAAGTAAGTTTCTCACACATCAC
The DNA here is from genome assembly GCA_964393795.1 of uncultured Roseivirgaceae bacterium. Classification (GTDB taxonomy): domain Bacteria; phylum Bacteroidota; class Bacteroidia; order Cytophagales; family Cyclobacteriaceae; genus Chryseosolibacter. The sequence goes on from CAYMWA010000136.1 coordinate 4,867, forward strand.
AAGGGTGACCGCGTGATGATCCTTGAGGACACAGACGGTGATGGAAAAGCGGATGAATCGAAAGTATTTGTACAGGATAAGGACCTGACTTCTCCGTTGGGGATATCCGTCATTGGTAACAAGGTGATTGTGTCTTGTGCACCATCCGTTTTTGTCTATACGGATGAAGATGGAGACGACAAACCTGACAGCAAGGAAGTTTTTCTGACAGGATTCGGCGGTTTTGATCATGACCATGGGCTGCACGCCATGTTTGCCGGGCCGGATGGCCGGTACTATTTCAATGCGGGCAACGCCGGACCACATATTGTGACAGACAAGTCTGGCTGGACACTTCGCTCCGGCAGCATGTACAATGGCGGTTCCCCCTACCTGAAACATAATGAGCCACGCCTGGTAAGCGACGACGGGAAAATATGGGTGGGGGGCATCGCCTTGCGCGTCAATCCCGACGGAACGGGGCTCACAGTGCTTGGGCATAATTTCCGCAACTCCTATGAGTTAGCAGTGGATTCTTACGGCAACATGTGGCAAAACGACAATGATGACGATGGCAACAAGGGCGTGCGCGTGTCGTGGCTGATGGAAGGTGGAAACATGGGCTACTTCAGTGCAGATGGGTCAAGGTCATGGAAGGCGGATCGACGCCCTGGGCAGGGTACGGTGGAAGCCCATTGGCACCAGGATGATCCGGGCGTTATTCCGTTGGGAGACAGTACAGGGTCAGGCTCGCCTACAGGCCTCACTTTTTATGAAAGTGATCTCCTCGGGAAACAATACCGCGGCGTGTTGCTTGCCGGCGAAGCGGGCCGGAATGTGATATTGGCCTATAAGCCGGAAGTGAAAGGTGCGGGCTTTTCTCTGAAGCGTCATAACTTCGTAACCTCTTTAAAGGAAGCCGACGTTGAGAATGCCAAGAGCAGAGCGACCGACGGCGATGAGGCAAAATGGTTTCGCCCCAGTGACGTAGTGATAGGAACAGATGGAGCCATTTATATATCCGATTGGTTCGACAGCATGGTGGGTGGACACCGCATGACCGACAGCATCGGGCGTGGCCGCATTTATCGCATTGCGCCTAAGGGCCGGAAACTTGAAAAGCCAGTCATTGATCTCACCAGTACAGAAGGACAAATTGCAGCCTTGCTGAATCCGGCAGTGAACGTCCGGAACGCTGGTTTCGTGTTGCTTGCTCAACAAGGTGATCAGGTAGTCGACGATGTGAAGGAAATACTTGATTCAGACAATCCGTATCATCAGGCGCGTGCCATCTGGTTGCTGGCAAATCTTGGGCAGAACGGTGTGGCCGAAGTAGAAGCGATGCTTGAATCGAATGATCCGAATCTGCGCATTACCGCGTTTCGTGCCTTGCGCCAGGCAAAGCCTGACGATTTGCTCACTTATGCAGCATTGTTATGCAAAGATTCGTCTCCGGCTGTCCGGCGTGCGGTAGCCGTAGCGTTAAGGGATGTTCCATTGGAGGATATGCAGGATCTTGCGGTCGAGCTGGCATCGCGTTACGAGGGAGGAGACCGTTACTACGTCGAGGCGCTCGGGCTCGCGCTGAGTGGTAAGGAAGAAGCGATCTACCCGGTTCTCGAGGCGAAAATGGGAGGGGATCCGCTGAAGTGGAGCGATGCGTTTGCCGATATTGTCTGGCGCCTTCACCCGAAAGCAGCGATTGCGGCACTGGAACAGCGGGCTGCATCAACTGCGCTCCCGGAACACCAACGTCAACAAGCCATGGTGGCACTGGGATTCATTGATGATCAGAAGGCAGTAGATGCCATGCAGCAACTCATGGCTTCCAACGAACCAGAGTTGCATGACAAGGCGCTGTGGTGGTTGCGCTATCGTCAGAGAAATTCATGGCGGAACTACGACATGGAGGCATCGGTGTTGCAAGCGGAGATCAGTCCCAAAACACAGGAGCGAATGCTGGGTCTGAAATCGAAGGTCCAGGATAGTACGCTGCCGATGGACGAACGCGTAAAAGCGGCGCGCGCAATGGCGCGTGATAAAACCGGAGGCGAGATGTTAATCGGCCTGGCTGCCGAACACAAATTACCGAGGGCGGTGATGGCGGAAGTAAGCGAAGTAATTTTCGACAATCCCGAGCAATCGGTAAGGGTATTGGCTGGCGATTATTTCCAAAAGCCGGGGACCAGTCAAACAGTATCCATTTCAAAAATCGCAGCACTCCAAGGCGACGCCGGGAAAGGGAAAGCCCTTTTCGAGTCGAAGTGCACTACCTGTCATCGCATAGGAAAACTGGGTGCCACTATCGGTCCCGACCTGAGCATGGTTGGTGCAAAGTTTGAGAAGGCCGGGCTGCTCGACGCCATCGTTAATCCGAGTGCGGGCATGTCTTTCGGCTATGAAATGTGGTTGATCACAAAGAAAGACGGTACGACCGCCGCCGGGTTCCTGCAAGCAGATGCAGAAACCGTTGTTCTGAAAGGAATGGATGGAAAACTGTACAGCATCAAGGCGGAAGATATTGCCTCCCGAAAACAGTTTGAAACCAGCATCATGCCGCCACCAGCAACGTTGGCATTGGGCGAGAACGATCTCGCAAATTTGACTGCGTATCTGTTAACGGTAGATGCAACAGCACAATAGAAAAAAGATGTCCAAAAAAAACAAACAGCGTATCCTGGTAGTAGGCTGCGGCAACATGGGTGGTTCGCACGCGATCGCATATCATACGATGGAAGCGTTTGAAATTTGTGGACTGGTCTCGACCGGAAAGAGCAAAGAGATTCTGAATGCGAGATTGGGCGGGGGATACGCGCTATTCAGCAACTATGAAGAAGCGCTCGCCGAAACGAAACCGGACGCTGTATGTATTTCAACCTACCCGGATACGCACGAAGCGTTTGCCATAATGGCGCTTGAAAACGGATGCCATGTATTTATTGAAAAACCGTTGGCCGATTCTGTCGAAGGGGCCGAACGCGTTGTGGAAGCTGCAAAGAAAGCGGGAAAGAAACTCGTGGTGGGTTATATCCTTCGGCATCACCCTTCCTGGCAGAAGTTTGTCGAACTAAGCCAGGAAATAGGCAAGCCGTTGGTCATGCGCATGAACCTGAATCAGCAAAGCGATGGCGCCATGTGGACACTCCACCGGAACCTGATGAAAAGTGTGAGCCCTATTGTCGACTGTGGCGTACATTATATAGATGTGATGTGTCAGATGGTGCGATCAAAGCCAGTGCAGGTTTACGCTATTGGGGCAAGGTTGACGGATGCCATACCGGAGGATAATTACAACTACGGTCAATTGCAGATACGCTTTGAAGACGGGTCGGTTGGATGGTATGAAGCGGGCTGGGGACCTATGGTTAGCGAGACGGCATTTTTTGTGAAAGACGTAGTCGGCCCGAAGGGCTCCGTCTCTATTGTCGCGCAGGACGCAGGGGGCACAGGGAAATCGTCATCAATTGAAGCGCATACCCAAACCGAGTCAATCAGGATCCATCATGCGGTCCTTGACGCGAACGAGAAGTTTGCAAAAGCGGACACATGGATCAATTTGAAAGATGAGCCCGACCACCAGGAATTGTGCAACCGTGAACAGCGCTACTTCCTCAAAGCGATCGAGGAAGGTGTTGACTTGACCGAACATAACGACGACGCCGTAAACAGCCTGCGAATTGCCTTCGCTTGTGACAAATCGATTCGTACCGGTGAAGTCGTCAAGCTCTAATACGGAGTCGGTCAATGGTCACGGACGAGAACTAAAAATTGTGAACAACTTATCGTGGAATTCAAAAATCAAATTGGAATCATCACAGGAGCGGCTTCCGGAATAGGACTCGCCATAGCCAGCCGCCTTGCTTCAGGAGGACTAAAACTCGCCCTGTTTGACAGAGATTCGCGCGGCCTGGAAAAAGCGAGACAACGTATCGTTGGTGAGGTAGCGACTTATGCGGTAGACATCAGCAATGCGCAGGAAGTTTCGAGTGCGATCGATCAGGTCAAGGCGCGGTTTGGAAAAATCGATGTGTTGATCAATTCCGCCGGGATCACCGGCAAGACCAATATCAAAAGTCATGAAGTAACGATGGACGAGTTGTCCAGCGTTTTCAATGTGAATTTTACCGGCGCATTTCTGACGAGTAAATACGTGCTACCGGTGATGCTGGAAAATGGCTACGGGCGCATTTTGCACATCGCCTCCATTGCGGGTAAAGAAGGAAACGCCGGCATGTTGGCCTATTCAGCATCAAAGGCAGCGGTGATCGGAATGACAAAGGTTCAGGGGAAGGAGTATGCCGATACGGGTGTTACGGTGAATGCGATTGCGCCCGCGGTGATCCGCACCGCACTGGTTGACGCCATGCCGGAGGAACAGGTGACCTACATGACTGACAAAATTCCGATGAAGCGCTGCGGCACGCTGGACGAAGTTGCCGAGGCTGCTGCGTTCATCGTTTCACCAAAATGCAGTTTTACGACAGGATTTACCTTCGACCTTTCGGGTGGAAGGGCTACATATTAGGTCGCGTATAGTCGAGCGAATCACTCCGTCCTCAGGCACTTCACCGGATTCACGCGGGCGGCCTTGATCGCCTGAAAAGAAACTGTCAGCCATGCGATCAGTAATGCGATCACACCGGCGAGGACAAAGTACCACGCTTCAAGGTCGATGTGGAAGGCAAACTGCTTTAGCCAGTTGTTGAGCAGCCAGTAGCTGAAGGGAATGCCGATGCAAATCGACAACAGCACCATTTTTGTGAAGTCGCCCGA
>CAYMWA010000137.1:0-9546 GCA_964393795.1 uncultured Roseivirgaceae bacterium
AATTTTGGTATCGGCCCTACCACTGTTCAGCCGGTCGTAGGTTCGTGCGACCGGACAATGTTGTCCCTGCGCTACCATAATGTCGTCCCTGCGCTACCATAAGGCCGTCCCTACGCTACCATAATGTCGTCCCTACGCTACCATAATGTCGTCCCTACGGGACTTGGCGGTTCACTAAATCCCGTAGGGATGACCTTATGGTAGAAACGTACGTGTTGGTACGAATTGAAATCCCGTAGGGATGGCCTTATGTGCTAGAAGCACGTCCAGTGTGATGTCAGAGGATACATTCAAATAACAATTGTACCGTAGCGCTCTGAGGGAAGGCCGATAAGGTCGTCCCTACAGGACTACGTGTATAATGCCTGCCACTATTTCTACCATAATGTCGTCCCTCCGGGACTTTGGTTTGTACGTTGTTCTTGGTTGCTACCATAATGTCGTCCCTGCGGGGCTTTTGGTTTGTGCGTCGTTCTTGATTGCCACCATAATGTCGTCCCTCCGCTACCGTAAGGTCGTCCCTACGGGACTTGGCGGTTCACTAAATCCCGTAGGGATGACCTTATGGTAGAAACGTACGTGTTGGTACGAATTGAAATCCCGTAGGGATGACCTTATTTGCTAGAAGCACGTCCGTGTGATGCCCGAGGATACATTCAGATTGCAAACGTGTTATCATGTTTCGGATTACAGGCTGATAAGTTCCCTTCTGGAACTTCGGTATAGCGCTCCACAACGGCATGCCTATTGAAAACGGAAAGAGGCGCCCCAAGTGAGGCAGCCTCTTTCCCGTCAAATCACGGATAGTCAAAAATTGAAACAGGATTGTACTTCGTGCGCATGTCTTCAGCGGGTACTTTGATTTCAAAGGTGGCCGTAGCTTCACCACCTTCCACCGAAAACTCCTTCACCATGACGAGTCCGAAGGCCTGATTGTTGATAGGATCCCATTGGCCCCACCCGATGATAAAACCTTTTCCAACCTCAAGACCGCTGTTCGTACGACGGTTGGTGCCATGGATATTGTAGTTTTCACCGCCTTCGGCTTTTGGTGCTTTTATTTTTGTATCAAGGAATTCATCCAGCTCTTCAAGCCAGTCGATCTCATCAAAGGCCTCGGGCGTGATTGAGTTCCTGTTAGCCGTAATCAGGGAATAGGTCGCTTTGCTGAATCCCACCATATAAGGCGCCATTGACGTCGCATAAGCGTCACCTGCAACATACACTGCCGCCGGCATGACTCGGAAGTCACCTTCTTTGTGTTTCACCAGAGCGAAGTCAAGCATGAGTTGGTTAGCAGCGGCGTTGTCTGTATCGAAAACATGGGGCGCCTGATATGCGGCAAACCAGTTGTTCAGGCCAGATCCGATTTTCGTGGTGAGCGTGATGTCTGTAAAGTGCACCAGCTTCTCCGTGTACACTTTGTCGACCGTAAACTCGTACTCGCGCGTGATGCTGCCGGCGTTTGTTCCTGTGAAGCGAACAGCCTGAATATTTGCGTCTGCGTCAAATTGAATCGTAAAAGGAAACTCATCCTTTGGCGTACCGAGCGCGACTGGCGTTTCGGGGCCATAGCTGTCGTTCGATTTGATGGCGTACGTAAGGTCAACCATTGCAGAACCGGAGAACACCGTCCCGTTAAGCGTGTTGGTTTCGCCCACATAGGCCACCGGTATCGTGGCGCTGCCGCCTTCGAGGGCGATGATCACATCATCGTCTACTACACCGCCGATCTTAAACGTATCGACCGCCGCACCTTCATAGATATTGACGGCTTTGATGATCACAGCGCTCAGTCCTTTCGGAACAACCACGTCAACCGCAAACGGCATGTTGTGGCTGTCGGTGATCGCGATCGCATTCTCGTCGGACGTAACGTCATTGATGATCGTCTGATAGGTCACGGACTGCAGTTCATGTTCGGAAGTTACGGTCCCCTCTATGCGCAGCGTCTTGTTTTGGAAAACGCTTTCGCGGAATTTCACATCGTCCTGGAAGGCGATTGCCGGTATGCTTCTGATATCGCCCGGAGTGAGGTGCACTTCGGAGTTGTTGTTGTCACGATCGAAGGTGATGATGACAATTTCAACAAGGCCGGGTGCTACAGTAAAGGAGATATCCTCGGTGATTTCCTTGGGAAAGTCGAGCTTGTCGATATACACCGGTGTTCCGGATTCTGTGCCGTTATCCGTTTCAGTGATGAAGTAGTAGGCAAGACGCCTTACGCCAATCGGAGATTTTACATTGACAGTAATCGTTATCTCATCTCCGACATTGAATCCGTCGGTTTCTTTCAGGTCATCGCTGAGTGTGATAATCGGTGCCTGTGGTTCTTTGTCGTCGTCTTCACATCCCGAAAGCGTGATCAGCAACGCGAGTGAAAGGAATGTGAGTAATGAATATAGTGTACGTCTCATAACGAATGCATTTTTATTTCCAGTGAGGGTTCTGTGTAAGTTGGGGATTAAGGGTCAGGTCTTCTTTGGGAAGCGGCCACAAGTAGTCTTTCGTTTCATCGAACGTTTTGACGATTCCCTTATTGGGGACGATGTTTCCGCTGGTTCCCTCTGACAGGGCGCTCGTCGGAATCTGATATGGACCCGTTGCGGGCGGTTTGCTGCCACTGTACACTTCTACATCGTTAGACCCGTTTTGGTCGAGATCATAGAATCCGGGGCCGGGAAAATACATGCCTTCGAAGGTTTCGGCGAGAAGGTGGCCCTCTTTCCAGCGCATGAGATCTTCCCATCGCAGTTCGTTTTCCATCACAAGTTCGATACGGCGTTCCCTTCTGATCTCGAGAATGACGCCGGTATTCGCGCCGCTTACGTTCACGTATTGACTGAGCAGGTACGGATCGGGCGTGGCGTTAGCTGCTGCCATATCGAGGTTCGGCATTCCGACCCGGTCTCTTAGTAACTTGATGGAGATGTCGATATCCGCCTGCGTCAAAGTGCCGAGTTCTGCTTTAGCTTCCGCGTAATTGAGCAGTACTTCTCCGAACCGGAATAGTAGCAAGTCCTGGATGGATTGATTGTTTCCGTCATACTCCGGCGAATTCATCCACTTGATCGGTTGATATCCGGTGGTGGTGGACTCGAAGTCGGGTGCAATCGGAGTTGCCTCGCCGATGCGTGTGTATCCGGGTGTTCGGATGGTTTGCGCCAGTCGCGGATCCCTATTTTGCACCTCGTCAAAAAATTCCAATTTGTCATAGTCCGGAATGTCGGTAAACCGTGAGCCGTCGGCCATCAGATAGCTGTTGATGAGCTTCTTTTCCAGACCCGGTTTTCCCTGGGTACGCGCAGTGATGTAGAACTGAAGTCCGTGCTTGAGTTCCAGTTCACTAGAATACCTGCGACCGAGTATTACTTCGTCGGCAACAGGATCCAATGTAAGGTGAGCAAACAGATCCTGATAAGGTCGTCCAGGCGTAAGCTCGTCTCCTGTGTGTACTTGATACGGACCTTCGTTCATCAACGTTTCCGAAGCTTTGACGCACTCCTGGAGGAATTCCTCTGCTCCGGGTAACCCGAACTCTGTGTGATATTTTCGCCATGTTCCTTCATACAAACAGATGCGCGACTTCAGTGCCAGTGCGGTCCACTTCGTGACACGTTCTACGTCGGGTTCAGTGCTCAGATGCTCGATGGCAAAGTTGATATCGGCGAGAACGGAGTCCATCACTAATGTCCGGGGATCGCGCGGTTTAAACAGGTTGGCATCATCGTCGGTCGTGATGACTTCGTTGTACCACGGCACGTCGCCATACCACCTTACTTTTTCAAAATAGAAGTAAGCCCTGAAGAAACGTGCAAGGCCTACATACTTGTCGCGCACGACCGCGTTGCTGTAGTTCTTGACATTTTCACTGTTCAGCATAAAGTTGATATGCCGCAGCGGCCGCCAATCCCATTTTGAGTCAGTTGTAGGAACCAGGCGCGTGCCACTGACTTCACGGTCTATCGACGACTTCACAATGTTGTCGGCTGTTTCACCATAAATGCCCGACCCTCCCGGAAAGTAGGAATAGAACAGGTTGGTATAGGCGATGAAATCGTTTTCCGACTGAAAGAACGTCTGGGGAGAAAGGGATGCGGTAGGATATCGTTCCAGGAAATCGTCGTTGCACCCCAGCATGCAGAATGCGAAGACCAGTAAAACGAATTTGTGATGTATTTTATTCATAAGTGATTGCTTGATGAGTTAGAATGAGATGTCGAATCCAAAAGAGTACGTCTTGCTGAAAGGATAGACGCGTCCGTTCTTGTCGGACATCATCTGCTCAGGATCGATGTACTTGGTTCTCAGCTTTGTCCAGGTCAGCATGTTTTCACCGCTGACAAACACCCTGAACCGGTTGATGTGAATCCGTTCCAGGAGGTGTTGTGGTAAAGTGTATCCCAGTGTGATGTTCTTCAACCTCAGGTAAGCAAGATCCTGCAGGTATCGGTTGTTCGTCGCCCGTAGCTCGTTATTCGAATTGAGAGCGACGTAGGCCAGCAGATTAGGAAAGTACGCGTTGCGATTCGTTTCCGAATAGATGTCTTTTTCAAAGTCACGCGGAATAAAGGAGAAGTACGGCCGGGAATAAGGTCCCCAAAAGCGGTCGGCGTTGTTGCCGGGGTAGTAGTCCATCTTGCCCAAGCCCTGGAAGAACACCGACAAGTCGAAGTTGTTCCAATCGGCACCCAGGGAAAGTCCGTACATATAGCGCGGTGTTGAGTTGCCGATCACGCGTTGGTCACCAGGATTGCTGACGGTATTGTCGCCATCGGAGATGACCCCATCGTGATCAAGATCGACCCAGCGAAGGTCGCCCGCCCGAAGCGGAATCTGGTTGTCGTGACGGACCTTATTAAGGAACACCTGATCGACTGGATACGTTTTTGCTTCTGCGTCGGTTTCAAAGAAGCCATCGGTGATGTAGCCCCAGATTTCGCCAACCTCTTTTCCTTCATACAGCGTATACGTCAATCTTGTTGGGTTGATCACCTTGGTGATCACAGCATGGTTGTCGCCGAGCGAAAAGTTTGCATGGTAGCGGAGGGGTTTTCCCGCTACGCTCAAATTGTCTCTCCATCCCACGGTCAGTTCAAATCCTTTGGTTTGAAGGTCAGCTACGTTCACCAGCGGTTCCGTTGCGCCGAATACATTGGGCAGCTTGATACCACTGGCCAGCATGCCGGTTGTATTTCGAATGAACTGATCGTAGCTGATGCTCAGGCGATTATTGAGGAAGCCGATGTCAACACCTCCATTGTAGGAGGTAACCTGCTCCCAGGTAAATCCGGCTGACACCGGTGCCGGAGAGTTGTAATATTTAGCACGTTCTCCATCCAACATATAGGCCATGGTGCCGGGATTCATCGTAGAGATGTACGGATAGGCGCCGCTTACTGCTTGATTGCCGAGTGCACCGACGGAGCCCCTTATTTTCAAGTCGCTGATGATGCTGGTCAAAGGATTGAAAAATCCTTCTTCACTCACACGCCAGCCCGCGGATACCGAAGGGAAGAAGCCCCATCGCCTGTCTTTCGGAAAGCGCGAGCTCCCGTCGTAACGTCCATTTAGCTCAAGCAGGTATTTGCCTTTGTAGTCATAATTGAGCCTGTAGAAAATTCCGCGAAGGGCATATTCACTGGAACCGCCAAATACTGTTTGCTCACCCGTGCCCAGGTTCAGGTCATTGAGTGTTCCAGACGAAATGTCCATCCGTTCAGCAGTAATCTTTTTAGGTACGTGCAGTTCCTGATTATATCCGGCGAGGATCTTAAAATGGTGGACATCGTTCAAGCTCTTGGCATAGTTCGCGTAGAGGTTCACCACGTGTACCTGGTTGAATTGCTGTGACTCCCTCAGCTTGTTGACGTTGTACTTGGGCGTGGTCTCAATGATGCCGGGATACAGCGAGTATTCCGCTGGCGACTGGCGGTAATAGCTCGGGTCCGTGTACATGCTATAGCTGTAGTTGCCGATGATGTTAAAATCTTTGAAAGGAGTGATGGTCATCGAGTTGATCGTTGTCAGTTCATACTTGCGATTTCGACCACGTTGTTCGCCGTCAATTAACATGGCGAAGATGCCATCACCTATATCATACTTGTTCAAACCGGTGATGTAACTGGGGGTCCCGTCAGGGTTCATCGGAGCATAGGCCGGGGACGCGTGCACGTTGATGTGAATAAAGTTGGCGCTACCCCCGCCTTCGCGTCCGAAGTAATCATAGCTGGAGTGATAGAAGTTCGTGTTGTTCGAGACTTTTAACCACGGATTCAGTTTTGCCGTGACTTTCGTTCGCAGTGTTTTTGAATTGTATTTGTCTGTGTGGATGCGCATAATACCATCCTTCATTTTGAGATTACCGTTGATCATGAACGATATTGTCTCGTTTCCACCTGTCAGAGACAAGTTATGACTTTGCATGGGCTGGTATTCGGTGAACATGATGTCCCACCAGTCGTAATTACCGTAGTACACGTATTGAGGATGTTCGCCACCCCGATCCTGAATGGTGATCCATGGTCTGTCGGGATGTTCGGTTTCATCGTTTCTGCGCGCGAGCAGTTCAGCATAGTCGGCTTCTGTATAGCCGGAGTAACCGCCTATGTGTGCAAGGGCGGCATCGTTCAGTTTCATCCAGTCGTATCCTTTGGTCATGAAATCGGTGCTCACCGTAGGAGTAGAAAAGCCAAATGAATTGTTATAGCGTATCTCGGTTTTACCAGGCTTCCCGCTCTTGGTCGTGATCAGTATAACGCCGAAAGCGCCACGGGCACCGTAGATGGCGGCGGAAGCCGCGTCTTTCAATACAGAGATGGACTCCACTTCTTCCGGATTCAGCCGGTCGAGTGTGCCGGGAATTCCATCGATCAACACAAGCGGAGCATCAGTCTGGGCATTGTTTCCACTAATGGACGTTACGCCCCGAATGTTCAGGCTACCCATCTGCCCTGGCGTACCACTGGCCATGCGAATGTTGAGGTTCGGCATTGCGCCCTGAAGCATGGCGGAAAGATTGGTCGCGGGTCGATCGCGAAGCTCATCACCGGCAATCTGATTGACCGATCCTGTAAGATTGACTTTCTTTTGGGTACCGTACCCAACCACGATGACCTCATCTAATGCCTTGATATCCTCCGGGAGGACCACATCGATAACCGTGCGGGCATTGACCGATACTTCCTGCGTCTGATAGCCAATGAAGCTGAACACGAGAACAGCATTCTCGTCCTGTACTTCCAGCGTATATTTTCCGTTAATGTCGGAAACCGTTCCGGAAGTCGTCCCCTTTTCAATCACGTTGACGCCAGGTAGCGTCTGACCATCCTGGTCCCGAATAGTTCCGCTGACACTGAACAATACGGGCAAGGCTTCCATGTTGTCTGCCAGAAAATCAGACGGGGGTGAAGGGGCAGGCTTCAGCAGGATTTCTTTTCCCGCTACGAGAAATTCTACCCGGGGACTGAAAAGCTGATTCAGTACTTCGCCCAGCGGGGCGTTGTCAAATTGAATGGATACCCTTTCGGATACCTGGACCAGATCCGGCCGGTAGGTAAATATCACGGACAACTCCTTCTCGATGTCTTTCAGGATGGATTTGATCTTCTTATCATGTGCCTCCAGCGAGATCTGCTTGTCCAGTATCTCCTGGCCCCTCAACTCTGCTGCGGAGGCCAGCGAGGCAAGGACAACCATCAGCAGGATTTGTGTTACCGTTACTCTCATAATGACAAGGAAAATGTCTTGAATAGGTCGAGGTTTCTTCATATTTTCGAATGGTTTTTGTTTGAAAAAAGGCAAGAACTGTTTGTGCTACCCGCCTCCTGGAGGTGCGTTGCATGATCCAAAGCCGGTGATGCTCCCAACATCATCGGCTTCTTCTTTTGGTGCTATGGTAGTTTTCTCATATGAAGCATGTTTTCGTTTACGATTTTTTCTGAGACGGGTCGACTTTCATTGTTATTGACAGCCATCGCCCGTGATAACGATTTGATTTCCCTTAAGCACGTACTGCGCATCGATCGCCTTGCAAATCATATTGAGCCGGTCGAAGATTGTCCCTTCGGCAATCGAAGTTGTCAAAATACAAGACGAAAAGATCCGCTCGTCGAATGCGATATCGACGCCATAGACCTGCTCAAGTCCTCTGAAAATGTCTGCAATCGGGGCCGCCTCAAATTGCATCCGCTTGACTACGTCGGCAGGAAGAATTTGCACGGGTTCATTGACGATGCCAAGTGAAACGAGATTTTTGTTTTTGTTGTAGACGATTTTTTGATTGGGCGTAAGGATAGTTTCCCGCAACGGACTATTATCGACGGTGCGGTCTTGTTTCGTCATGACGGATACCTTTCCCGTTACAACGGAGACAGTGATGTTGTCGTCGTCAGGGAATGCCGACACGGTGAAACTGGTGCCGAGTACTTTGGTAATGACTTCATTTGCGTTGACCAGAAACGGGCGCGATGGATCACGATACACCTCAAAGAAAGCTTCGCCTTCCAGTTCAACAAGGCGTTGCGAGTCGTCGAACGGGTCGCGGTAGTGGATGCTGCTCGCAGGTTCGAGAAAAATCCGGCTGCCATCGCTTAACAGTACCCTCATGACTTCGTTCGTTCGGTTCGAAATATTTCTGGTCGCAACATTAGTAGTGATCGCCACATGTTTGGTCGGCCTGTACCTGATTACAAGGAAGACAGTGGAGACCATCACGACAAGAACGGTGGCTGCAATAGCCCATGAAATAGGTCCGGACAGCCGGCGCGTGCCTTGCATATGACGCTTTCTCGACTCCACGATATGATCTTGTACCCGGGTCCACGATCGTCGTTTAGCGTCCGATGACATAGATGACGGCGTGCTATTGTCCGGTGTTGATTCCATTGCTGCGAACCATTTCTCCACCAACGCCTCTTCTTCCGGGCTGCAATGTCCTTTTTGGTATCGTTCGAGTATCTTCTGAAATTCTTCAGGGCGCATAGTATGGGGTTGCATCCAGTTGGGGAAAGGGCCTTCTTTGCCTATAGACAGTTGAAGGTCGCGAATGCCTAAATGCATCTGCATTTTTTGTTCTTTATTTTTATTAAAGAGAGGATTTCGCGATGATTATTGATTTTTTGTTCATTATGGGATAAACTTGTATGCTTAGTTTTGCGCTACAATAACTTTCAACAATATCGTCGCACATCAAAAGAGTAGAAATTTATCCGCGTCATGGGATTGTTCAGCAGCACACCGTTCCTTGCCTGTACCGACGAAGCGTTAATTGCCAGGGTACGCGACGGGGATGAAGGTGCATTTTCAGAATTATTCAACAGGCACTGGGATCGCGTATACAATATGGTTTACGCGCGTATCAATGACGGGGCTGTTACTGAAGAGATGACGCAGGAGATTTTTATGAAGTTGTGGGACAAGCGCGCGGAGATGACCATCGATAATTTCTCTGCCTACCTGTATAGCTGTGTGAAGCACAGGTGTATCAACTACATTCAGTCGAGGATTGTTCGGAAAAAATATTGGGAGCGATACAAAGTCTACCTT
>CAYMWA010000138.1:0-8334 GCA_964393795.1 uncultured Roseivirgaceae bacterium
TGTCATTGGCCGCACATGGCCAGACGGTGTTGACCGGACAGGTGACGGATGAACACAGTGAGCCGTTGCCAGGGGTAAGCCTCCTGATCAAAGGCACGTCCCAGGGCATGGTGACCGATGTGAACGGCGAATTCAGGCTCCAGAACGTGCCGGACGATGCCGTTCTCCAGGTAAGCTTCATTGGATATACGGCGCAGGAAATCGCCCTCTCGGGGGAGACCCATCTTCGCATTGAGCTTCAGCCCGACATCACCACGTTGGAAGAAATCGTCGTGGTCGGCTATGGCGAGCAAAAGAAAAGTGTTGTGACGGGTGCCATTTCGAGCCTCAAGGCCGATGACCTGAACAACATGCCCGTGATGCGCCTGGAGCAATCACTGCAGGGCAGGACGTCGGGACTCACCATCACCTCAAATTCGGGCCAACCCGGATCATCAGCCACCATCCGCATTCGCGGAACGACGACGATCGGCGACAGCGACCCGCTCTATATCGTCGATGGTGTTCAGATCGGTGGAGGGATTGAATACCTCAACCAGTCGGACATTGAGTCTATTGAAGTGCTGAAAGATGCGGCTTCTGCCGCAATTTACGGTGCCCGCGCGGCCAACGGTGTCATTATTGTCACTACAAAAAAGGGCAAAGCCGGACAAATGTCCGTCAACTACTCCGGATACGCTGGCATTCAGCAACCCTGGCGGAAACTCGATCTCCTGAACGCTACGGAATACGCGACGCTACTCAATGAAGCTACGGTGGCAGGAGGCGGCGCCCTGCGTTTCGCTGACCCTGCATCCTTCGGCGAAGGAACCGACTGGCAGGAACAGGTTTTCAGCCACAATGCAGCGATCCAGAACCATGAACTCAGCCTGTCTGCTGGAACAGAAAAGTCTACCTATTACTCTTCGATCGGATATTTTGACCAGGAAGGGATTGTCGCTCCGTCGAATTCAAGATTCAACAGGCTTACGCTCAGATTCAATTCCGATCACAAGATTTCAGACTACGTCAGGTTTGGAAACAACCTGGGATATACACGCATCAAGACGAAGGGCATTGATCCCAACAGCGAATGGGGCTCGCCGCTGAACCGTGCGATCAACCTCGACCCGATCACACCGGTGGTCGTAACTGATCCTGCCTTGTGGACTGAAAGTCCGTACAATATAGACAACGTTGTGCGCGATGCGCTGGGAAGACCCTATGGCATCTCCAGCCTGGTGACCTCCGAAATTCTCAACCCGATTGCCGCGCTTCAAGTGGCGCAAGGCAACAATTGGTCAGACAAGGTGGTCGGAAACGTCTTCCTCGAAGTGGAGCCGATCAAAGGCCTGAAAGCCCGTTCAAGTGTGGGTGTCGACCTGGCGTTCTGGGGTGACGAAAGTTTCTCGCCGTTGTTCTATCTGAATGCCACCAACGAAAATACGCTGAACGATTACACGCGTAACGTCAACCGCGGTTTGTTCTGGCTTTGGGAGAACACCCTCTCATACACCTTCGATATCGACCGGCACCACATTACCGCCCTCGCCGGAACTTCCGCCCAGCGGAACTATGGGGAACAACAAGGGGGAACCAAAACCGGTATCCCGGTCGACCACATTGATGATGCGTCTCTCGGATTTCCGGTTTCCCAGGAGAACCAGTATTTCTCAGGCAGCGAATATCAGGAAACGCTGGCTTCTCTTTTTGGAAGGATCATCTACAACTTTGATGAAAAATACCTGTTGACTGCCATCGTCAGACGAGATGGTTCCTCCCGATTTGGAAGCAACTACAAATACGGGATGTTTCCCTCGGTTTCCGCGGGATGGATTGCGTCAAACGAAAGCTTCTGGCCGGAAAATAATGTCGTCAACTTCCTGAAGATACGCGGGTCGTACGGCGTGAACGGCAACAACCGCATCGGCGACTTCCGCTACCTTGCCACAGTAGGGGGTGGCAGAAACTATACCCTCGGCGGCACCCTGGTCAACGGTGTCAGTCCGAACGCTATCTCCAATCCTGATCTTCGCTGGGAAGAGACCACTCAGACGGACATCGGTTTCGATGCCACGTTGTTTAACGATTTCAGTCTGACATTCGACGTCTACAGTAAGAAAACGACGGACATGCTGTTGCAGATAGACGTACCGTGGTATGTCGGCAACACCGGGCCAATTGGCAACATCGCCGATATGGAGAACCGGGGATTTGAAATCGAGCTCGGATATAACCGGAACATCGGTGAACTCGCCTTTCATCTAAGCGCTAACGCGTCTTATCTAAAGAACAAAGTGACTTTCCTCGGACAGGACAAAGAATTTCTCGGCGGGCAGGTATTTGGCCCGCAGGGTGTGCCTATTACACGCACGGAGATCGGGCGACCGATCGGATTTCTCTACGGGTTCAAGACGGACGGACTCTTCCAAAATGATGAAGAGGTCGCTTCCTATGTCAATGAAGCCGGTGACCTGCTGCTGCCCGATGCCGCGCCGGGCGATATCCGGTTTGTTGACTACAATCGTGACGGTGTCATCGATGACGATGATCGCACGATGATCGGCGACCCCACGCCCGACTGGACTTTCGGCTTCACGGCCTCCGCCACGTGGAAGAACTTTGACCTGGTCTTGTTTGGCCAGGGAGTGCAAGGCAACGATATCTTCCAGGCCATCCGCCGGTTTGACCTTCCCACAGCAAACTGGACCACCGAAGCACTCGGTCGTTGGACAGGCGAAGGCACCAGCCACTATTTTCCTCGTCTGGTACTAAATGACCCGAACAAGAACTTTAGTCGCAGTTCCGATTTCTATGTAAAGGATGGTTCCTACTTCCGCATCAAGACATTACAAATAGGCTATACGTTGCCAAAGGGCGTGACAGACAAAGTCGGGCTCAACAAAGTTCGGCTTTTTGTGATGGGGCACAACCTCGCAACCTTTACGAAATACACGGGCTTTGATCCAGAAATCGGCGGTGGAAGTTTTGGCGTCGACCGCGGTATCTATCCGCAGGCGCGTTCCTATATGGCAGGACTGAACATCGGCTTTTAATCCTCAACGAAGATGACTATGAAACTAACAAAATACTTTTATATCGCATCGATGATCGTTGCTGCGCAACTGGTCTCTTCCTGCGATGACTTCCTCGAACTCGAGCCCAGGGGTACGCAGTTGGAGGAGAACTTTTACCGCAATCAGGACGAACTTTTCCAGGGACTTGTCGCCGTTTACGACGTACTGCAATGGGGTACTTCGGGCGGATACACGATGAAAATGCCGCTATTGACAGCGGCTTCTGATGAAGCACACGCGGGTGGTAGTGACGCCTCCGATCAACCGAGTTGGGTGGCATGGGATACATTCACAATGGATGCCTACCTGGGACCTCAGGCCGGGCTTTGGCAAAAGAACTATTCCGGCATTTACAGGGCCAATTTGTTACTTGAAAAGATCGAAGGTGTCGAAGGTCTTGACGCAACCTTTAAGGCGCGCACCATCGCCGAAGCAAAAGCATTGCGCGCATACTTTTATTTCGATCTCATCCGTTATTTCGGAAACATCCCATTGATCACCGGTACGATCCCTCCGGCCGAACTCTATTCTCAGCCGCAGGCAGAGCCATCGAAAGTCTATGCGCAAATTGAAAAAGACCTGACAGAAGCAAGGCCGGATCTTCCTGCCGAGACAAACTTCACGATCGCTGCATCGGAGAAAGGTCGCCTTACACGTAGTGCTGCCACGGCTTTACTCGGCAAGGTGATTCTGTGGCAAAACGATGAGAGCCGCATGCAGGAAGCTGCCGATCTTTTCAATGAAGTTAATACCACAGCAGGCTACAAGCTACTCGAAAACTATGGTGATATCTTCCGACCTGACAACCAGTTCAACGAAGAATCGATTTTGGAAATCCCGCATTCCAACCTCGCCGCGTGGGGTGACTGGGGCTGGGTAAACGGAGGTGAAGGAAATGTGGCCGCACAATTTGTCGGACCCGCCGATTACAACGGTCCTGAATTCTCCAACGGCTGGGGGTTCTGCCCGATATCCCTCGATCTCGTCAACGCAATGACCGGCGACCCACGCTTTGAACACACGATCATCGACGGCAATGCCATGAAGGCAGCAGGAGCGACCTACAATGCGCGCTATCAGAATACCGATTACTTCATCAGGAAGTATGCGCCACTCAAAGCCTACCGCTCTTCCGTTGGTACTCCGGAACTGAACTGGCCCATCAATGAAATTGAGATCCGTCTCGCCGATACGTATCTGATGGAAGCCGAGGCACTGGTGCGCGGGGGAGGAGATACCAACCGCGCGAAAGACCTGCTCGATGCAGTGCGCAGTCGCGTCGGCCTTGCGTCAGTACCTGCGACGCTTGACAATATCTACAACGAACGCAGACTGGAACTCGCTACCGAAGGACACCGCTTTTTCGACCTTGTGCGCACAGGCCGCGCGGCAACAGTGCTCGGTCCACTTGGGTTCGTCGCGGGCAAACACGAAGTGCTGCCCATCCCGCAGCAGGAGATTGACGTCACCAACGGCGTGTTGAAACAAAACAACTATTAACCACCATCTCTATGAAACTGATATCATCGACTAAATACGCTATGCTGGCCGTAGTGGCGGGCATCCTGGCACTCGCAAGTTGCAGTCCCGACGATGCCGACCTTGAACTAGGTCCCGTTCCTACAGCCGCAGATGTGACCTTCACTGCGACGCCCGACGCGAATAATCCGAACATTGTCCACTTCACGAATACCGCATCAGGATTCATTGCGGTGTGGGACCTCGGCAACGGTGCGACTGCACGCGGAAATGAAGTTCAGGCAAGTTATCCCCTCAAGGGAGACTACACGGTGAAGCTCACCATCATCGCCAAAGGTGGAAGCGCCACCGGTGAAAAAGTGATCAACATCGCGCAGACCAATGAACTCATGCTCGACATCCCGGTCTACAATTTCCTCACAGGCGGACCCGATGCATTAGAAGGTAAGACGTGGGTCATCGACAAAGAAACCGGCGGGCATATGGGCATCGGCCCTTCCGACCAGAATGAACCCATCTGGTGGTCAGCACCTCCTAATGACAAGGATGGCAAAGGTATCTACGATGACGAGTTCACATTTAAGCTTGCCGGATTCAGCTATCAACATGTCACCCACGGCGACATCTATTCCAACGCGGCATTCGGCCCCGCAGTCTTTCCCGGAGCCGTGAAGGAATCAGGTGGTGAAGACTGGCTCGCGCCCTACAATCCCCCGGCAAACACTACCTGGGGCCTGACCGAAACCGCGCCTGACAAATGGACCCTCACCATCAACGGCAGCTTTATGGGTTACTACGCCGGCACGAGCACTTATGAGATTCTTTCCATCGACGAGAACGAGATGCATGTGCGGTTCATACAGGGTGACAATCCCGCCAATGCCTGGTACCACAAGTTGATACGGAAAGGCTACACGCGCCCGGTCGATCCACCGGATTATAAGATCGAAGATATGCACGACGATTTTGAAGGAACCGGCAATCTTGTGTACAGCCCTGATGGAGGCGGCTCGCTGACGCCTTATGACAACCCGGCGCCCGTACCCATCAACACATCGGCAAAAGTAGGCAAATACGTCAAGGGTGATGGGGCAGGGGCGGCCTTCGCCAACGTACAAATCCGTCATGACTACAAGATGGATCTGCGCGAACGCCACGTCTTTAAGCTGAAGGTATTTGTTCCCAGCTACAACGATTATACAACGGAAGCCGCCGAACCATGGCAGTCATACAAGACCCTGCAAAAACAGGTGTCCATTAAACTACAGAACCGCGATCTCGGCGGTGATGCATGGACCACGCAGACCGAGGTGATCCAGCCTGTAGCGGAAACCGACAAGTGGGTTGAACTGACCTTCGACTTTTCGGGCGCTGCGGATCGTACCGACTATGATCAGATTGTGATTCAGATCGGAGGAGAGGCCAACCATACCGGCGGTATCTTCTTTATTGATGATTTCGAATTGTTGTAAAATTTATCTTGTCACGGAAAGGGGGCACCTGCCCCCTTCTCTTTAACTTCGTATACATGAAAGTGATATTATGGATCGCGGTGCTTTTCACGAGTCCGATGTTATGGGCGCAGGAGAACTACATCGATCTTGTCTGGTCAGACGAGTTTAACACCGACGGTGCGCCCGATCCATCCAACTGGGGATATGACCTTGGTCACGGGCAGGACGGCTGGGGGAATCACGAAATGCAATCCTATACAAACAATGCTCAAAATGTAAGGGTGGAAAACGGCATGCTCATTATCCACGCATTAAAGGATCAAAATGGCGAGTGGACCTCCGCGCGACTCAAGAGTCAGGGGAAGCGTACCTTTACCTATGGGCGTATCGTCTGGCGTGCGAAACTTCCCGCGGGGTCCGGGACGTGGCCTGCGTTGTGGCTGCTCTGTGAGAATATCAATACCCTGGGCTGGCCGGCGGGCGGCGAGATCGATGTCATGGAACACGTCGGCAAGTGGCCGGGACAAATTCTTTCCGCTGTGCACACTACGTCAAGCTATGGCGACACACAGAATAAAGGGTTCGGTGACAACGCTACCTTCAACACCGCCTTCCATGATTATGAACTGTTGTGGACACCAGAAAAGCTCGCGTTCTATGTTGACGGCGTCAACCATTACACGTATGCACCCACAGTGAAGAATGCAGCCACATGGCCGTTTGATTCGCCCTTCTTTCTGATCATGAACATCGCCATGGGCGGCGGATTGGGCAGTGACCCGCAATATGAAACGAATGGACTGAAGAACGGCATCGACCCGGCGCTCACACAGGCAAAAATGGAAATTGACTACGTACGCGTGTATCAACCTTTTGACGCGTTGCGACTCGAAGGACCGAACATCGTCGAAAAAAACGGAGCGGGCCTCCGTTACAAAACCAACAACCTTCAGGATGCGGTGTACGAATGGTCGGTGCCGGCGGGTGCAAAGATTATCTCCGGACAGGGCAGCCCGGAAATTCAGGTCGACTGGGGTGAGACGGAAGGAAACGTCAAAGTCGTCGTTACCCTGGACGGCTCGACATATGAAAAAGAAATCGCGGTCACGCATGTCGTGAAACCTCAGGGAAATGTCTATCCGCTGAAGTCGGACAACTTCGACATTCAATGGGCGGACAGTGATGATGCCAATATATTCAACATATCCGAAGAGGATAACGCAACGCGCATTGACTACGAAGTAGCAACACCGTCAACAGTGCCTTCCCTTACGGGGATGTTGACACGGGCCCTCGATCTCACGGCACATCCCGTTATTGGGTTCCGTGTAAAATCGCAAAATGCAAGCGGCACCGTTCGAATACGCGCAGACCTTGTCGATGAAAACGGACATGCGACAGACAAGCCACCCGTCTTCAATTTCACGCCGCTGATTGACGACGGCGCGTACTATGATTATCGCTTCGATTTCAACACAAGCAATCAATGGCAAGGCAGCGGCGGCGCTGTGAATGCATCCAGAATTACCAAAATCAACGTCTACGTTGATTTTGGCGTTTTTGGAAGTCCGGGAAAAGATTCTCTCTGGATCGAAAACATCTGGGTAGAACAGCCCGGACAAGTACACCGCCCCAACAGGCCGTCGCACTTGACGGGCGTCTTTGAAGGGGAATCAATCGCTTTAACGTGGCGCGACAATGCCGACGATGAAAGCGGGTTTCGGATATATACCGCAGATGCCGCATCTGGCCCGTGGTCGCTTTTTACTGATGTAGATGCGAATACAACCGAGGCGCTATTCGCCCTTGGCAACGAAGACCCGCAGCGGTATTACTTTAAAGTTGTCGCCTTTGATGACCGTGGCGAAACCGGATCCAGCAACGTCTTTCAACTCCAGCAAACGGTCACTTCCGTTGAAGAGCGTTTCGCGGATCAGATTGCTGTCTATCCAAATCCGGCATCGCAGCGACGCATCATGATTAACCTGCCACAACCCGGGGCCGTTATCCGGGTGCTTGATGTTCATAGAAGCGAAAAGATTCGAATGCAGGCCGATGCCCGCACCATTCACCTTTCCTTAGACCAACTTCCATCGGGGGTATATTTCATTTCTATTTCTGGGCGTCAGGGCAACGCTGTGAGAAGGGTCGTGCTGCTTTGAGCGAAGTCGACTGTCGACTGTCGGCCGTCCACAGTCCACCGTCCACTGTCCACAGTAGGGTAGAGCAAGACCTCTGGGTAAGGGCTTCGGTCGTGAAGAAACCTAATATGCCCAGGCGCGAACAAACTGACGAATAGTAACCGGAGGCCTGCGCTGCACGATCTGGCCAACCGGACAACTTCC
>CAYMWA010000138.1:8434-9521 GCA_964393795.1 uncultured Roseivirgaceae bacterium
TGCAACTTGCAACCCTGCAACCTGCAACCCTGCAACTTCCGCCGCTCCGAACGTGCACGGTAGCTTCAGATACCTGCCTACACCTCACAAGCGAGCCGATCGCAACCCCTCACAAGCGAGCCTCGCATCCCCTCAGCTTTTCAAGGCAATCTCAATATGCTCCAAATGATGCCGCACATGCCAGGCCGACATGGCAATGGCCTGCTTCTGATTCAAGTTGATTTTCCTTACGGGATGGTAGTAGGAGATCTCCAGTTGTTGATCGGTGAGGGATTTCAAGAGATAGACGAAGCGCTTCGTGATACTCTCAAACATGAGCAGTGAATCCGCTACAGGGGCGGTACGGGCGTCAGGCGTTTGCGCCCATCCATCCATGTTGATGAGCGTGAGTTCCTTGTAGTCGGGTTCTGTCAGCGCCTTCTTCATGCGCAGCAGGTGAAGGAGTTGGATATCGGCCACGTGGTGAATAAGTTGCTGTACGTTCCAGGCGCCTTCGCGGTAAGTTTTCTTCAGGTCGGCTTCGGATAGCCCCTGGCTGATTTCACGGTATTTTGCCGGAGCGGAGGCGATGATGTCAATGAGGGATTCGAGTTCGCGCGTGCTGAGATTTTCAGGCGCCTTGAATGGACCGATGGGGAATTTGCGTTGCGTGAGTTCGTCAGAGTTTGTCATAGGGTAATTAAGTTTTCTGCGCATAGAACAAGCCGTGCGGAAGAAATGTTCTTGAATATTGCGTCAGCCTGTTTCTGCCACGGTCGGATAGAACCCTGATAAGGGTTCAATACTGAATAGCTCCGGGTGCCAACCCGGAGTGAATGTCGTACCACGAACGGTTTGCCCCGCACAAACGCAATCGGGAGATACGCCTTCGGGCAAACGGATGCGCGCTATCATGGCCCGGCGGCCGATGGAAAACAACACACGCGGCACGGCCCGCGCGCACCGGTCGGACCGCGCCATGTGCAGCGCCATCCGAACGAATGGGCTATAGCGGTCGGACCGGAGCCCTGCGCGACATTGCAACCTGCAACTCTGCAACCCTGCAACCTCCCGCCCTTTTACGAAACACTTCACCTTAGATACTACT
>CAYMWA010000139.1:0-9474 GCA_964393795.1 uncultured Roseivirgaceae bacterium
AGCAAGTGCGGAAGCGCGTGACCGGTTAGAAGGATCGGCTTTGAATTTTCACCGCTAAGGCGCTGAGACGCCAAGGACGCAGCGTTCTTTTTTGTGTTGACACAATTGGTCAACCGCAGTGAAAAAAATCTCTTCGCGGCCTTTGCGTCTTTGCGCCTCCGCGGTGAAACTTCAAAGCCGGTTGAAACCCCGCCAACTACCATGAGTGAACCATTACTGAAGGCTATCCTGCGACTTTTTGCTGTTGTTGCCAAGGATGAAGAGGTGACACGCCAGGAACGCGAGCAAATTCGCGTATTTCTTCAGGAACACTTGAGCCACACCGGGGTCGAACCTTTCCTTAACTTCTTCGACGAGATCACCAGCAACCCGCCGTCCGGTAGCGACATCGACAAGATTGAACAACTGTGCCATGAGATCAATCTTGAGCTGACGCAAAAGCAAAAGCTGATCATTATTGTGGAATTGGTTGGCATCATACAGGCTGACGGACACATCTCCGAGAAGGAGAAGGAATTATTTAACATCATCGGCGAAAGCTTTAAAATCAGTCCCTCGGATATCGAGGGGGTGAAGCGCTTTGTGCTTGGAAAGGCGCCGGCCGACTTTGATTCCGAGAACATCCTTATTGTCGATTCCTCCGGTGGCGCAGACTACGTCGAAGCACAATATGTCCATCGTGAGCACCTTGACGGATTCATCGCCATCCTTCATGCCGAGGCGCACGGCATTTACTTCATGAAGTATGTCGGCCCTTCCGCCGTGTATCTGAACGGCGTACCACTGAAGTCGGGAAAGATCAGTGTGCTCGCTGTCGGGAGCCTGCTGCGTTGGGAAAAGGATGAGCCGCTGTACTATGGTCAGGTACAAAACAAGTTTCAGAATGCAGGCAGCTACCGGCGCACGACTTTTGAAGCGCGCGATATCAGTTATCGTTTTCGCAATGGCAGACTGGGCCTTCGCAAAGTGCGGCTCTCCGAAGAATCCGGCAACCTGGTGGCGCTGATGGGCGCAAGTGGCGCAGGCAAGTCTACACTACTCCATGTGTTAAATGGTTCCGAAAAACCATCCGAAGGTCAGGTGCTCATCAACGATATTGATATCCACCAGCAACCGGAGCGGGTGAAGGGAGTGATCGGCTTTGTGCCGCAGGACGACCTGTTGATCGAAGACCTTACCGTTTATCAGAACCTGTATTATGCAGCGAAACTTTGCTTCGGTCGTCGAAGCGAGGAAGAGATCAATCAATTGGTCATGAAGGTGCTGGAGGACCTCGGGTTGGCGGAAATTCGCAACCTGACAGTAGGCTCTCCGTTACGCAAAACCATCAGCGGAGGTCAGCGGAAGCGGCTCAACATCGGCCTTGAGCTTCTGCGCGAACCCGCAGTCCTTTTTTGTGATGAGCCGACCAGTGGATTGTCTTCACGCGATTCTGAGAATATCATTGACCTGCTCAAAGAGCTTTCGCTGAAAGGGAAGCTGGTGTTTGCTGTTATCCATCAGCCGTCTTCCGATATCTTCAAGATGTTCGATAAGTTGCTGATCCTCGATACGGGGGGCTATCAGATCTACTATGGCAACCCGGTTGATGCGATCACCTATTTCAAAAAGAGCATTAACCTCGTCAATAGTGACGAAAGGGAATGCCACAGCTGTGGCAACGTCAATCCCGAGCAGATATTCAATATCATTGAAACACGGGTCATCAACGAATACGGACACTTTACCAACGAGCGAAAAATACCGGCCGAGCAATGGAATGAGATCTTCAAGAAGTTGCATCGCCTGCGCCCGGTAAGACCTGCTTCAACGGTTCCCGACTCGACGCTGGACATTCCGGGTCGCGCGAAGCAGCTCTTGCTCTTCGCTATGCGCGATATTCAGGCCAAACTGCGCAACACGCAGTATCTCGTCATCAACCTGCTCGAAGCCCCGGTGCTCGCGTTCATCCTCGCCTTTATTGTGCGCTACTACAATGTCGATGGCCAGCAACAGGGCGAATACTTGTTCAGCAAGAACCTCAACATTCCCGCGTATCTTTTTATGAGCGTGATCGTGGCCCTTTTCATGGGACTCACCGTTAGCGCGGAGGAGATTATTCGCGACAGGAAGATTCTGAAGCGTGAGAAGTTTTTACACCTCAGCCGCAGCAGCTACATTCTTTCAAAAATTTCCATCCTGTTCACTTTTTCCGCCATCCAGACCTTTTTGTTTGTGCTCGTGGGAAACTATGTACTGGAGATCCGGGGAATGTTTGTCCAGCACTGGTTCATACTCTTTACCACTTCCTGTTTCGCCAACCTGTTGGGACTCAATATTTCGTCCGCATTTAATTCTGCGGTGACCATCTATATCCTTATTCCGCTCTTGCTCATACCGCAGTTGATCCTGAGTGGCGTGGTGGTGAAGTTCGACAAGCTCAATCCGACGATCGGCAATACCGAAAGTGTGCCGCTCGTAGGAGACCTGATGGCGTCGCGCTGGGCGTTTGAGGCGGCGATGGTGACGCAATTCAAGGACAACAAGTTCGAGCGGGAATTCTATATGTACGATCAGGTGATGGCCGACGCTGACTTCAAGAAGATCTATCTCATACCGGAGTTGAAAAGCAGGATGGCATTTGCCCTGAACAACTATCGCAAGACCGATTCATTGGTAAACAGCCATGTGGCAAAAAACCTTTTACTGGTCCGCAATGAAATCAGGAACGAGTTAACCAGTCTTGGACAGGATAAATTTCCCGAAGTGAATGATCTGGTTCCGGCGCGGTTTGACAGCACCCTCTATGAAAAGACGACTACGTTTCTCGATAAGCTGAATAATTACTACATCAACCGCTTTAACACCGCCGACCAAAAGAAGGAAGAAAAGGTTAGCGCCATGACAAGCACGCCGGAGGGGCAGGAACAATTTGAGCGTTTCCGCAGTCAGTATCACAATGAGCGGGTGGCCGATCTGGTCAAGAACCTGGGCGAGACGAACCGCATCGTGGAGGGTGACGGTCGGCTTATTCAGAAAATTTATCCAGTGTACAAGACACCGGATCCACAGCACCTGGTCGATTTCAATGCCCAGTTTTATATGCCGGCAAAACATTTTCTCAATGCCGACATTGATACTTACTTTTTCAATATGGGCGTGATCTGGTTCATGACGCTCGTGCTGGTGGCAACGCTTTACTACGACGTGTTACGCAAGATCATGCGGATGTTCGGTTTGGTGGCGCGCCGGTCGGGAAAAAGGAAGTGAATCCCGTCACGCTTCGCTGCCAAAGCACCAGGCTTTGCCTATCGCAAGGCGTCAAGCCTCTTCACTACATCCTCAATAAATGGTTCGATGCCGCTGCTGTGATCCTTTCCAGGCAACACGATCAGTTGAACCGTCTCGGCACTTGCTCCATTGGCGAGCAGGGTGTTGTAGGTTAGTTCGGTGTTCGCTATTGGTACGGTTGTATCGGCATCACCATGGTAGAGAAATACGGGACGTGTCGGCACCCAGTCGGTCAGCGAGTTTTCTTCGAACTTCTCCCGAAGAAAAAGGTTTGTGTCGTCATCGCCATTGGTTAGCACTTCCGGCGCGATCAGTGCACTGATGTCGTTCGTTAGTTCCGACTTAATGTCGGACGCACCGTTTACGCCATCGAACAGCGTCGGGATACGGCTCGCGTACGGTTCGTTAAAGAGATGGATGAGCAAGTCGGGTTTGTCGTAGTGGGATTGATAGCTCAGTCCGACATAGGCGAGATAGTGGGGGTCATTGTATGTTTCCAGTGCAAAGAAATGTTCCTGCAACGCGGTCACATCATAGCCGCCTGCTCCTGAAAACGAGGCGACAAGGTTGAATGGTTCGATGGGTTCGGTTTCGAGTGCTTTGTGAGTGGCAAGCGTAGCATAGCCACCCTGAGAATATCCGGCAAGGAAAAGCCGGCCGTCGAATGCGATATCCTTTTGCCTGGCCAGCGCGGTTGCAGCGCGTAGCAGATCAATGACGGCTGTCGTTGTGGGCTCCTCAATGTAATAGGGATGGAACATGGCCGATGATTCTCCAAATCCGATGTAATCGGGTACGGCGGTGATCAAACCTGTGGAGGCGAGCGCGGCGTAAGAGATGACTTCGAGGCTGGTGTTGGACTGCTGTGAGGGCGCATCAGCCTGTCGGACAATCGTGCCGTGTTGAAAACTTATCATCGGCGTCGGCGCGGTTGTCTTCGGTAATAGTACCAGTCCCGATGCTTTGATTTGGGTGCCCTTATATGTCGTCATATACACGACGTCATAGACATCCACATCAAAGGTGATCAAATCCGGATCAAGGTCACGCCCGGAAAGCTGCACCAGGAATTTAAGTTCTTCGGCTGTCCGGCCGCCGGTGATGTTGGCCTCCACCAGAACATCTTCTGCCGCCGGAGGGGCGGGATCCTCTTTGTCGGAACAGGAGAAGACGAGCACGAGCCATCCAACTGCAAGCAGCCGCATGCAGAGCGTGCGTAGCGTTTCTGAATTAACAAGCATCCCTAAAGGTAACGCCGATGGTGTTAAGAAAAAATCGGCTGTTGTCCTCTTTAGGGATTTGTCGGTAGTCCGGTAGCGCTATAGTTGGCGAGATTCGCTCTTGGCACCTTCGCGTTGAACTGCGCATTGATCGCGTCGATGAAAATGTTCGCGATAAAGGCGTAGCCGCGGCTGTTGGGATGCAGTCCGTCTTCCGAATAAATCCCGGTAGGGGGATCGATGTTCGGCGTATAGGTGATCCCGTTGGCAATACCGGCCATTGCGGTGACCAGGTTTTTCATGCCCTGATTCACGTCAGCGAAGGCAATTCGGCCGCCAAAGGTTTCTGACGTTGCCATAGACTTCACATGCGCATTGAATTCGGCAAGGCGTGCTACAATCGCCTGTGACTCCGAGGGGATAAGGACATGCTGGTCAGCCAACGGGACGGATACACCCAACACTTGCTGTGGCCCGAGCTCCGTACCTATTACAGCACCGGCTGACAGCGGGATGATGTCGGCTGATGTGGTCTGGCGCGCGCGGGCATAAGGAAGGAGGGCTGCGTACGGTCCCCCTTCCATATAAGGCGTCAGGTCCGTCAACGTCTCGTCTTCGATCAGGATGGCGTTTTGTCCAGGAGTGTAGGTCAGCTGGCGGCGAGTGGCTTCCTCAGCATCGATGACATGATTGCCCACCATAGCATCCAGAAATGCATTGTAATTGTTGGCGAGGTTCGCGGTAAGTCCGTCTGCTGTAGCGGCATCCAGCGGAACCGGATTCCAGGGCACTGCGGTAAAATAGGGCATCACAAAAGGGTCGGGGTAATTGGCGACGACGCCCTTCACAGTAGGATTACCCAGGAAGATGCTCTTGAGTGCAAAGTCGTATTGCAGTTTGAAGTCATCAAAGGATGTGAGGGGTGCCTTCGCCGGATCTCCGCCGTAGGCAGCATATAAGAGCGCATCATCCATGCCCAACCAGAACAAAACGAAAGTTCCATCGTTCGCCACCGAAAGCATGGCGTCTTCGATCAGGGACGACGTACCGGGGTTTGAAGCAATACGGGCGTAGAACGGGTTGAATCTCGGATCTGTTCCTGCCAGACTCCAGTCACCAGTTTCTTTGATCAGCGCCTGACCCGTCAATAATGCCGGCACCGCAAAGTTGTTCAAGTCTTCGATCGCCACGGCACCTGCCGATCCGGTGTAATCAAAAGCAGGATTCAACGGGCTGGGTGCAGCTTCCGGGCCGGAGATCACCGGTGCAGGCTGCGGCGGAGTGCCTTGCAGTTTGAATCGCCCAAGAACGACTTCACCCATGGGGTTGGGAGAGACAAAAAGGTTATAACCGTTTTCAGAATTGATGGTGGGTTGATTAAAGGCGCCACCTTCGACGCACTCGAATTGGGTCGCCAGGATCGCGCCGAGTGAGTTCGCCTGACCGTCATTGAATAACGCGCCAGCTTGAAAGCCTGCAGTGTATGAGCTGCCGAGGGCAACAAACTTGCTGAAGTTGGCATCACCTGCGGAAGCGTCGGGCGGACAAGCGGGTTCTTGCGTGCCAGGACAAATAATCGACGGATCATCTGAAGGGCATGGGCTTGCTGTATTATCGACCAACTCCTGCTCGCAGGAAGCCGCGAACATCATCAATGAGGCTGCAGCGAAGATATGGAATAGCTTTTTCATTGTCGTTTAGTTAAGGAATTCGTCAAATGTCAGCGAGAGATAATACTGTTGTCCTACGAAAGGTCCGCCGAAGTTGGTGCGGTAATCGTTTCCTGCCAGGTTGGTACCCCCAAGTTTGATGATCGTCTTGATAGAAGGCACCTTGTAGCTCACCTGGGCGTCAAGCGTGCCGAAGGCG
Source organism: uncultured Roseivirgaceae bacterium (assembly GCA_964393795.1). GTDB lineage: Bacteria > Bacteroidota > Bacteroidia > Cytophagales > Cyclobacteriaceae > Chryseosolibacter. Next base: position 6,360 of record CAYMWA010000139.1, read on the forward strand.
GGAACAATCCAGTCGCCGAAATCAGACTGCCAGAGGAAATCTTCCTGCCACCTGAAGGTGAGGTTAAAGCCAAAGTTATCGGTGACCTTTCGATTGCTGACGCCGACGCTAAACTTGTTTTCCGGTGTGTTAAACCCGGCCCTGAACGCGCTGTTTTCTTCCGAGTTGTCGTCAAACGTCGCGTACGTATAAGAGCCGTTGAGGGTAAAGTTTTGCGGGAGGTTGTAGGTGAGGCCCAGGCCTACGCCAATGGAGGTAACATCGTCGGGAAAGTTGACATACGCGGAGTAAATTGTTCCTGCGGGCACCTCTTTCCCCTGATGGGTAGTCGGATTTTTTAGTGCAAAATCTTCGCCGCCGATGAAGTCGGTGTAGGTGGTATAATAGCCGTTGAGGTCGATAAGGAACGTGTTTGAAAACAATCCCTTGTAGCCGACTTCAAAAGACTTTAATTGTTCAGGTCCGATGTAGGGAACATATACTTCTTGTAACGGCACACTGGGATCGGCGAGGTGCGCATTCCAGGAGTCGACGGTATACGCACCGCCCTCATGGAGTCCGTAGCGCGCGGCGTTGCTCTTCGCACTGCCCAGCAGGGTGTTGGTGCCTACAGGGAAGTAGATGTATTGCGCTTGCGTATCCGGATTGCGGAAACCGGTCTGGAAGGAAGCGCGGATGTTGTGCGTTTCATTGAAGGTGTAAACAGCAGATAGCCTTGGCGTGACCCGGCCTTCGAAATTTTCGTTCTTATCATAGCGAAGGGATCCGGTGAGTTTCAGCGCGTCAGCGAGTGTCTTTGACAACTGGGTGTAGAAACCAAACTCGTCGATGTTGATCCTTTCGAAATTTTTTCCTTCGACCGGATCCTCATTGAAGATTGTGCCATCCGAGAACAAGCTGTACCTTCTGAAATTTCCGCCGATCTGAATTTCCATAAAATCGACCTGGTCGGCGAAGTTGTAATTGAATTCACCATGGTACAAGCGTGAATTGTCGATGAATTTGGCTCCTGCGGGATTGCGTTGGAAATAAGCGTTGCGCACCCCTTCAAGTTTCTCGTTGAATTCAGCTGATCCGACTGCTGGTCGGCCGGCATCCGCCGCTTGTCGTGCGGCGGCATGGGCTGCGTATTCGTTGCCAGCGGGTACCCCTGGGAGATATCCCTGCATCGCGAGTACGTAGGTCTGTCCGTAAGTAGGCGCCCATTCCGTAGCCGTAGGAGAGATGCGCTCATTGAGCTGTCCGCCGAGTGCTGCCATGTTATAGGAGTCACCTGCATCAGTAGCCGTTAAATAGCCGCGCACAAAAAAGTTCGACGACCGGAGTTCGACCTTGTGAAACTGTTGCGTAAAGTTTCGGAGCGCATATTTTTGTGATCCCTGATAGATGGAGCTTCCACCGCCCATGCGGAAGTTGTAAAGCGCTTCCAGCCTGTCGGAGATGCGGTAATGAAGTGCGACGTCGCCCTTGATACTTTTCGCGTCGTAGCTGTCGATAAGGTCTTCTTCTTTCCATCCCGTTCTTCTCAGGTCGAAAGGATCAATGCTCGGAACAGGTACCGTAAAGGCGATCTTGGTTTCATCGCCGTATAGGTTCACACCGTCAAAGTTGGGCTGACCGGTAAGGTTCACTTTTGATGCCGGCCGGTTGACATCCGTAGTGTAGTCTGTGCTGTGCCAATCTTCAGCCTGCAGTATCGAGAAGTTTACTTTGAAAGCGAACTTGTTGTTGAAAGCCTTCGCATAGCGGATACCGAAATCATAGAAGGGGTAGGATTCCCCCTGCGCATCCGATGTGGTGATTCCTCCTTTCATCTGGGCGCTCAGGCCCTGGTATTCGAATGGACTTTTGCTGTTCATCAGCAGCACACCATTGAAGGCGTTGGGACCGTACAACGCCGAAGCGGTTCCCGGAAGCAATTCCATGCTCTCGATATCCAGTTCGCCAATGCCGACAATGTTGCCTGTAGGGAAGTTCAGGAGCGGTGCCTGCGTATCGATGCCGTCCACCATTTGAACAAACCGCACATTGGCAATCGTAGCAAACCCGCGCGTGTTGATCTGGGGGAAGTTGAGACTGCTCGACGTCATCTGCACCCCTTTGACATTGGCAAGGGCGTCATAAAACGATGGCGCGGCCGCCTGTCGAATGGCGAGCAAATCGACTTTCTCTACGGTCACCGGTGATTGCAGAATACTTTCTTCCACGCGAGAGGCGGAAACCACAATCTCCTGCCCGAGAATGCTTTGCTCCTCCAGTTGGACCGACAGACCGGAGGTGTTGGCGTCGGTGATTTCAACCTCCTTTGTCGTGTATCCCATAAATGAAAAGACCAGCGTGAAAGGTGGCGCCTCGTTTACCGTCAGCCGAAACTGGCCATCGGTGTCCGTGATGGTGCCAATCACCCGTCCCTTCACCTGAATGTTAACGCCTGCGAGGGTTTCTCCCGAAGCCTCGGAGACGGTTCCCGAGATATTCGTCTGCGCAAAACCAACCGAAGCCACCAATAACCATATGGCTACTGATAACCCCGGGCCTTTGTAAAACTTGTTCATACAATTGGATTGAGGTTGACCTAAACGATGCGGTTGAATGGGACGTGTCCCGCCGTAAAATACTAAATTTTGCGGAAAACCAGCTATACGCTCTAAAATATCGTTTGCATAACGGACCGACGTACCGACCAAATGAGGTCCTGACCTCTCAGCCTTCCAGCGTGATATCGCTTCGACCGGCCGAAGAAAGGAACGCCTAAGGCCGCAAGGACACGCCCGTCGCAAGAGCATTGGGAATCTCCTGAATTTGGCGAACTTTGCCGCTTTCCCTTCAGCAGGTTCAGACCGGTGACGAGGGCCGTTTAATGCAACCACTAACACATTGCGTAACAATCCATGAAGAAATCGACCATCAATTTCACTGTACAACTTGACGAAAAGAACGTTCCTGAAAAGATTGTCTGGGATGCCAGCGAAAAGCCGGAGCCGGGTTCCGAGGAAACGAAATCCATGAGCATCGCACTGTGGGATCATGTTCAAAAGAATACGCTGCGCATCGACCTGTGGACGAAAGATATGCCGGTTGATGAAATGAAGCGCTTTTATATTGACTGCATCGG
>CAYMWA010000140.1:0-9414 GCA_964393795.1 uncultured Roseivirgaceae bacterium
AGCCAGCCAGCGACGCAACGACGGCGCTTTTGTATAGGAAGAACTTCTTATTCATGATTTAGTCATCAAACTTTGCATAAGTGAAAGCACATAGACGCCGTTTCCAACACGCTCATCAAATTTAGCGATTACTTCGATGGTACCGGCAACTATTTTTGACCGAGAAACCGGTCTGACGGATGTCTTCGTCGTCTCTAAGGCAATCAAAGTTGTATCAAATGCGAATCTCCACACGAAGCGGTCGATTTAAATGAAGTGCCGGATCAGGTTCCCGGAACTTCGAAATGTCTATCGGTGAAAAAGAAGCAATTATTGAATCCGACGTACTGCCAAAAGACGTCCCCGTGTGTCACATCCCCCCCGCTGGAATAATCCCCAAATCCATGGCGTAAATCACAAACTCAGTCGGTGATTTAATGTTAAGCTTTCGGATGATACTCTTGCGATGGGTTTGCACAGTGTGCGGACTGAGATGAAGCCTGTCGGCAATCTGGCGGGTTGACCTGCCCTTCGCCACGAGCTTTAACACTTCGGTCTCCCGCTCAGTGAGAACCGTCGCATCACAGTTTGATTCGGTGGTCGGGAAGTGCTTCTTCATGATAATGTCGAGGATCTTGTGGCAAAAGAACTTCTCACCCTTCGCTGCCGACTGAACAGCAAGCCATACTTCCTCCTTGCTGCACTCCTTCGTCAGATATCCCTTTACACCAAGCTGCAGGACTTTCACGATGGTCTCCTTGTCGTTGTCTGACGAGACTACCAGTACATTCAGGCTGGGAAAATCCTTTGCTACCTGCCGGAGATCATCGATCGTAATGAATCCTGGAATGTTGTAGTCCACAATCAGCACATCGGGGTTGTGCTGCCTGATGCTGTCCGATAAATCGCTCGCAATTGATACGATGCCGGCGATGCGAGTATCCTTCCGCTCGGTCAGGAAAGACTGTATTCCCGCAACCGTAAGCGGTTGGTTATCAGCTAATAAAATGTCAATTCGCTGTTTATTCACGGTTCCGGATCATGCCTGCTGCAAGGATACTCCTTATTTAGAATTAATCCAAATAGGTAATGGTAAGTATAGACATTCCACGGTTACCCCCTACAGGTGACGCCCTACCCTTCATCGGGTAGACCAATTTGGCCCCATGAGGCGATTGATCTGAAAGCTCGAACTGGCCTACCTTTGTTTAGAATTATTCTAAACAATGAAACACTTCTTCGCCCTTTTTCTCCTGACATTGGCGGCCCCTTTCGCAAACGCACAAGTCACCCAGCGCATCATCACTGCCGGCAGCGCCATAACGGAAACGGTATGCGCACTTGGCGACTGTGACAAGATTGTCGCCGCGGACAGAACAAGTCTTTACCCCGGACATATCCAGCAACTGCCATCGATTGGCTACCGCTCAGCCATCAGTGCTGAAGGTATTCTGAGTCTCAAGCCGACGATGGTCATTGCCGAAAAGGAATATGTCGACGATGCCGTACTTCAGCAACTGAGGAGCACCGGAATCCGACTTGTCATCGTGGACGAACGCACAAGTTTTGAAGACACGAAGCGATGCATCGAGCAGATCGCTACAGCCTTGGGGCGCGAAAAGGAAGGCAGAACCCTGATCGCACACAATGAATCGTTGCTCGCGGAAGCGAAGGATCTGCTTGCAAATAGCACGCATAAACCGGACGTGCTTTGTGTTTACAATCGCGGAACGTCTACCGTGAGCGTTGCAGGCAAAAACACCTTCGCGGCCATCCTTCATTATGCAGGTGCGTCAAACGCACTTGCAAGTGTTGACGGATACAAGCCGCTGAATACCGAAGCACTCATTGCCGCGAACCCTGATTTCCTTTTGCTCACTTCTACAGGCCTCCAAAGCATTGGCGGCGTAGATGGGGCGTTGAAGATTCCCGGGGTGGCGCAGACCGATGCCGGGAAAAAACGACGGATCATCGGAATTGAAACTTTGAAGCTCACCAACTTCGGTCCGCGATTTGGTGAGGCTGTAAAAGAACTCGTGCTGTTGTTGCATCCTGACCTGGTGCGTAAATGAACGCGCCGGCCCTGACTTTGCGTCAAGCAGGAAGATCCGCCGTCATTATCGGTCTTGGCATTCTCCTGATCATCACCGTGCTGTTCTCTTTAACGATCGGCGCTGTATCCATTCCGGTATCGGAGGTCGCATTGATCCTGTTGAAGAGCGTCGGACTCTTCACCACTGTGCCGATCGACAGCACCCATGAGGTGGTGTTAAATTCGATTCGGTTTCCCCGCATTCTCATGACGCTGCTCATCGGTGGCATACTCGGCATAAGCGGTGCGTCTCTGCAGGGACTGTTCAGAAATCCGCTGGTAGAGCCGGGGCTCATCGGCGTCTCTGGTGGATCCGCGGCAGCGGTCGTTATGGTGGTCGTCTTCAGTACATCGCTGGGCATAACGCGCTGGTCACAGGAGCTGCTGATTCCGGTGGCTGCATTCGCCGGCGGATTGTTGGCAACATTTCTCGTTCTCAAACTGAGTTACCGGACCGGTGGCACCAACATCGCTTTGCTCATACTCATCGGTGTAGCGGTCAATGCACTGACGGGTGCGATCATCGGACTGGCAATATTTTACGCAGATGAAAATCAGTTGAGAACTTTCACCTTCTGGACACTCGGCGATCTCGGGGGTGCAACGTGGGACAAGCTTGCCATCGCGGGGCCGATAATAGCCATATCGATCGGCATGCTGTTGTTCTTCGGTCGCACACTGAACGCATTCGCGCTGGGCGAAGCGGAAGCTTTCCATGTCGGCGTGGATGTCGAACGAACCAAGCGACTGATCGTTTTTTTCAGCGCGCTCGGTGTGGGCGTCAGCGTGTCCCTTGCCGGGATGATCGGCTTTATCGGTCTCGTCATTCCGCATCTCGTGCGTGTTCTCTTTCATCCCGATCATCGCCTCGTGTTGCCCGCCTCGGTCCTCGGTGGCGCCCTGCTTCTCGTTCTCGCAGATATCATTGCCAGAACCATTGCCAGTCCGGCGGAACTTCCGATCGGTGTAGTCACCGCCCTGATAGGTGCACCTTTCTTCATGATGCTTTTGTTGAACGCGAAGTCAAAACAGGAAATCTGACGAATGTACCAGGCACTGAACATAGCACTTAATGTAGATGGGAAACCGATCCTCGACGATGTCAGCTTAACGCTGCGCCCGAACGTTTTTACTGCGGTGGTCGGACCCAACGGCGCGGGTAAGAGTTCGCTGCTGAAAGTGATGGCAGGAGAACAACGGGCGTCGGCAGGAACCGTCCAACTAAACGGAAAGCATCTGAACCGCTACGATTCCGGTGAGTTGTCGCTGTTGCGCGCGGTCCTGCCCCAGCATTCAAACGTGCAGTTTGCATTTGCCGTCGAGCAGATCATTGCGCTTGGCAGACATGCGCATAAATCTTCCAAAGCCGAGAATGAGACGATCATTGAAGAGATCATGGCGCTGACGGATGTCGAAAAATTCCGTCGACGTAATTACATGACCCTTTCGGGAGGAGAAAAGCAACGCGTACAGCTGGCGCGTGTGCTGGCACAGGTATGGGAAGAGGCGGTGCATCCGCGTTACATTCTGATGGATGAGCCAACCGCCAGTCTTGACATCGCGCAACAGCAGCACATCCTCGCCCTGGCTAAGAAGGTTTGCGAAAGGAACATCGGCGTCGTGGCCATCGTCCACGATCTCAACCAGGCGGTGCAGTTCGCTGATGAACTGTACTTTCTCCGCGATGGAAAGCTGGTGGCGCGCGGCAACGCACAAGACGTCTTTACAAAGTCGAATATCGAAACAACCTTTTGCTGCCGTGTGAATGTCTATCACGACCCGTGCAACAACTGCCCTTACATCATTCCCGAAAGGACAGACGTCCCGACAGGCGACACAAACAGGCTGACCTTCATCAGCAAAGCGAGGTAATTCTTATTGTAACCATAATCTATTGCAACATAAAATCACAAAATCCATGAATACCACAACACTCGAATCAAAGTATGCAATGCTCGCCGACGCCTGGAAAGGCATTTTACAGGCAAAGCCGGGCCTGCGTATCCACGACGCTGCCAAAGAACTTAACGTGAGCGAAGCAGAACTGCTCGCAACCAAAACGGGCGAACAGGTGATTCGCCTTGAGAAACCGGGACCGGAACTTGTGGAGCGGTTCAAGACCCTTGGACACGTGATGTCGCTCACGCGCAACGACGCCTGCATCCTCGAGCATAAGGGTCCATTCCAGAAGCTTGATGTTATGGGATCCGGCGCTCATGCTATGGCTACTGTCATTGGCCCGATCGAGTTGCGGGTATTTTTTCACTCGTGGCACGTGGCCTTTGCTGCCACTGAGGAAAAGTCAGGCCGCGTTCTGAAAAGCATTCAGGTATTCGACAAAGCAGGAGAAGCCATCATCAAAGTTTACCTCCAGGAAAAAAGCAATGTGGAAGCATTCGAAAAAATCATCGCCGACTTTCGCGCAAAGGACCAGTTTGCCGATCTCGACTTAACCCCGTGGCCCGACGAAGCACCCGGCAACGACGTCGATGTGCCCTCACTTCTGAAAGACTGGGGTGAGATGAAAGACACCCACGACTTCTTCGGCATGATTCGCAGACACAAGGTACCGCGCTACCGCGCCATCGAACTGGCTAACGGCTCCTTCACCTACCCCGTTGACGCGAAGGCATCACCCCGGCTGATATTAGACGAGGCTTCTGCTTCGAACATGCCCATCATGATCTTCGCCGGCAACCGTGGGAACATCCAGATACATCAGGGAAAAGTGAAAACCATCCGTCTGATCGAGCGTGGCGACACCGAACCGCAGCGCTGGCTCAACGTACTAGATCCGCAATTCAATATGCATCTGCATATGGACCTGGTCGACTCCGCATGGGTGGTAAAGAAGCCAACGACGGAAGGCAACGTCACTTCGGTGGAAGTCTTTGACAAGGACAAAAACCTGATCGCACAATTCTTTGGCCTGCGCAAGCCCGGTATTCCCGAACGTGAAAATTGGCGTGAGCTCGTCAATCGCTTGCCCAATCTGAAGTAACACAAATCCAGCCATGAAAAGACTAGTTGTTGTTTTCCCCATCATACTCACCGCCTGTGTTTTTGCACAAGACTCCCTCAATACCATTGCGCTTGAGGAGATCGTGGTGACCGGCCAGTTCGAACCGCAAAGCCTCAGACAGTCGGTCTACCAGGTCCGCACGATAGACAGTGACATGATCCGCTCACGCGGCGCCACGAACCTCCAGGGTGTGCTGAACACCGAACTGGGGATCCGCTTTTCAAACGACCTGGTGCTGGGCACTTCCGATATATCGATCATGGGCATGAGCGGCCAGAATGTCAAGGTTCTGCTCGACGGCGTACCAATGCTTGACCGCGGAGCCACGCGCGAAAGTCTCAACCAGATCGACATGAACATGGTTGAACGCGTCGAGATTGTCGAAGGTCCGCTTTCGGTGATTTATGGCTCGGATGCCCTTGCCGGCGTAATCAATATCATTACGCGAAAGGGAATGAAAAATGAAAAGACCGTCGGCGTTCAGGCGCGTATACTGGAGGAATCCGCCGGCCAGGAATATGAACCCTTCTCGGGCGGAGGCACGCATAATGAAAGCGTCACTGTCAACTGGCAGGGCGAACGATGGTATGGCGATGCAGGGTTGACGCGTAATAATTTCGGCGGCCTCAGGGGCAACCACGAGGGACGAGAAAAAGAATGGCTTCCGAAAAACCAGTGGCTCGGCACCGGAACGGTCGGCTATGCAAAAGGCAGCGTCAACATATGGTACAGGCTCAACTACCTCAATGAGGTACTGACTTCGCCAGGTAAACCCAATGCGAACACCAGTGTTGCAGTCGATAAAGAATATGCAACGAACCGCTATACCCATCAACTTCATACGGAATGGGATATCAGCAACAAGTGGAACTTCACCGCCGTCGCCTCCTTCCAGGATTACGCCCGCCGTACACAGACGTCAACTTACAACGTGATGACGGATGAGCGTTTTCTTTCTCCTGAACCCGGCACGCAGGACCGGACGGAATTTTCAGCGACTACCTTCAGAGGAACTTTCCTTTACAAGCTCTCGGACAAGGTCTCCTGGCAGCCGGGCATTGACATCAACTATACCGAAGGTGTGGGAGACCGGATCGATCGGCAACGATCCATTGGCGATTATGCCGCGTTTGTGTCGGCAGAAGTGAAACCTTTCACGTTTCTCAATATCCGTCCCGGGTTGCGGTTCATTCATAACTCCGTCTATGATGCGCCTCCCGTTGTGCCATCACTGAATGTGAAGGTACGCCTCTCACCCGCGCTGGATCTTCGTACCGCGTATGCGCGCGGCTTCCGGGCACCCGCACTGCGGGAACTCTATTTCTATTTCTTCGATTCCAGCCATTCGATCATCGGCAATCCTGACCTCAAGGCCGAGTACTCTGACAGTTTTACCGCGTCACTCGCCTGGCATGGATCTGCATCCGGCGGCGTGGTGCTCAACACAGCACTTGGTGCATTCTATAATCAATTCAACGACATGATCACACTCGGAGTCGATCCTGATGATCCGGGAGTCAACACTTATATCAACGTGGAAAGGTTCAAAACCACCGGCGCCACATTGACGCAGTCGTTGCATTACAAGTCGCTTGCAGCTTCTGTCGGCATCGCCATCATCGGCGTTTACAATGAATTCGCCGACGATGCTACCCTCCTCCCGGAAATGATGTGGACGCCCGAAGTGAATGCCTCCGCGTGGTATGAATTCAATAAGACGCACACGACTCTTTCAGGCAATTACAAGTTTACCGGCAAGCGCTCGCTATACGAATACAGTGAAGATGGCAGCTACAACCGAGCCACCCGGGAAGGCTTCCACTGGATCGATGTCATGGCAGAGCAACGCATCACAGAATGGGTTCATTTAACGCTCGGCGTCAAAAATCTGCTCGGTGTGACGCGTCTTCAGAATACGTCGCAAAATATCAACAAAGCACACAGTACCGGCGGACCCGTTCCCATGAGTTATGGCAGGGCTTTCGTTGCTGGCTTGAACTTTCGGTTAAACTAGCACTATCCATCTCAAAATAATAAACACGATCGAACTATGAACAAATTGCTTTCAAAGGCGGGCGTACTGGCCGCCATATTGTTACTGAGTTTTTCCTTTGCCTGTGAGGAGGATGAACCGCCGCTGCCTGACAACGTCGTTACCTTCACCGCTTCATCTTCAGGACTTGACCATGACGTAAGCGAGGTGGACGTCGCACTGTCACTGTCGCGCGCCGTTTCCAACCAATCGGAAATCTTCATTTCTTTTACAACGGATGGGGTATTGTACGGGGAGCATTTCGTCACCGATCCTGCAGCCACCGAAGGTTCCTTACAGGTGACTATCCCCGCTGGAGCTTCTTCCGCGTCCTTTAAGGTCATCCGCATCGAAGACGCGTTCACTGAGGGCGACGAAAGCGTCACCTTTACCATTACACAGGCCGGCGATCCACTCGTTATCGGCGCCGCGACGGAATTCGTGTTGTCGTTTTCTTCAATCGTATCGAAAGGCAGCGAACTCCAGCTGGAAGGACTCGATGGTTCCGAGACCGCGGGTGGAGCGGATGCAGCAAACTCCGTTTTTATTGATCTCAGCAATAACCAGCAGACAGCCATAGCACGCAACAGCTGGGATCTTGGCTTTTTCAGCGGCGATCCGTTTCGTGTCGTCCTCAACAAAACGACAGGTGCATCGGCTGTCAAAGTTGACAAGACGGATATCAACGCAGTGACCGTCGCCGACATTAATACCGACGACCTGGAGATACCCTTGGGTATACCCGGTGACGCTTCCTTTACGATGATCGACGACGTGCATGGCGACCTGACAAAAACGGTCATTGCAGAAGTTTCAGCTACCGATAATGACAACGCCGTGTACGTTATCAACCGCGTAAATGGTGGCCATGGCTCCACAATTGACCCTGCAAGCCTGGTGAAAGTTCGTATACTTCGAAATGCCAACGGAGGGTATACGCTTCAACACGCCAACCTCGGCGAAAGTACTTTCAAGTCCATCGATATACCGAAAGAAGAAGGGGCTAATTTCTCTTATATTTCCTTCACGGAAAACGGTTCAATGGCCACAGAAGTAGCGGTTGCGCCCGCGAATTGGGATATCGAGTGGACGTGGTCAATGTACTATGGCGATACGCCCGCGGGATCGTATCCTTACGGATTTTCAGATCTCGTTTTCGTCAACCATATAGGTGGAGTAAAAGTCGCGGAGGTGCTGACAACCACGACGACCTATGAGGCATTCGGCGAAGCAGATCTCTCCGGCGTTGAACTGCTCGCAGCGCGCAATGTGATCGGCTCTAACTGGCGGGTGACAAGTCCTGCTGACAAAGCCGGCGTGCGAACCGATCGCTTCTATGTGGTACAAGATGCGGCAGGAAACATATACAAGGTCAAATTCGTGAGCTTCCACCCGAACGATGGCGGTACCCGCGGCAAGCCGGTGATCGCCTATGCGCTTGTAAAGGCGGCGGAGTAGCGGTGCTCGCGCATAGTAGCGCGTCGGCATGATGAATGGTGCCCGTGAAGATTGACCGGAAGTTGCAGGCTTGCCCGCCGTAGCGTGCCTGGCATGTGCGTATGCGCGCGAAGGTGGGTTGCAGAGGTTGTAGAGTTTCAAGTCTCAAGTTGCAGGTTGCAGCGGGTACATCTGTCATTGACAGTTAGTTTATTACTTTTACATCACGTTGTCATACGAAACCAGCATTCTATGCAATTGTTTGTCTCATATAGAAAATGGCTTGTTGGCACAATCGTTACGAGCATCATCACACTCACAGGCTACACGCTTCCCGCACAGGAGAGGCCGGCATACGCTATCTTTTCGGGCGATGGAAAGCCTGTAAAGTACCGAAAAATGATCAAGGCCCTGAGCGAGGCGGATGTGGTCTTTTTCGGTGAGCTTCACAACAATTCCGTGGCCCACTGGCTTGAGTTGCAGGTACTGAAAGATTTGCATTCGGTCCGTTCCGAAGTCGTCCTCGGCATGGAAATGTTCGAAGCCGACAATCAGCTTGTTCTTGATGAATACCTTCGCGGGATTATTGACGAAAAGAGTTTTTTGAACGAGGCGCGGTTATGGGATAACTACAAAACGGATTACAAGCCTCTTGTTGAGTTTGCTCGCAAGAATGACCTTCCCGCCATCGCGACAAATGTGCCGAGGCGCTATGCCAATCTCGTTTACCGAAAAGGACCGGATGCATTTGACAGCCTGTCTAACAAAACGCGCGAATGGATGACTCCCCTTCCCCTGGAAGTAGACTACGACCTGCCCGGATACAAGGAGATGATTGAAGGAATTGGTCAG
>CAYMWA010000141.1:0-2300 GCA_964393795.1 uncultured Roseivirgaceae bacterium
GTGCAGGGAGAAGTGTGATGGGTGTGTCCTCCAGCGTTGAAAGGTTCTCAACGTAGTCGGTGATGACGGGTTTGTCGTTGACGGGTGTGATGCTGATCGGGATGACAACGACATCGCTTTCAAGCGCTCCGTCACTTACTTTAACCGAGACGTTGATCGTTCCCGAGTAGTTGGGGGCAGGGGTGATCGTGCTTCCGGTGGCCGTGTAGTTAGTTCCGCTTGCCGCGAGGATGGTGAAGGTCGGGTTGTCAGGATCCTGGACGGTAAAGTGTGCAGGGAGAAGTGTGATGGGTGTGTCCTCCAGCGTTGAAAGGTTCTCAACGTAATCGGTGATGACGGGTTTGTCGTTGACGGGTGTGACCGTAACGCTAACGGTCGCGTTATTGGACGTTTGCTGAACGCCGTCTTTAAAGTTGTAGGTCATCGACGCAGGACCCGCATAGTCGGGTTCCGGCGTAAACGTGACCAATCCCGCTGCATCCACGCTGAAGGTACCGCCGGTGGTGATGAATTGTGCATCTTGCCCGGGAGTGACCGGGTTCAGGTCCACCGACGTGGCGTCAATTGCGTTTTCTTCGTCGTGATCATTCGCGAGTATCGCGATATCGACAGATTGATCTTCGGGCGTGGTGGCGACATCGTCGTTGGCAACAGGACTTCGGTCCACGTAGACGGTGATCGTCGCCATGTTTGACGTTGCCGCCTGGTCATCGTTTACGGTGTAGGTGACCGCTGCGTTTCCCCAAAATCCGTCGGCGGGAGTATATGTTACCGCCCCGGCCGTATTGGCACTGAAATCGCCTGCGGCCGTCGACCACAGGGACTGAATGCCCGGCGACGCGGGATCAAGGTCCATCGTGGCAGGGTCAAGTACGGCCGGCAAGGTAGCTGCGTCGTTTGCCAGTGCGTCGATCACGACTGGCACACTTTGCGTAGTACTTCCACTGTCGTCAACAGCGACCGGTGCCTGTGCTTTCGTATCGAGCGCGGGAACATTAAACGAAAAAAGAACTATTATAGGGGCTATTAACCGCATTGCTACCTCTTCCAACTTACAAAATAACTAAATTATCGACTTAAAAACGATAAAATTGACGCTTGGTCGAATTTGAAATTTATGACGATCGAAACCCTTGCCGCCGCCCTTTTCTGGATCGGGACAATCACTGTTTTTTACACTTATCTGGGCTATGGAATCGCCATTTCGCTGATTTCCAGGGCTGTAAAGGGTTATCGACCCCCTGCACACCAGGCGAATGCTGATTTGCCCCCTGTGACGTTTATCGTGGCTGCATACAACGAGGCCGGCTATATCGAAGAAAAGATCCGGAACACGCTGAGTCTAGACTATCCCGCGGACAAGCTGGAGCTCATTTTTGTGACAGACGGCTCCACGGACGAAACGCCGCAGATCGTGGAGCGCTTTCCACGGATACGGCTGTTTCACCAACCCGAGCGCAGGGGGAAAATCCATGCGGTGAACCGGGTCATGAAATCCGTCACCAATGGCATCGTGATTTTTTCGGATGCCAATACGGCACTGAATGCCGAGGCAATCAGGAACATCGTCAGGCATTATCAGCACGACGATGTGGGCGGCGTTGCCGGGGAGAAAATGATTCACACGGGGGACAAGGAGAATGCGTCGGGTGCTGGCGAAGGACTCTATTGGAAGTATGAATCTTTCTTGAAGCGAAAAGATTCGGAGGTGTATTCGGTGGTGGGTGCCGCAGGCGAACTGTTCTCCGTGCGTACGCCTTTGTACGCGTATCCCGATGAGGGGATGATCATTGAGGATTTTTATTTGTCAGTGACTATTGCGTCGAACGGTCACCGGTTCATTTACGAACCCAACGCCTATGCGGTTGAGTCCGCTTCTGTAAGTGTTGCTGAAGAATGGAAGCGGAAGGTTCGGATTTGTGCGGGCGCCTTTCAGGCGATGATCAAATTGCGACACGTCATGAATCCCTTCCGGTATGGGATGCTGGCCTTTCAGTATGTTTCCCACCGTGTACTTCGATGGACACTGGCGCCGCTGTTTCTGCCACTCGTGCTCGTTTCGAATATTGTCCTGGTACTTGCCGATGCAGGGTACTTTTACCAGGTGGCCTTGTGGGCGCAGGTGTTTTTTTATTTTGTTGCGATTCTGGGCTTCTTCCTTAAAGACAAAAAAATCGCCATCCGCGGCTTCTTCGTGCCATTTTATTTTAGTGTGATGAACCTTTCAGTGTTTGCAGGCTTCGTCCGTTTCCTCCGGGGAAAGCAATCCGTCTTATGGGAAAAGGCGCGGCGTGCGTGAA
>CAYMWA010000141.1:2400-4136 GCA_964393795.1 uncultured Roseivirgaceae bacterium
TCTCACACCCCCAAATCCGCGCCGTCAGCAATAATCAGCAACAGCTCTTTGACCTCTTCGGCTTTGTCATGATCTCCCATTTTATCGAACGACATGATCAGGTTCCGCAGCACGCGCCGGATGATGTCGAGGTTGCTGCACGGTTCAAAGAACGACGGCTGCGGTGTGAGGTGGAGTTCGCCGATGTAATTTTCAATGTCCTGCCTTGAGAAGATCAGGCCCTTGTTGAAAGCGTTGATGTAGAACTGGTTCTGGCGATCGTCTTTATAGGTAAGCACGAAGAGGTTGGGCAGGTTAACGCCGTACACCGGGAGCTTGAGCTTTTGGGCAACGAGCATATAAATAACGCAGAGGGTAAGCGGGTTTCCCTTGCGTGTTTCAAGTACGATGTTCAGCATGGAGTTACCGGGACTATGAAAGTTCTTGGTGTTGGCGCTGAACTTGAGTTTGCTGAACAGTACGCTGTTGATCACCTTCACCTGGTCAAAAGGATACAGATCGGGTTTGAATTCAAGCCATGTTTCATAGTACAGCTGTTCCAGTTCCTGTCTCAACTTGAGCAACTCGATGTCCGGATACTGGTAGGTAGCAATCAACCACATACCGGTAAGCAGATCGTGGTCTTCGCTCTCGAACCATTCCTGCAGTCGCTCTTTCAGTAGTTCATATTGGAGCGTATGGATGAGGTCTTCGATTCGCCGCTGTACCTGGGAGTTGAAGTTCGTTTCCCATTCTTGTTCGAGAAAAGGGATCACCTGTGTGCCGAGTGAAAGAATTTTGTCTTGCACATGCGTGATGATCTGCTCGTCTTCATCGTCGAGCAGTGAGATGAGCGCCTTGAATTCTTTAGATTCCATTCCTGATTCCATTCCCATACGTTCGCTTTCGGCATGAAGGTAAAACTTTTCGTTTTAGTATAAAGCGCCCTTCCGGGAAAATGGTTCAACATGGTCAAGTCTGAATTACACCCACGTTAAATTTTTCAACCGGCGCGTGATTGGCGGCTTCGATTCCCATTGAAATCGCCTTTCTGGTTTCGAGCGGGTCGATCACATTGTCGACCCACAGCCTTGAAGCGGCGTAATAGGGACTGAGTTGTTTGTTGTATTGGTCAGTGATTTCATTGAGGAGCGCATCCTCTTCTTCTTTGGTAATTTTTTTGCCCTGGCCTTTTAGCGAATTGACGCGTATCTGCAGGAGTGTTTTGGCCGCGGAGGCACCGCTCATGACAGCGATTTGCGCCGTGGGCCACGCGAAGATGAGACGCGGATCATAAGCCTTCCCACACATCGCGTAATTGCCTGCGCCATATGAGTTGCCGATGATAACGGTAAACTTGGGTACGGTTGAATTGGCCATCGCGTTAACCATCTTGGCGCCGTCTTTGATGATGCCACCGTGTTCCGCCTTGCTGCCGACCATGAAGCCGCTGACATCCTGCAGGAAGAGTAAGGGTATCCTGCGCTGGTTGCAGTTCATGATGAAACGCGCTGCCTTGTCAGCGGAGTCGGAGTAGATGACGCCGCCTAATTGCATTTCTCCTTTTTTTGTTTTGACTACTTTTCGCTGATTGGCGACGATGCCAATGGCCCATCCGTTGATGCGGGCGTAACCGCAGATCAGCGTCTTCCCGTAAAGGGCTTTGTATTCGTCGAATTGTGACTCGTCTACAAGTCGCCTGATGATCTCCATCGCGTCATACGGCTTGACGCGGTCACTTGGAAGATGGCCGTAGA
>CAYMWA010000141.1:4236-9409 GCA_964393795.1 uncultured Roseivirgaceae bacterium
GTTTTGTCGACGATCATCGCTTCGTCAGACATGATGGGAAGGTACGCGCCGCCGGCGACACAACTGCCCATGATGGCAGCGATCTGGATGATGCCCATCGACGACATCTTTGCGTTGTTGCGGAATTGTCTGCCGAAGTGTTCCTTGTCAGGAAAAATTTCATCCTGCATGGGCAGGAATACGCCGGCGCTGTCGACAAGGTAGACGATCGGCAGGCGGTTTTCCATCGCGATCTCCTGGGCGCGCAGGTTTTTCTTAGCAGTGATCGGAAACCAGGCGCCCGCTTTCACAGTGGCATCGTTCGCGACAATTACCGTCATCCTTCCCTGGATGTAGCCGATGCCCGTCACGACGCCTCCCCCCGGGCAGCCGCCGACTTCCTCATACATCTCATCGCCCGCGAAGAGCCCGATCTCCAGAAATTCTGATCCGTTGTCGATCAGGTAGTCGATCCGCTCGCGCGCCGTAAGCTTCCCGCGCTGATGTTGTTCTGCTATTTTCTTCTCGCCACCTCCCAGCTTCGTCCGCCTGGCTTTCTCCTGCAGCTGAAAGACCAGTTGTTTCATGCGGTCTTCATTTGTGTTGAATTCGAGAAGTGCTTTGTTCATATGGTTGAATAAAGGTCCACGGTCCACGGTCCACGGTCCACCGTTGTACGTCGTCATCTTGAGCGGGAGCCCGAGAGGGCGCAACTACTCCCTCTCCCGCTGTTTCTGCAGGTCCCGTTCTATCTTCTTCCGGCTTTGGCCGAGGGGTGCCATGAAATGTTTGGGGTTGCGGTTAAAATGCTGGACGAGGCTGTCGAGGTTTTGCAGGAGGTTATTGAGGTTAACGTAGAGGGTATCTTCGGTCATCAGTTTGCTCGCCGTGTTGTCGCCGCTGTTGAGGGCGGAAAGGGTTTCATTGAGTTTGGTAAGCGATTCCTGTGCTTTGGCGATGGTGCCACTCAGCTGCAGGCGTTTCAGTGAGTCGGAGAGGACACGGAAGTTTTCGAGTGTGGGTTTCAGTTCGATCAACGTCGTGTTGAGGTTTTGACCAACCTGGTTAAAGGTTCCTGACATCTGCCCCATTTTTCCGTTGAGGTTGTCGATCGTGTAGTTGATCTTATCCGGTGTCTTGCGCATGTCGGCCAGGATGTGGTTGACCATGGAGGTGGTCAGGCTGAGGGTGTCAAGCAGGCTGTTCACCTTGCGCAGTGTGGTCTGGACATTCGAGGCAACAGGCTCAGCGTTTTCGGCGATAAAGTCGGAGATGCCTTTTGCCACTTCCGACCTGATCGTGTCTTTGGGCTTGAGTCGTTGGTCGCCATTGCCGACGATGAGTTGGATGAAGCGTCCCCCGAGCAGTTCGCCGTTAAGCACTGCGATGGAGGATGTGTACACGGCGATATCGGAATCGATCGACAACTCTACGAGCACGCGATCTTTTTTTTGTTGGATGATGATGTCGCTCACCCTTCCCACAGCATATCCGTTAAGGAAAATCTGGTTCGACTCAGTCAGCTTGTCGACATTCTGATAGATTGCATAGTATTTATTGCTGGATGAAAAGAAATCGATCCCTTTCAAAAAATTGAATCCAAAATACAACAATACAATGCCTGTAATCATGAACAGGCCCACTTTGACTTCTTTCGAGAATTTCATTCGTCAGAGAACTGGTTGCAAAAAACGCAAAATCCGTTTGGCGGTCAATTTATGGATTCTACCTCACTTTTGTATTCTTTGAATGCTCTATATATAGCCGAGGCGATGAGATCCTGCCCCCTTTCTTCAGCAAGGAACTGTTCTTCAACGGGATGAGAAAGGAATCCGGTTTCTATCAGTACACTTGGCATTGTCGTGCGCCACAGCACGACAAACCCTGCCTGCTTCACGCCGCGGCTGTGGCGACCCGCACGGTATTTGAACTGGTCTTCCACTTTCTGTGCGAACAACAGACTGCTGGCCTGGTAGGCGCTTTGCGTCAGTGAGAAAAGGATATACGACTCGGGGCTGTCGGGGTCGAAACCCTCGTACCGTTCATGGTAGTTTTCATCCATAAGGATAACGGAGTTTTCGCGTTTTGCCACTTCGAAGTTGCTCGCATCTTTGTGAAGACCCATTACATAGGTTTCGGTTCCAGTGGCCCTTCCCCCAGGCATTGCGTTGGCGTGGATGCAAATAAACAGATCCGCATTGGCACGGTTCGCGATGCTGGCGCGTTCATCCAGGGAGAGATACACATCCGTCTTACGCGTATAGATCACTTTTACGCCGGGGACGTATTTCTCAATATAATGGCCTGTTTTCAGGGCAATCTTGAGGGCGACGTCCTTTTCCAGGATTTTCTTGCCGCGGGTACCCGAATCTTTTCCGCCATGACCGGCGTCGATGACGACCACATCTACCTTAAACTCAGGTCGTTTGATGTAGTTGCTTGCGGTGTTTAGCAAGGTTATTGCTGCCAAAACCACCGTAATTCCAATATTCCTCAAGGGCCGTACAATGTTGTTAAAACGTTTTGCAATACCTTTACCCAAAATTGTGAATTTTTCCCTTAAACCTAAAGGTTTTACTATCAATTCGGGGGTTGTGCGGCATTCTTTCATCTTTCTCATTGTATTCTTTTCAGTGGCCTTCCCTACGGTCGCTCAGGTTGAAAATCCTGTAAAAAACCCTGCCGGTACGCTTCCCGTCATGCGGGATTCGGTGACCGCTCCCGCCGACACGATACCGGGCGCAACTGACAGCCTCCGCATGGCTTCCGACAGTCTTCGCATTCAACAGGATTCCATTCCGCCACCCGTAGGGGATATTGAGACGACTATCAACTATACTGCCAGAGATTCCATCCGCGCCAGCGTCGACGGGAAAATGATCTGGCTTTACGGCGATGCGCGTATCACATACGGGGAAATCGAGCTGGAAGCCGAAGAAATCCTCATCGACTACGGAAAAAACACGATGACGGCGCACGGCATCCGCGATTCCCTTGGCAACCGCATCGGGTATCCGGTCTTCAAGAACGGTCCGGAATTATACGAAACAAAAGACATTGTTTATAATTTCAAGACGGGCAGGGCGCGCATCAGCGAGGTGGTCACCAAACAGGGGGAAAGCATTCTGCACGGAGAGACGGTGTTTAAGAATGCCGACGATGAGCTGTTGAGCCTTCACAACGTCTTTACAACGTGTAACCTGGAACATCCGCACTTCGCGATCGTCTCCACCAAGACGAAAGCCATCCCTAACGACAAAATTGTGTCCGGGCCTTTTTATGTGGAGTTCAATGAAATTCCATTGCCTGCCGGATTCCTGTTCGGGATGTTTCCTGCGCAACGCGAAAGCAAGTCGGGTATCATTGTCCCAAGTTACGGCGAGGAACGTCGTCGCGGATTTAATTTCCGCGGAGGTGGATACTTTTTTGACATCAGCGACTATATCAAACTTGCCCTTACCGGTGATTTGTATTCGAAAGGAGGCCACGCGGTCTACGCCAATTCCACCTACATGAAGCGGTATGCCTATAGTGGCAACTTCAACTTCAGCTACTCCCACAACCGCTTCGGCGAAAACATCGAAGACCGCAATATCTCTAACGACTTCAGGTTGACGTGGAGCCATTCGCCACAAAGCAAAGGCTCCGGCCGCTTCGCTGCTTCGGTCAATGCGGCAACCGCGACCTTCAACCAGAACAACAACCTTATGTATGGCACGGTGAACGAACTGTCATCGCGCGGCATCAGCAACATCAGCACCAAACTGAGTTCCAATGTGTCGTACAGCAAGAAGTTTGTGGGCACGCCCTTCAGCATGGGCATCAACCTGAGTCATAGCCAGGACCTTCAAACGCGGCTGGTAGACCTGCCGTTGCCAAACCTCAGCGTGAACATGACCAACCTGTATCCGTTTCAGCGGAGGGGCAAGACTTCGCCCCTCGACAATTTCTCGATTGGCTACAGCATGACCGCCACCAACCGCATCACCAACAACCTCGGTCGGCTGACGCCGGAAGCGGAACGCGACAGCATCGCCCCTTTCAACTTCGACAACCTGCCGTTGTTTTTCAAGAATGGTCGCAAAGGGATCCGGCACAGCATTCCACTTTCGTATTCCTTCAAGTTCCTGAGGTTCTTCACGATGTCGCCCTCGCTGAGCTACGACGAGCGCTGGTATTTTGAAAAGCTGAACTGGAAGTACGTGCCCGATGAACGCGGTAACTTCGTGGCGGTTGCTGACACCGTGCGCGGCTTCAACCGGATTGCGAACTACAGCATGAGCGTGGGGTTAAACACGCGGATTTACGGAATGTACAATTTTACATCGCCGACGTCTAAAATAAAGGCTATTCGCCATGTCATCAATCCGAGTATTTCGTTTGGACTGACGCCGGATTTCTCACAGAACCCCGCGTACTTCCAAAAGCTCGTTAAGCCCGGAGGTCCGTCACAACTCTACGAGACGACGATCGAATATCGGTCGCGCCATCAGGGATTTGTGTACGGTGGATCGACGATGGGAAGGGCGGGCTCCATCGGGTTTGGCATCGGCAACAACCTGGAGATGAAAGTGAAGGCGGAGAAAGACACCGTCGAACGGAAAGTCATGCTGTTGAACAGCCTGTCCCTGAGTTCGAGCTACAACCTGATGGCAGATTCATTCAAGCTTGCACCCGTCAGCTTGTCCGCCAACACCAATATTCTGAACAACATGATCAACGTGAACGTGTCTGCTTCACTTGACCCGTACAACTATGTGCGGACTGTGAGTGAAGAAGGCCGCGTGTCCGAGCGCCGCGTGGATTCGTACGCATGGAAAGGGGGGACGCTCGGACGTATTACCAATGCAACGCTCTCGCTGAATACGAATCTCAATCCCAACATGCGGAAGAAGGAAAACGAGACGCGCGAGAAGGTGGCGCAGTCGGATTTACCCGAGGCCGACAAGCAGCACATCATGGCTAATCCGAACGCGTATGTTGACTTTGATATCCCGTGGAGTTTGAACCTCGGGTACAACATGAGCTATCGAAGGCCGCTGACGCGCAATGCCGATCGCATACAGCCGGCGCAAGTGATTCAGACCTTGCAAATATCGGGCGACCTGTCGCTGTCGGAAAAGTGGAAGATCACGTACAACACGGGGTATCACTTTGAGTCGGCGGAATTCACACAAACCAACCTCGGCATCTC
>CAYMWA010000142.1:0-9316 GCA_964393795.1 uncultured Roseivirgaceae bacterium
TCATCCGTCGCTTGGATTTTTATCATCCCAAAGTCAGACGTTTGAAAAAAATGGCCATCAATGGCTTTGAAATCTTTTAGCCGGAAATCGACTGCGGAGCCTGACCGTTCGTTTTACAAATAATGAGATCAATACTCCAAGAAGCGTTTATGGGCTGTGCTGCGCAATCCATGTGCGAAAAAATGCATCGCACGGTATACAAGCAAAGGCTGGGAAGAAACAGCGTAGTCAAATAAAAGAGGCTGCCCTTCCGGACAGCCTCCTACATTTATAGACATCAGTACAATCCAGACAGGGGATATGCCCCTGTATGCTATGCCTCAATGTTAGTCATAATGGGACGGATTTTCATCCTGCCACTCATTGATACCATCGCGAATGCGGTTGCGGAAAGTAAGTGTGTCCGTAGCGTAGCACGTGTTCCCACTTCCGTTCACATACTTGTAATTCAGGAAAAGTCTTCTGTCCTGCAGCAGCTTTGACTGATTGAACACGCTCGTTCCATTAGGCTCAACGTTGAAAGTTGCGCCCGGCATCGCGCTGACTTGGATATCACCGCCATTCAGTGTGATTTTCATTTCGGGCACATTCGAGCTTGAAATGTCGCTGACACCATCGATCGTCAGTGCAAACGGTTCGACGGTCTTTAGCCTCCATACCTGCGCCTCGGCCGAGGGAATGGTTGTATAGTATGTCGTGGTGTTGACCACGTTGCCTGCCGGATCCTTTTCCACCGTCACTCCGCCATGCCAGTAATTTCCGAAAAGCATGTTCTCGTATTTCAGGCCGATCACTGCGAAGTCTTTTGTACTGAGAATTGAATCCCCGGCTGCATCAGTACCAATGAGACGGAGTGGCAGAACATAGGTTGCCATGAGCGTCGCCGGATCAGAAAGAAACGCGGCTGAGTCTGGTATCACCGTCACTGTGCCGGAATGCTGACCCTTCTCAATGACGATCTTGCTGTCGTCAGACAGCGTGTAATAATCGGCAGGCAGCAACTTCAGCTGGAAGCCGGGGTCGGCATCGGGATCACCTACAGAATTTTTGATGTAGCTCGACGCAGACCCTTGCATCAAGGCCAGCGTCGCGGTGTCCTTATATGAGAGATTTTCGTCGAACCGGAGGCGAAAGGCAGTCTGACACCGGTCTGGCAAGGCTCGAACACAATGATCAATAAACGCGTGGATTTCGGAGAGATCGCCTTTGGCGTAGCCACTGTTGTCCACGCGGGCGAACAGCAGATAATGCGCTTCGTACTTTTTCTTCACAGCGCTATGTCTGATGTAATCCACGATCTTGTACCTCACCATCTTGAACAGGTAGGCTCGCATCGATGTGAGATGTTGCAGTGTTGCACGTTTTGCCCACAGACTTTCAAAGACTTCCTGAACAATTTCTTCACAATCCTCCTTGTTGGCAATACTTTTCCGTGCAAAGTTTATGAGCAACACGGCATAGGTGTGGTAGATCTCTTCAAACGCTTTGCGGCTTCCGCCGATTAGTAAAGGCAGCGCCTTATCCTGACGCGTGTGGAATAGCGACATAACGGATCCTACGGTTAAGGTTTAGGTCAAGTATCGTTATCCTCCTCCAGCCTACACTTCAACCCTTTTGCAGGTTCAAGTCACAACATGGAGCTTAACGTCAATACATCGCATATGGAGCGATGTTACCGAAGGAAGACTAAATAAGGCAACGGCGAGCTTTCTCTATGCCTTGACCGGGAATTGGATCCCGCTCAGGCGGACCTGACTGCAAGCACTCCGCGTTTCGATTGAAGGTCTAAGCCGGAGATCCGGAGATTGCAAGCTTTCAGGAAAAGGCGCCGGGGACATCCGCAAATTTTCATTTCGGATTTATCCAAAACACATTAACCAAAAAACGGCCTTGCAGAACACCTGTTTTTTTCGTGGGTAATCAAAGATAGGAAATAGATTATCTTGTCCTACACATCTGATCAAAATTTTCTTCGTTCCTCACAAGGTTACTGTAAGAACAGTCGTGCTTCTCTGGCCAAGCATATGGACACTGGCATATCATGAGTTGAACTCCGCGATGCGTCATCCGTGCTGGAATGTGCCGAGGAAAATTGCCTTGGAGGAATATTTGCGTTCAACAATTGCCGCTTCTATGTTCCGGTTGAGGAAGGCCTATGATTAAGATCTTTTGGCGCGCCGATTTCGGTCATTTTGAATTACGTGTTGTTGACTGAGCTTTGGGAAAAGAGGGACACGGATATAATTGGTGGCTGTAGTCAGGCGCCTTATCGGCTGTAGCTTATTTCGGTTTGCCTGTGTTTGTCATGGCAATGGGTGTGCAATTGGTTTGCCGAAGTTGCTAGAGTGATCCCTCCGGATTGGAAGACCAATGTAGAAGGCTGCACCTGGCCTGCATTCAAGGATTCCTATTATTCATTCCAAATTACGCTACAATGAAAACGTTGATCGTTTATTACTCGTTTACCCACAACAATGAGTTGTTGGCAAAAGCGATACAGAAGCGTCTCAACTGCGATATATACCGCATTGAGGAGACTAGGAAAAGGAACGGGTTAACAATACTGTTTGATCTGGTATTTAACCGGACACCCAAAATCAAAGCCTACCCGTATTTTCTCAGCGCGTACGACCAGTGTATCTTTATTGCGCCGATCTGGGCGGGGAAGATTGCGTCGCCTTTAAAGGCCTTTCTGCTCGAAGAGAAGCATCATATAAACCGGTATGCTTTTATTACGGTCTGTGGAGGTGCACCAAAGCAAAAGGAAAAATTGATTGAAGGGCTGACCAAACTTCTCGAACAGCGACCCGGAAGTGTGGTCGAGCTTTGGGTCAATGACCTGCTGCAGGAAAAGCAAAAGAATACTGTCAAATATACGTCTGGTTATAGAATCCAGTTGAATGACCTTGACAAGTTCAATAGCAGGATTGAAGATTTCGTCAAGGGACTTGAGTCGTCGAATAAATTGAAGCAAGTTGTCTGATACATGCCGGCGAACATTTGACAGCGCACCAAGTGCCCAGGTCAGGGGGCCATCATCTCGTTCCGGGGCGGCTCATGACCTGATAATTCTCATACGTTACCGGTGATGAACTCAAGGCATTCCGGCAACACGGTCTGCATTGATTTCTTCGACGGATTGGTTCGCCGGGCGCTTTGAATTACATCCCGCCAATATTACGCGGTCGAAGTCTTGCCGTTTAATCCGGGTGATTAATCCGTAAAATCGGCATTTGGCGCAAGAAACCGCTAGCATTTTTCGGCATTTTTTTAAATTCGGAAGACAAACACCGCAACCTTTGGAACAGAAACTCATTTCCCTGGAAAGTGAGGCCGGTTTCCGCGTTCTCTTTGAGTGTGCAACCATCAGTATCCTGGTAATCAGCGAACAGGGAAATATTGAGCTTGCAAACCCTTGTGCCGAAACGCTCTTTGGATATCGGCCGGCGGAATTGATCGGGCATCCGGTTGAGATCCTGATTCCTGACGATTTGCGGTCCAACCATTCTCATTACCGTTCCGGGTATTTTTCAAAGCCCAAATCCCGTCCTATGGGTTTGGGGATGGAGTTGCATGCCAAGAAGAAAAACGGTGAAGTGTTTCCCTGTGCGATTAGTCTTGGGCACTATGAGCTTGCAGGGGAAAAGCTCGCTGTAGCCTTCGTTACAGACACTACGGATCAGGTGAAGGCAAAGAAGCTGCTGGCCGAGCGCGAGGCCTGGTTCCGGAATATGGCTGACAATGCGCCCGTCATGATCTGGGTTTGCGGACTGGATAAAGATCGCACTTACTTTAATAACACCTGGTTGAATTTCACCGGCAGGCACATTGAGGAGGAGTTGGGTAAGGGCTGGGTAACGGGTATTCATCCGGACGACCTCGATCAATGCCTCCAGACATATAACAACGCTTTTGATGCGCAAAGGCCGTTTGTGAATGAGTACAGGCTTCGCCGGCACGACGGTCACTACCGATGGATCCGGAATGTTGGGAAACCAACCTTCGTCGATGATCTTTTTGCAGGCTTCATCGGCTCCTGTAGCGATATTCACGATCAGCGCATGATGCAGGAAGAGCTCGAGCAACAGGTGCGAACACGGACGACGGAACTATACGAAGCGCTCGGCCGCGAAAAAGAGATGAATGAATTAAAGTCGCGATTCGTCTCAATGGCATCTCATGAATTTCGCACACCTTTAAGCATCGTCCTGTCAAGTACCGCGCTCATTGAGCAATATGGAGCCGCCGAGCAGGATGAAAAAGTTCAAAAGCATTTGAAAAGGATTAAGTCTTCGGTCAGCAATCTCACCAACATCCTGAATGACTTCCTCTCGCTTGACAAGCTTGAGCAAGGAAAGGTGGAAGTTGAAAGCGATTCGTTCGACATGCAGGAATTTATGAGGGAAGTGGTGGAGGACGTTCAGACGATCAGGAAGAAAGATCAGGTGATTCAGCTCGATCACGAGGGATATACTGAAGTGACGCTTGATCAGAAAAAGCTGCGTTACGTGATGGTGAACCTCCTCTCAAATTCAATTAAGTATTCGCCTGACAATGCCACGATAACAGTAGCATCAAAGATCGGTAATGATATCGTGATCGCTGTACAGGACAATGGGATCGGCATTCCTGAGGAAGAGCAGAAGTATCTTTACAGTAAGTTCTTTCGCGCCAAAAATACCGCCAATGTTCCGGGTACCGGACTTGGCTTGACAATAGTGAAACGGTATGTTGAATTGATGGGTGGCGACGTATCATTTCGGAGTAAAGTCACCGAAGGCACAACGTTTACGATAAATATTCCAAATCCTGCCGCATTATGAAGACCGTCTTGATAATTGAAGACAACCAGGAAATAAGGGAGAATACATCGGAGATCCTGGAGCTCACCGGGCTTAACGTAATTACTTCCGATAATGGTAATAGTGGAATTGCCATGGCTATCGATAGCCAGCCCGACATTATTTTATGCGACATTATGATGCCGGGCCTTGATGGCTATGAAGTTATAAAGCTGCTCAAAGATAATCCTGCTACTGCATCGATACCCTTCATTTATGTGACGGCAAGCGGCGAAAAAAGTGAAATAAAAATGGCCATGGAACTCGGCGCAAGCGGATACATCCGAAAGCCTTTTGACGCGAAGGAGCTGACACAGACGATTGACAAACTTTTGTGTCTCTGATCTCACCGGCAACTTAAGCAAACATTTCTGCCAACTGTTTGACAAAAATCTTTCTAAGGCCTGACCGCGGTCATCGTTGAACCGCGCGATCAGCGTTAGTTTTGGTTACAATCAAAACAAAGGAGGTTTTATGAATTTAACAGTTAGAAAAAATGGAGGCTTCCCTTCATTGCTTTCCGATTTTTTCAGTACGTCTATGATCGACAGGGATTTCTTTGACCTTGATAGCGACTTATTTCCGTCGCGTCTCGGCATCAATGTTCCGACGGCAAACATCACTGAAACTCCAAAGGAGTATAAGCTGGAGCTTGCGGCACCGGGACTTGAGCGTAAGGATTTTAATGTCGAGGTTGATAATCACGTGCTGAAGGTCAGCGCCGAGAAGGAAGAGGAGAAGCGGGAAAAGGATGGTGAGTACTCGAGGAGAGAGTATTCATTCAATTCTTTCAGTCGTTCTTTTGCGCTTCCCGAGGACATTAAGGAAGGAAGTATCGATGCCAGGTATGAGAACGGGGTTCTCAGGGTATCGATTCCGAAGGTGAAGGAGACGCCGTCAAAGCCCGCGCTCAAGGTAGCTGTCGCTTAGACGCTTTTTACGGACGCTGTCCTGGGCGATGTTCTGTCCGGGTGTTAACACTGCAAAGGGCGGAGTCATCCGCCCTTTTTTCTTGACATTATTGCTGGCCCGCGCGCGGGTTAAAGAAGAGGCATACACCGGTGATTTTCGGTTTGATGAAGGTCTGCATTTTCCTTCAACCATGATTTCTTTTAAAATCGTTATTGGTTCTCTATTCGGGTTGCTGGTCGTCGCTGTCGCTGTTCTCGGTGTATTTTTTTATCAGGATAGTCAGGATCGCGCCATTGTAGCCGCCCAGGTTAGTCGTGGATATCAGGCAATCGCGAAGACCGAGGAGATTTATTCCGCATTCAAGAACATGCAGCTGCAAGCGGGCGGCATGGCGGATCAGAATGACTTGTCGCTTTCAGCTGATGATGGTAAGGCGACACAGATCTTATACGTAAGGTTAGCGGAACTTCGCGATCTTATCACCAACAATGACCTGCGCCGGGAAATTGATTCATTGGAGGCTTTGATTCAACAATACACACAAGGGGTTGACTCTCTTAAGTTTTTCGCTGCGGGCAGCGAAGCCGGCAGAACTTTCATGGTTACTCGTCACATCGGCGTTGCCCGGAGAATTGAAGTGAAGGTAAGAGACCTTAAAGCTGCTGAAGCGGCCAGACTCGCATATTTTACACTGGCATTGGACGAAAGGGTAGCGTCATTTATGCGAACACTTCTTGTGTTGATGATCGTTATCGCGATTCTTCTGGTCGCCACCTTCCTGACCGTGCGATATATTTTCAACAAACGCAAGGCGGCGGAAGATCAGATCAAGGATGCACTTCAAGCGGAAGTCGAGTTGAACACGCTGAAGTCGGCTTTTGTGACTTTAGCGTCGCATGAGTTCCGGACTCCTTTAACCACGATTCTGTCGTCAGTTTTTCTTCTTGAAAGATATTCGTTTGGTGTCAGTGAGGAGAAGGTAGCCAAGCATCTGGCGCGGATTAAATCATCGGTCAATAACCTCACATCTATACTCGATGAGTTCCTTTCGGTTACAAAAATCGAGGAAGGTCGGGTGCAACCAAACATCGAGGACGTAGACCTTCCGGGATTACTGGGTGAAATCTGCAACGACCTGCAGACTTTTGCAAAGCCAGGACAGATGATTCACTATTCCCATGCCGGTGTGCGTGAGGTGAAGACAGATCCTGTCCTGATCGGCAATATCGTCCAGAATATCGTGACCAATTCCATAAAATATTCCTCTGAAAATTCTGCTATTTATGTTTCATCGGCCGTTGACAGCAAAATTTATCTGGCTGTTAAGGACAATGGTATTGGCATTCCGGCCGCTGACCAAAAACATCTTTTCGCCCGTTTTTACCGGGCTTCGAACGCGGGTTCCGTCCAGGGTACAGGCCTTGGCCTTCATATTATGCAGCATTATGTGAAAATGTTGAATGGATCGGTAAGATTGCAAAGCGAAGTTGGTAAGGGCACCCGGGTCGAAGTTACGCTTGACCCTGTAACGCGGGCTGAACCCCGGTATCCTTGTGAGTTGCCCAATCATACAAGTTTGCTTTTGAGGAATCGTCGCGCCGGCAGATTTTGGCCCTCTGCCATTGTATGGTTCGAGAGATTTATTTCTTGATAGTTAAATAGTCTGGTTGGTCAGTATGACAAATTGCGATGGTCTCAGCTTTACTTTAATGAAATGACGACTGCCGTCTTCATTTCTCAATACATGAATTTTGCCTTTCGCACCGTACAAATACCGAAATACTTCACCTTCAGGATTCAGGTGACTATGGATACAGATATATTCTTCGTCCTCTTGTTCGGGTGAGCTGTTGTAAATGACGAGCATTTCTTCATCATAAAGGATTCGGGAGAAAGCCAGTAAGCAATCCTGGGTGACCGGTAGCTGGAACCAGTGCCCGTCATGTGAGACCTCACGCATGTACATGCGCCCGAATTTCAAGACTGCGCTGTTTTTGCGTATGGCAGCGAGCTTCGATATTTCCTGAAATATGCAATTATTTTTGTTTAGCGTGTTTGTGGATGTGTTTTGCAGGTCAAACATCGATTCACGCACTGCCCAATCGCCTTCCCCGGAGCCCATAAAGCCTTGTTCAGTGCCATAGTAGATGCAAGGCGCGCCTAAGGCACACAACAAGAAACCTATCCCTGCGATGATTTGCTGTTCGGTCGCATTGTGACCGAAACGGGATTTCACAGGCTGGCCGACCTGATCGTGGTTATCAATGAACGTAACAAGGAACTCACCAAATTCTCCACGCGACATCGCGTTCTTTCGAAGTGACTCGTAGCGCTCAATCAATTTTTCAGGAGTAGCCTTGTCGAGGATCACGCTTGCCAGGACGTGGTAAAGCGGAAAATCAAGAACAGAGTTGAGCCCATAGTAGATTGCCTTATCCTCGATTTTTACGGAAGTTTTTGGACCGATATACTTGCTGTACATTTCTTCCGGACCGAGGAGTTCGCCGAATAGAAAGAAATTGCGCTTTCCAAGCTTGTAGGCGTACTCGCGGATATGCGAGCAAAATTGGCTGGTCGCTTTTTCACCCATGTGTTTCACTGCATCCAGCCTGAACCCGTCAACATCAGATTCCCTGATCCAATAGCAATGGATTCTGGTGAGGATTTCTTGTACATAGAGCGCTTCCGGTGAATCGTCGTTCCGAAAGGCTTTCAGGTTTAAAAAGTCACCTTCGCGCGTCTCCGGATAGCTATCGAAATTTCGGATTTGACCTTTCCTTGAATAAAGATCGGGGTTTCGTAGCTCGGTTGGGCATGGCTTGTCCTGGTATCGCCATTTTCCGAAAGGGAAAACAGCGCCATGATAGTAAAAGTATTCCTGGTCGTCGGGATAGCTCCAGTTATTGCCGGAATGGTGAAGGACGATGTCCAGGAAGACCCGCATGTCGAGCGCGTGTGCGGCATCGACGAGATCGGCCAGATCTTGTTTGGTGCCGAAACGGCTGTCGACCTCTGTATAATCCTGAATCGCATATCCGTGATATGAATTTTCGTTGTTTTCAAATACAGGACTGAGCCAGAGTGCTGTGCATCCAAGTTCTTTGATATAGTCGAGATGTTTCGTTATTCCGCGCAGCGTCCCGCCACACGACGTTTGAAGTTGCGCAGGGGTACCGTAACCTGATGTTTTCCCGTCGCCGCCGGCGGGGTTCCGATCATGATTGTCATGAAATCGGTCGACTATCAGGAAGTATATTACCTCCTCGCGCCATTCCCTGTTGCTGTTCGTCCAGTACTGTTTGCCTGGTTTAGGCGACAGATCCAGATCATGTATTGAACAGGTTGCCATCAGATGACTTCTTTGATTTTATATTCAACCTTCCTGAAGGTGAAGGCATCTCCTTTTGTTCTCCCTTCCATCGCATGGTAAATCGGACTACTGGTTGAGATTCCTACATAGGAGTGCCCGTCCACTTGAAAGTTTTCCAGGCTTGCAGATATAAAGAATGTACAACGGTTTGTGACCACGATCGCTCCGGCCGCGACCTGTTCACGGATGATGT
>CAYMWA010000143.1:0-7998 GCA_964393795.1 uncultured Roseivirgaceae bacterium
TACCACTTAAAACTTAAAACCCGAAACTTTGTGTTCTCTGTGTTACTGCATTTCCGGCGACTTGAGTCGTCCTGGCTCTAAACGTATGACTTGCCGCGGCCGACGCTGGCCGGGTTGCCGGATGGTCATGTAGACTTCAGACTATGGACTATCGACCATCGACCATCGACCATGGACCATGGACCCTGGACTACCGACGGTTGACTCTCGCCCCGCCACTCCGTATCTTGTCGAAAATACGGGTAGAAGATTTGAAGCGAACACCATTACTCCTCACCCTCACTGTGCTGGTCCTCCTCGCCGGTGGATACTACGTATATGACCAGATATTGCAGAAAGAACCGGTAAGGGCATGGGATCTTGTGCCCGCCCGAACGGTCTTTGTCTACGAAAAGGACATTTGCAATACCTGCATCGACGACGTGCAGAAAGGCCCCCTGTGGCAACTCATTCAGCAGGCGTCCTTTATGACATCACCCGCGGATTCGCTGCGGCCGAAGTTAAACACACTGATCGCCAACAGCAAAAGCCTCCTGGTGTCGGCACACGTCACTCGCAAAGACGATTTTGATTTTATTTACTATATCACTGACCCGCAAGCGTTGATCAACGCAAGCGCGGCACTCGGCGAACTCAAAGACTATCGCTACAACGAACGTGCACTCAACGAAATAAAGATACATGAACTCAGCCGCGACAAACGTACTTTCTCATGGATCGTGATTGGTGACGTCTGGGTCGGCAGCTTTACTCCCTTCCTTATCGAAGATGTGATTCGCACCCACAACGGTAAAACGAATTTTAACAAAGCAAACCCGGAGGTGCGGCAACTGCCGCATATATCGGGTGATGCGGGTAATCTCTACATCCAGCTAACAAACTTTACGGACTGGCTGTCTGTCTTTTTGCCGGGCTTCGATCAACCCTACGACCTCGGACGTTCGTCACTCCTCGATATAAAATCGACGGATGGCCACCTTGTGCTCAATGGCTTCAGTACCGATTACCCGACCGACGCAGGCTACCTTCTCTCGATTTTCAAAAATCAGTCTCCCGTATCGTTTACACTGAAAGATTTCGTGGTCAATCGTACAGTGATGTTCACCAGCTACGGAATCAACGATGGGAACCTTTTCTCAAGCGCACTGCACCACTTCGCCTCCGCGCACAAACCACACCTTCGCGACTCGTTGGAGCTGTTGTCATCAGCACTGAAGTTTAATTGGGATACCCTTTATAACACCATCTCCAATGAAATTGGCGTCTGCCTCGTGGAAGGCATGGAGAGTCCACGCCTGGCCAGGATTCTGATGATAGAGACGGATGCGCCTGATCTGTGGCTCCAGCACTTCAATGCCGTTTCTGAACGGCTCAGTGAAGACACCGTTTTCTATGAACAATTCTCAGGCCGCGTCATAAGGCAGATTCCCGTTCGACGATTTCCTGAGAAACTGCTCTGGCCGCTGGTCAGCGGTTTTGAGGAGACCTACTACACTACCGACGGCAACCTTTTGTTCATCGGCGATAACCTTGAAGAGCTGAAGTTTTTTCTTGAAGACATTGAACATGAAGACACCTGGGGAAAATCGGTTTCAAAAAATCAGTTCATGGAGTCAACCCTGCTCGAGTCGAATATGAGTGTCTTCATCAACACACCAAAAGTGTGGAGCCTGCTGAGTCCGAAACTCAATCCCCGCTGGAGTCACTTTGTAGAAAACAACCGCTCATTGTTGCGTCGCTTACAGATGTGCGCTTTTCAATTCAGCCACCTTAACAATACGTACTATACAAACATCGCGGTGAATCACACGGATGGGAAAGCGGATGTTGCCTTCGCCTCCACCGCGCGCCGCAACGTGGTGCACTTCAGCCAGCCCATCCAGGCGCTTCAGGCTGTTCGAAGTCATGTGAGCCAGGAAACGGAAATACTTATTCAGGATTCGCTTAACGATGTCAGCCTCGTTTCAATGGACGGCAAGGTGTTGTGGAAATTGCCTATTGGTGACCGGATTACCAGTGATATCCAACAAGTAGACTTTTATAACAACGGGAAACTGCAATATATTTTCTCTACACAGGATGCGATTCACATTATCGATCGCCTCGGTAACTATGTGCCGCCCTACCCTCTGTATCTGAAAGGAAAAGACATCAAACACTTGTCGGTGGTCGACTATGATGGTAGCAAGCGTTATCGTTTTCTCGTGACTGAGCAGAACGGGAACCTGTGGATGTACGACAAGTCAGGCAAGAACCTCGAGGGATGGACGCCGCGTGAAACAGGGCAGAGTCTGATGGCCCCTGCACGGCATCATCGGATCCGGGGCAAGGACTTCATCATCGCCATTCGCAAAGACGGGCTGGTGAACCTCTACAATCGTCGAGGGGAAATGATGGAAAACTTTCCACTCGACCTTCAGGGCACACCCATGGGCGACTACTTCCTTGAGATGGGGCCTGACATTGACAACTCGTGGTTTGTAGTTGTTACCCGCGACGGATTCCGGGTGAAATTTAACGTGCGGGGCAAAATCGAAAATCGTGAAACACTTCTCAGGGCTTACGTTGGATCGCAATTCAGCTTGATTTCGGAAAAATCAAACAAAACCTACCTGATCGAACAGCATGATAGCCGGCATATGACCATATCCAATGCTGCGGGAAAGAAGCTCTTGTCTAATGACTATATCAGCGGACGACAGGCGGATATTCAATACTATCAGTACGGCGCAGGGAGACGCTACATTGCACTTACCGACCCGGTCCAATCGCTCTCATACGTATTCGATGGCGATGGCGTGTTGCTGACACAACCACCCCTGGAAGGCACCGCAATTTCGCTGCGAACGACCAATTCCGGACAAACTCACGTCTTTTTCATACATGGAAAAACGCTGACAATCCAGCCACTTCTGCCGTAAACCGGTTACTTTTGGTACTATTGGGTAATGTAACCCTAAACCAAATACCTATGAAACGACTCGTTATACTGTCACTCAGTGTCCTGGCGGCGACGTCGGCGGCCGCTCAGCTTGTTCAGGTCCACGTTGGCGCTACCACGGCAGTGAACGCTACATTTGTACTGGACAAAGGTCTTTCAGAAGATCCGCGCTACAATTCTACCTACACGTATCAGTTCGCACCCATCGGCTTCAACTTCGGTGTCGACCTCGGGCGCAAATTCGGTCTGTCACTTGAAGGGATTAAATCCAAACAAGGTCAGATTTATGATATGATCGACAAGTTTGAGGAGATTAAAGGGCAGCGGAAGATTTCGCTGGATTATCTCCAGGTACCTTTGCTCTTTAAGTTCATGAGTGGGGGCAGTAGTGCAGCCCGTGCGAATTTTAACCTGGGCCCGCAAATGTCTTTCCTCACCAATGCAGTGGAATCTATACAGGCGAAAAAAGGCGTCTATCAGATACCGGAAGGCGTTGACTTTACGGCCATACAAAATGAACTGGCCTCTTCGGAAGCAGATAAGCAGTTCATTCAGCAAATCGATGCCAATTCATATGAAGTGACCAAGGATCTCAGTCCCAAGGATCTTTTGACCAAAAAAGCCAACGACTTCAAGAATACCGAATTTTCGATCGCGGGTGCTTTTGGGCTCGATATTGACCTGTCCAAACACCTCGTCCTCAGTAGCCAGGTGCGTGCAACGTATAGCCTTACCGATATGCGGAACGGCGACGTGATCGACGCCATCAAGAACGGCGATGCGGCAAGTATTTTTGCTCAGCGCGCGAACCTGCTCGTCGGCGTTCAGTTGGGTCTGCACTATACCTTCGGGAAAACCCGTTCATTCAGGGTCAAGGAATAAGGCGTATTCTGCTTGTTTGCCCTCAACGTTTTGAAAAAACCCAGGGTATCGAATTAAATCACCTTGAGAAATTCATCGATAGAGCGGTACAGATACGCGAGTTCTTCGTCTGAAATTACATAAGGCGGAAGCAGATAGATCACATTTCCGAGGGGACGTATCAGAATATCGCGTTCCATGAAGTACGGATATATTTTTGTGCGCATCGGATTTTCGTATGCGCTATTTTCCTGGCTGGCCAATTCGATCGACAAAATGGTACCAAGCGATTTCGCGCGGTGAACGGCCCTGTTCCCTTTGAGGGTAGCAGCGAATGTACGATGTGACGTTTCGATGGCGTGAATAGCTTCCCTACATGCCGGAGCTGTAAGCAGGTCAAAGCTCGCGTTTGCTGCCGCACAGGCAACGGGGTTAGCGGTATAAGAATGGCCGTGGAAAAAGGTTTTTGCCAGTTCGTCGCTGTCAAAAGCGGAAACGATTTTTTCCGAGCAGCTCGTCACGCCAAGCGGAAGAAAGCCACCGGTGATGCCTTTCGAAACCGCGACAATGTCAGGCTTGTGTGCGAGGTAATCACTCGCGAAATACTTCCCGGTTCTTCCAAACCCTGTGAACACTTCATCGGCCATACAGATGACATCGTGCTGATGGGCAAGTTCGATCAATGCGTCAAGCACCTCCGTCGCATAGATCCGCATCCCTGCCGCGGCCTGGACAAGCGGTTCAAAAATAAAGACCGCAACGTCTTCGTGCGCCACGATCGACTTGAACTGTTCGATCACTGCATCTTCATTGTGCTCATCAGGAAAATCGACAAAGATCGTCTCGAACAAATAGGGGTGGAACGGTTTGCTGAACAGACCGCGCTCGGCCACCGACATCGACCCGAAAGTGTCGCCGTGGTAGGCGCCTTTGATGGCCACTACTTTGTTTTTCCGGATATCCCTGTTGTGCCAGTATTGAATCGCCATCTTTAGACCGACCTCTACAGCCGTGCTCCCATTGTCAGAAAAAAAGATTTTTTGTTGCCCTTCGGGAAGAATGCGGAGCAGATTTTGCGAAAGCCGGATAGCGGGCTCGTGGGTAAACCCTGCAAAGATTACTTGTTCCAGTTTGGCGGCTTGCCCGGCGATGGCGGCGGCGATCGCGGGGTGACCATGTCCATGAAGGTTCACCCACCACGACGAGACGGCATCAAGTATTTTTCTTCCGTCATCGGTGTAGAGATAAACGCCCTTTGCTTCGGTTACCAACGGTGTGTCTGCCGTGCGTTGAAGCGATGTAAAAGGATGCCATATGTTCTTACGATCAATCGCTTTTAAATCATTCATGCCAGTTTTTGTTGAGTATCGCTGCATACTTTCTCACCACGCCAGGATTGATCTCCTTTTCAGCGCCGATGCGCAACAGACAGTTCAGCCTGGACCGGTGCAGGATAATACGCTCACTTTCCAGGTTGGTATTACCGTTAAAGATAAGCCCTTTAACAGGGATGTTACGTTGGTGCAAGGCTTCCAGCGTGAGCAGTGTGTGGTTGATGCTTCCGAGATATTCATTTGATACGACAATCACTGGTGCTTGGAAGGCAGCCATAAGATCAATCATGAGGTGCTGGTCATTTAACGGGACCATGCAACCTCCGGCACCCTCGATGACCAGGTGGTTGTTTGTTTGAGGAATACGGAATGCGCTGATCTCTATGGTGACGCTGTCAATCTTCGCAGCAGCGTGTGGGGATGCCGGCGTTTGAAGGAGGTATTGCTCCGGGTGAAAAACGGTTTTTGTGTTGCTGACCAGTGCCCTTACCGTGTCGGTGTCTCGCGGCATTCCGGATTGGACGGGTTTCCAGTAATCGGCCTGAAGGGCCTCACAAACGATGGCGGACGCGAGCGTCTTTCCGCTGTCCGTGCCGATCGCGGTGACAAAGTATTGCATTTCGCGAAATATACAGTACATGTGTCCGCGGCGCAACAATTTTTTGCGAAGTCGATACTAAATGGCAGTCAATGTCATTCGTCGGCGGGTTGCATTCGACGTACGAACATGCTGTGAGATTCCGGATGTGGCGTCTCCCCAAAAAAGAATTAACTTGACAAAAAAAACGCTATGACCGGCATGCTCAAAAACGACGCGCTCAAAGACCGAACGATTCTTGTCACCGGTGGTGGTACCGGACTGGGGCGGTCGATGGGTAAGTACTTCCTTGAACTTGGCGCTAACCTGGTGATCACAAGCCGTAAGAAAGAAGTGATCGACAAGACTGCAACGGAACTTAGAACCGAGACGGGCGGAAAGGTACTGGCAGTGCCATGCGATGTTCGCCAATATGAAACGATCGAACATGTAATCAAAAGTGCTGAGGCGGAGTTCGGTGCCGTGCATGGTGTGGTCAATAATGCCGCAGGGAATTTTATCAGTCCGACGGAAAAGCTTTCGCACCGTGCTTTCGACGCAGTTGTGGATATTGTGCTCAAGGGAACATACAACACCACCCTGGCGGCGGGCAAGAACTGGATTGCCAGACAACAACCCGGAACGTTTTTGAACATTGTCACCACTTATGCCTGGACCGGGTCGGGATATGTTGTCCCTTCGGCGTGCGCCAAAGCAGGCGTCCTCGCCCTGACACGTTCACTCGCTGTCGAGTGGGGGAAATACAATATCCGCAGCAACGCTATCGCGCCGGGTCCATTTCCCACGGAGGGTGCCTGGAGCCGATTGCTCCCCGGTGATCTTGTCAAGAAGTTTGATCCGGCGCAACGCATTCCGTTGAAGCGTGTAGGCGAACATCAGGAATTGGCGAATCTTGCCGCCTATCTCATGTCAGACTTCTCTTCCTACATCAACGGCGAAGTGATTACAATTGACGGTGGTGAGTGGTTGCGCAACGGCGGACAGTTCAGTCATCTTGAAGCCATTCCAGATGCCCTGTGGACGCAGCTGGAGAAGATGCGTGGAAAATAGCGGCATGCCTTCACTTAATCATTTCCTCAGGAAGAAATTATCCGACAGGGAGGAATCCGGGCTTCTGCGCACGTTGACGAAGGACCGACGTGCAATTGACTTTTTCTCCAATGATTACCTGGGATTGTCCCGCTCGACCGAACTGTTTGACGCGATTGAAAATCTCAACCGCACGCTGGGTGTAAGCAACGGATCGACGGGGTCGCGCTTGCTCGGCGGAAATACCGATTTCACCGAGCAGGTCGAAGAAGGATTGAGCATCCGCTTTAAATCCGAATCGTCATTGATCTTTCACTCGGGTTATGCGGCAAACCTTGCGGTGCTGTCGTCCGTTCCGCAGAAAGGCGACACCATTCTTTACGATCAATTGGCGCATGCCAGCCTGAAAGACGGCGCACGACTCAGCCTTGCGAGCCGATACAGTTTCCGCCACAACGACCTTGCTGACCTTGAGCAAAAGCTGAAAGTCGCAAAAGGCAATAAGTTCATCGTCGTTGAATCGGTCTACTCGATGGACGGCGATCAATGTCCGTTGCGCGAGGTGACTGAACTTGCTGCAGCCTATGATGCATCGATCGTACTCGACGAAGCGCATGCCACCGGTGTGATGGGACCGGCGGGCGGTGGTTACAGCCTCAGTGAAAATCTTCACGATAAAATTGCGATCCGCATCTATACTTTCGGAAAGGCAATGGGTGTACACGGCGCTTGTGTGTCGGGCTCAAATGATCTCATCCGTTATCTCATCAATTTTGCGCGGCCGTTCATCTATACGACTGCACCATCGCAACACCAGGTGGCCTCTATACATTGTGCATTTACATTCCTCGCTGCACATCCGCATCTTCAGCATGACTTGCAAAAGAAGATTGAGCTGTACCTGAATGCGATGCGCACATTTTCGCATCGCACCCCAAGTCACTCCGCGATTCAGACGATTCTGCGTCCGGGAAACGAAAACGTCAGAAACCTTGCAGCGGCATTGCAAGAACGCGGCTTTGACGTGCGGCCTATTCTCTCGCCAACGGTGCCGGCGGGCGCTGAACGCCTGCGCATCTGTCTCCATACATTCAACAGCGATGATGAGATTGTGGCATTGACGGAGACGTTGAAAAAATGGGCATTAGATACAGGCATTGGGGATTAGGCACTAGGCATTAGGCACTAGGCATTAGGCACTAGGGTATTGGGCATTGGGCATTGGGGATTAGGCA
>CAYMWA010000143.1:8098-9304 GCA_964393795.1 uncultured Roseivirgaceae bacterium
GGGCATTGGGCATTAGGGATTTGGGGATTAGGGCATTAGGCACTAGGCATTAGGGCATTAGGGCATTAGGTATTGGTCATTAGTTATTAGAAATTGAAAGGGGAATGCTTAGTGTGGATGCTCCCTTGTTTCCAATCACCAACCGCCAACCGCCAATCACCAATCACCAATCACCAACCGCCAATCACCAACCGCCAATCACCAACCACCAACCGCCAATCACCAATTGCCAACTATTCTTATTCTCGCTATTTTTACGCAACGAACTTTTTTGCCTATGAACCGTATCTTCCTATCTATCCTCCTGCTCTTCATTTTTTCCTCGTGTATAGTCACAAAAAAGAAGTACGATGATGTGCTGGCGCAGAAGGTCCGTCTTGAGGCGGATTTGGCGGATCGCACGAATGAACTGGATCGCGCCAACACTGAGCTGGCCGATGTAAAGGACAAACTGCAGCAGCTAAAGGAAGATACCACTAATCTCGGAATAGACCTCCGCAATACATCGCGACAACTGGCCAGCCTCGAGCGCGAGCACGAGCAGCTCAACACCAGTTACAAGAATCTTCTGAACAACAGCGGCAGGTTGAACCGCGATCTGGCGCAGCAACAACAGCAACTGCTTGCGATCCAGGAAAGCCTCCAACGCACGCGTTCACTGAATGACAGCCTGAGCAACAGCCTTGCCGAAAGGGAAAAGAAGGTGCAGGAACTGGAACAGGTGTTGGCGAACAAGGACAAGGCAGTGCAAGATTTGAAGAACATGATCAGCAACGCGCTGCTCAACTTTAAAGAGAATGACATTTCCGTGAAGGTGAAAAACGGAAAAGTCTACGTTTCACTGGCGGAGCAGTTGCTCTTTGGTAGCGGCTCCGTTCAGGTGGATCAAAAAGGTGTTGCGGCACTGCAACAACTTGCAAAGGCCATCAAGGACCAGAAGGACATCAACATCATGGTGGAGGGCCACA
The DNA here is from genome assembly GCA_964393795.1 of uncultured Roseivirgaceae bacterium. Classification (GTDB taxonomy): domain Bacteria; phylum Bacteroidota; class Bacteroidia; order Cytophagales; family Cyclobacteriaceae; genus Chryseosolibacter. Next base: position 9,067 of record CAYMWA010000143.1, read on the forward strand.
CTGACAATGTGCCCATCTCAAGGAAGTCGGCGTATATGAATGACAACTGGGATCTCAGTGTGATGCGCGCGACTTCGATTACGCGCATTCTGACCAATGCCGGCGTGGCACCGGAGCAGATCACAGCATCGGGACGAGGTGAGTATGTTCCGCTCGCGAGCAATGATTCACCGGAAAGCCGCCAGAAGAACAGGCGCACAGAGATCATTATCACGCCGAACCTCGACGAGTTGTTCCG
>CAYMWA010000144.1:0-9273 GCA_964393795.1 uncultured Roseivirgaceae bacterium
TCGGGAAACACGTCCTACCGCGACCTGCGGCACCTCGACCCCGTCACCGGGACGACGCGGCGCATCACCGACACCGACTGCCTCGCGTTCTTCCCCGCGGGCGACGCGCTCGTGCTCGCCCGGCGCACCTCGCGCGGGACGGTCGCGTTCAGCCGGATGGCGGCGGACGGGTCCTCCGAGGAGCGGATCGCCGAGCTGCACCCGAGCCGCGATCTGCGGTTCTGGCTCCGCTTCTTCGAGCAGTACCACCCGTCCCACCCGATCGTGGACGGAGCCGGGACCACGCTGCTCCTCGCGGGCGGGCTCGTGGGCGAGCGCCAGCCCGAGGGCCCGCCGCGGATATGGTCGGTGCCGCTCGGCGGCGGCCGGGCGACCGAGCTCGGTCCCGGGCTGTTCGCGACGTTCGCCCGGACGGTGGAGGAGTGATGCTGCGACGCAGGCTCAAGGCGTGGGTGCTCGAGGCGGTGGAGCCCTCGGTGCGCGATTGGATCCGCCAGGCCCAGGCTCCGGATCCGAGCGCGAAGCTCGCCGAGCTCGAGGAGAAGAACGCGAAGCTCGAGAAGAAGCTCTCGATGGCGGTGGGCGCGGTGCAGGCCGCCACCACGCAGCTCATGGCGGCCAAGCAGACCGCGGAGCAGGCGTCGAACCTCGCGCAGCAGGCGATGCAGCGCGCGACCTCGGCCCAGGCCGCGGCCGAGGCGGCCGCCGAAGGGGTGTCCGCGCTCGAGGCGGCGCGGCCCGAGGTCGCCAGGCCCACCACGAAGAAGACATCGCGCAAGGCTGGGAAGCCCGAGCCGGTCTGAACAGGGCGTACGCACAAATCGTGCGTACGCGTTATGCTTCGTGTGCAGACGGAGCGACGATGCGGACGACGCTGGACATCGACGACGAGGTGTTCCGAGCCGCCGAAGAGATGGCGGATCGGCGGATGACGAAGCGTGAGTTGGTGGAGGAAGCGCTGCGCGCGTACGTCGCGCTGCAGGCTTCCCGCGCCCTCGCGGAGCGAGGTGGGACGGCGCCCCGTGCCATCGCGGGCCGGCGACGGCGGACGAACCCCGCGTGAGTCGGCCGCCGCGGACCATGGTCGTCGACACCTCCTGCTGGATCCACTTCTTCGCGAGCGGTGACGAGCGTGTCCGCGACCTGCTCCAGGCGGGCCGCGCCTTCGTCCACCCCTGGGTGCTGTACGAGCTGGAGCTCGGCTCCGGCATCCCGGGGGGCGACCGCCTGCTGCTCCACCGCCTGCCGCGGATCGGCGCGGTCACGGACGACGAAGCGTGGCGGGTGGCCCAGCCCGTCCTCGGATCCGGGCTCGGCTGGGTCGACGTGCATCTCCTCGCGGCGACGCGCTCGTCAGGTTTCTCGCTGATGACGCGAGATCGCGCCTTCGCGGGGGCAGCGCGGCGCCTGGGCCTGCGCGTGGTCGCCTGAGCGCCCATCGCGGCTCACGGCCGACAGCACTCCCGCTGCATCCCGGCGGGATACCGATCCGGTTCTCCGGAGGGTCCCCTTGCACGACTTCCTCACCCGCCTGGGCATCGAGCCCGTCAACTCGGGCGCCGCCACCTCCTCGGGCTTCCTCGAGACCACGGGGGCCCTCCACGAGGTCCGCTCCCCCATCGACGGCGAGCTCATCGCGAAGGTGCGCCTCGCGACCGTCGACCAGTACGAGCACGTCGCGGCCGAGGCCGCCCGGGCGTTCGACGACTGGCGTCTCGTGCCGGCCCCGAAGCGCGGCGAGATCCTGCGCGAGGTCGGAGACGCGCTCCGCGCCCACAAGGAGGACCTCGGCCGGCTCGTGACCCTCGAGGTCGGCAAGCTGTTGTCGGAGGGCCTGGGACGACATGCAGCGTGAGCGTACGATTGGGGACATCAAGTGTGATCTCGTCACCATGCTGTATGACGGCAAAGTTTCCGCCGAGGGCTGCTTCGGGACTGACGTGCAAGACGACGGTGCCAAAAGCAGTGCCGCTCATTCTTCCGTCGGAAATGCGGATCATATCCTTGACGCCCTTCGCCAGCAACTTGGCCGGTATGCCCATGTTTCCCACTTCCGGCATTCCCGGGTAGCCTTTCGGTCCGACATTCTTCAATACAAGGATACTGTTCTCATCACAGTCGAGATCAGGATCGTCGATGCGGGCCTTGTAGTCTTCGATGTCTTCGAAGACCACCGCCTTGCCACGATGGACCATCAGCGTCTCCGTTGCAGCGGAGGGCTTGATGACGGCACCGTCTTCCGCGAGATTGCCCCTGAGGATGGCAACGCCCGACAGTTTGCTGAAGGGCTTATCGACGGTCGCGACCACTTCGCGATTATAGCATATTTCTTTTTCAGCGTTCGCGCCAAGGGTGTTTCCATTGACAGTGATACAGTCGTTGTGAAGAAACGACTTCAGTTCCTGGAGTACGACCGGAAGGCCTCCGGCATAGTAGAGATCTTCCATGAAATATTTTCCTGACGGTTGCAGGTTCGCCAGGAGGGGTACTTTGCTTGAAAGGGTATCAAAATCCTCGAGGGATAGTTCAACGCCGACGCGCCCTGCGATAGCGAGCAGGTGAATGATAAAATTGGTTGAGCCGCCGATGGCCGCGTTTACGACGATCGCGTTTTCAAATGCTTCCCGGGTCAGAACATCGGAGGGGCGCAGGTTTTCTTTTACCATCTCCACAATCCGGGAGCCGGACAGGTGGGCAAGCACCTTTCTTCGGGCGTCGGCCGCCGGGATGGCCGCGTTGTGGGGTAGTGACAAGCCGAGTGATTCGACCATCACCGCCATGGTAGAAGCGGTACCCATCACAGCGCAGTGCCCGTGACTTCTGCACATGCTCGCCTCAGCCAGCAACAATTCTTCCTGAAGCATGCCGCCGGCACGGACCGCTTCGCTGAAGCGCCAGATATCGCTTGTCCCGATATCGCGGCCCTGGAACTTGCCGGTCAGCATCGGTCCCCCCGACACTACAATCGTCGGGATGTTTACACTGCACGCACCCATCACCAGGGACGGAGTAGTCTTGTCACAACCACACATCAGGACGACGCCATCGACAGGATTTGCGCGAATCGACTCCTCCACGTCCATGCTGACGAGGTTTCGAAACAACATGGCCGTTGGTTTCATAAGGGTTTCGCCGAGCGACATCACCGGAAACTCGACGGGAAAACCACCGGCCTCATAAACCCCGCGCTTCACCGATTCCGCCAACTCCCGAAAGTGCGCGTTACACGGCGTCAACTCCGACCACGTATTGCAAATGCCGATCACCGGCCTTCCATCAAATTCATGCGACGGGATACCCTGATTCTTCATCCATGCCCTGTAGATGAAACCGTCTTTGCCTTTTTTGCCAAACCAATTTTGACTGCGATTCTTTGCCATTGCTATTTTGAAAACCTCAAAGTATTCTATTTTTTTAGCATTTCAATGACAAATGTTTTGATTCTTGGTTCACAAGATCGACAATTCGTTTTTTCCTCGCTCTTTCCTCGCCATTAAAGCAAGGTTGTCAGTTAGCTTTTTCGCGCTGCGTACTTAAACCTAAATCAGTATGCGACCTGCTTGGGGGAGGGGAATCAGGCGTTGCCGCCACAGGAAGGATTTATTCCTGGATTATTCGCGTTAAGTTCGTTGAATCAATAATATTGTGACGACGATTTGATTATTGGTCACACGGATTGGGAACCCTTTATGGAAAAATCGACAGAATTTGCCTCCCAGGTGATGCACGTTATTCAAAAGCGGAGGAGCCGACGTGCCTATGCCGACACGATGGTCGAGCCCGAAAAGATTCGTTCGCTTTTCGAGGCGGCGCGATGGGCACCTTCCAGCATGAATGAACAGCCCTGGTTTTACATTTATGCCACTCGGGACCAAACTGAACTTTACAATAAGATTTTTGACACACTCACTGACAGCAACAAAGTATGGGCAAGGCACGCGCCGCTTCTGATCGTCAGTATGGTGCGAAAGAATTTTCGACGGTTTGAGGGCCCCAACCCCGCTGCACGCTATGACCTTGGCGCAGCGAATGCGTTCTTGTCGCTACAAGCGGCGCACCTCGACCTCAACGTCAGGCAAATGGCCGGTTTCAATCCGGAAAGGATCGTGCTGAACCTCGCGATCCCCGAAACGCTCGAGCCAGTGATCGTTATGGCGGTCGGCTATACGGGTGATGTTGAAAACCTTCCGGAGAAACTCAAGATCCGGGAAGCGGAATCACGTGAGCGATTCGTTGAGCGTGAGTTCGTGATGAACAAAGCATTTGGCGATTAAACGGGAAGCAGCAGTAAAATAGAATTCAACATCGACGATCTTAATTGCTACGGCCGGCTAGCTCCAAATCCGCTTCAGCGAGCTGCAACGTAAAGGATACTTCGGTGCCGATGCCTGGCCGGCTATTGATAAAAATCTCTCCGCCGTTTCGCGCGATAAATTCTTTGCACAACAAAAGACCCAGTCCTGTACCTTTCTCCTGCTCCGTGCCTGATTTTGAGAAGTACCGGCCGGTGCTTGTGAGGGCTTTCAGTTCTTCTGGCGTCATGCCGATGCCGTAATCTTTTACAGTGATCTGACAATGGCTGTTGCGGCGTTCAGCGGTGATGTGAATTTGATTATTGTACGCGGAAAACTTGATGGCGTTGTGAATCAGGTTCCGCAGGATCACTTGCAGTTGATTGGCATCAGCAAGCACGGTCAATTCTTCATCGAAGGATTTTTTGAGGGTCACATTTTTGCGCGCTGCCGCCTCCTCAAGAAGCAGGCAGGCTTCATTAAGACAAGCCGTCACGTCAATCTTCTTTCGCTCCGTCTTTATCCCTCCCATCTGACTTAGTGACCAGTTCAGCAAGTTCTCGAGTGTTCGCTGTGTGTGGTTCAGATTTTCCTTTAGTTTGGATGAGACGGTAATGAACTCTTCGGCAGTCATCAGCTTGCGCGTGAACATATCAAGCAACGCCTGCAGATTCGAAATCGGACCGCGCAGGTCATGGCTGATGACGGAGAACAGTTTCGTTTTCACCTCATCAAGCTGTTTCAGGTTTTCAGCCTGATGCTGTATGGCGATCTTTTGTTGCTGTATGGCCGCATTCTTAATGGCCAGGTCGTCGTTGGTTTTGCTTTGCATTTTCCGCAGCCGCGTGAGAACGAATACGAGTAGCACGAGGAATAGCACGGCGACGAGCAGAAAGGCGACGAAGAGACGCTGGTTTCGCACCACCTGCTGTTTCAGCGTATTCTCTCGTTCGAGCAATTGAATCTTATCTTCTTTTGCTTCAAGCTCATGAAGCGATTGCATTTCCTGGATCTGTCCGTTTTTTTCGGAGTTGTAAAGCACGTCCTTGAATTGGCTTACCTTCTGCAGTTCGCGTGCCGCAAGCGCATATTCTTTCTTTTCCATATAGAAATTCGAAAGCAACTCATGTGCTTTGATTTGCCAGTTGAGATTCCCGATTTCACTGTTGATGCGCACTGAGTGTTTCAGGTGCACGATCGCTGTCTCGGGGTTTCCCAGTGCATGCTCATTTTGTGCAACTTGATAATACGATATCGCCAACGCCCGTCGATTGTGAACGAGGCTGTCGAGCATCAATCCGCGATAAGCGTAATCCAAACTTTTCTTGTATTTGCGTTGCTGGAAATATATTCTCGATTTACGTCCGTACAGGATGCTCACATCGAGTGAGTCGCCGAGCTTTTCAAAAAGGGCAATACCCTTGTCTGCATAGACCAGCGCCGAGTCAAGGTCGTTCAACTCGGTCAGCAGGTAGGAGTGCTCACGGTAGGCGGAAGCTTCTACGCGCTCGTCCCGATGTCTGACACCAAGCTCCAGCGCCTGATGAATGAGGTCGTGCGCCTTATTGAGATTGCCCAATTCGACAAGTGTTCGCGCAAGCGACAGCAGTGAAATGGCGAGCTCATTGTAATGCGGCAGGTCCTCAAATATCTTCACCGCCTTAAAGCCATACTCAGTGCTGAGCCTGTAATTCGCTTTGACCCAATTGGCCTTGGAGAGTATCAAATAGCAATACCCCTCATAATATATACTTTCTGATTGCCGGGCGAGAACAAGTGCCTTCCGGGCAAGAATGATTGCCGTATCAGGTATGCTAAGGTAATGATCATATGCCCTGGAAGTGAGCGGCGCCAACGTTTTCGTGGAGTCATTTTGGGCATGTGATGCAACGCGTAAAACGAAAAGACAAACAAGAAGAAGACCTACACGCATCATTACCAATAGTGGGGCTATTCTAAAACAAGATCGCTAAAATTTTGTGAGCCGGCAATAATGAAGGTCAAATCGTCTTTTGTCAAAATAAATTGGTTGTTTTGACAGGATTTCCACGTCAATCGTATCGGAGGGCTGGTGCCCGGACCGCGGCGATGCCGGTGGTATATCTTTTGTCTTTCATTCGGCTTTCAAATGGCGCGTTTGTGGTACTAACCCGTTACATAATCTTACTTTTGCTTTCGCTTGCGGCGGTTCCTGCATGTGCACAAATGGTCGACCTGTCCGGGATTGTGAAGAACAACGAAGGTGAAGCGCTGCCGTGGGCGAACGTAGTACTCCTTCCCGATAGCGCCATCGCCACGACTGAGGCTGACGGTACGTTTGCCTTTCAGACCCGGGCAGCGAAAAAGCACATCGCTGTATCCTATACCGGGTATGAAACAATCCGGATGGCTATCGAACTACGCGCCGATACGATGCTGACCATCACGCTTTCACCGCGCATCTCGCAGTTGGAAGAAGTGACTGTGCACGGCCATCGATATACCGCCGAGGACATTGTTCAATCCACACGCACGGGAACGGCCACACTTACCGAGCGCGACCTGAACGCGCTGCCGGCACTCGGAGGTGAAGCGGATGTGATGAAGGCATTGCTTCTGCTTCCTGGAACGGTACGCGGCGTAGAGGGCAGTTCGGATATTTTTGTGAGGGGTGGCGCCGCCGACCAGAATCTGGTATTGTTGGATGGTGCGCCGATTTACAATACGAGTCACCTGTTCGGTTTCCTGTCTGTTTTCAACCCATCAATCCTTGAGCGCGTAGAAGCGATCAACGGAGGGTTCCCGGCAGAATTCGGCGGCAGGCTTTCTTCTATTTTCGACATCACGTCGAACAGTGATCTGGCTCGCAAGACCAGTGGGGCGGGCGACATCGGTTTGATTGCATCCAGGTTGTATCTTGAGCAACCGCTTGTCGCTGACAAGGCGAGTTTCTGGATCGCAGGCCGGCGAACGTATATCGACAAACTGGTGAGGCTTATTGATGAGGAGGTCCCCTATTTTTTTTACGATCTCAACGGCAAAATTATCGTGCAACCATCGCGGAAAGACAAACTGGAATTCAGCCTGTATAACGGCGAGGATGTGCTGGATCTTTTCCGCGATCGAAACAACGACGGGAGAGGATACCTCACCTCCTTTGAGTCAAGCAATTCGAGTCAGTCGTTACGCTGGACGCACGACCTTTCCGGAACATGGACGAGTACGGTGTCGCTGACGCGTTCGAAGTACGACTATAGCATCAGCAACGTATTCGAGGAAAGTAAATTGAGGGCGTTTTCTGACATTGAAGATTACAGTGCCCGGCTTTTGTTTCAGCGCGATTCATTGCGCGGAAATGGAACCGTGACATTTGGTGGACAGTGGGTGCGCCATGCGATAAGCCCCAGTGTAGTTAATACGACCGGCACCATTGCGCAGATTATGGAAAGCAGCACCTCGCAGGGCAGGGTGGCACATGAATTGGCGGCGCATGTTGCCTATGAATTTCCCCTTACCAGCCGGCTGCGAATGAACGCTGGCTTCAGGGTCTCGTCGGGCCTGGTCGACAACAGAGATTACGTAGTGCCCGAGCCGCGACTTTCAGTGCGATATGGCATCGACAAGAATGAGTCGGTAAAACTGAGCTACTCACGCATGGCGCAGTATATTCACCGTATTTCAAATGCCGCCGTCACCACGCCAACGGATGTGTGGTATACCATCACCGACAAAATCGCTCCCCAAACCTCACATCAGGTAGCGCTGGCGTGGCAGCGTTTTCTCAGAAACAAAAGAACGTTTCTTAGTGCCGAGGCCTACTACAAGACGATGGACAACCTCATCGGCTACCAGGAGGGCACGAATCTTTTTTTTAACGCTGATTTTGAATCGAAGCTCGTGCAGGGTCAGGGTGACGCATATGGCCTGGAGTTGTTGATGCGGAAGGAAGCCGGCAAGCTGACGGGTTGGATAAGCTATACGCTATCGTGGTCGCACCGTCAGTTTGATGAAATGAATGGGGGCAGGTGGTTCCCCTCGCGATACGACCGACGGCACAACGGCGCAGTGGTGACGCAATACGCATTGGGCAGGCGTTGGGCCGTGTCCCTTGTGTGGGAATTTATATCCGGTTCCCGGTTTACGCCGGTCATTGGTCAATACGCAGTGGTTGCACCAACCTTGACCGGCGTCGATCTGATACCCTTGTATTCCGACATGAATGCTGTGAAACTTTCAGACACCCATCGCCTTGACGTGGGTATCGCGTTTTCAAGTAAACCCGAAAAGAAGGTGCAGTGGCGTTTGTTCGCTGGCGTATACAACGTCTACAATCGCGCAAGCCCGGTGGGGATGATTATCGAAGAAGATGAAGTAGATGGATCTCTGCACTACCGGCAACCAGGTTTGTTTGGTCTGCTTCCCTTTGTCAGCTACGGCTTTAAATTTTAGTGGGTGTGAATCTCTACAACGCATTTTTCAGATTTGTTGAACGCCCATGGCGGATGGGACTTGTGGCACTTTTGTTACAATTGAGTGCTTGCCTCCCTGAACCACTTGATGTCGACGCTTTGCCGCGCGCACCTGAACAGATCGTGGTGTCTAGTCAGATAGTTCCGGATCGCTCGCTCGTCGTTTGGCTCACGCGCACGTTTGGGGCGTTGGAAGCCGGAGACGATAGTGACCCTGAAGCGCTTGTTGATTCGATCGCAGTCAACGACGCACTTGTCATCCTTGAAGGCCCCGCCAGGAAGGACACCTTGCAGTCTCTTGGAAACGGATTGTACGGCGGGATAGTCGTGCCCTTCCAATCGGGAGAAAGCTATACGCTCCACGTCGAAAGTCCTTCGCTGGGCACCGTGTCGGCTACTGCTCAGGTGAAATCGCGGATCGACTTCGAGAGTGTCAGCGCGACGCTTTATCAAAACAACTTTGGAGACACCCTCATGGAGGTGAGCTATGCTTTCGCAGATCCCGAGGGCAGGAACTGGTACATGGTGAACGT
>CAYMWA010000145.1:0-9252 GCA_964393795.1 uncultured Roseivirgaceae bacterium
TGGATTTGGTGAGGTGTTTCTGAACCCCATAAAAGACAAGTTTTGAGCTGCCGTCAATCGCAATTTTCCTCTGTTAACCTGCTTTTTGGGCGAGGTCCGTCAACAGACGGATGAGGCCTGATTTTGAATGAAAGCTTCACTCGGTTTTGTTAAAATTGTTAGGTTCAGCAAACTGGTCCCAAATCCAAGTGGGAATTTCTTTAACACGAACTTAGAAAAAACAGTTTATACTGCCAATCTTGTTAAAATTGTATTTTTTAAGTAAGCAAATTCTAGCTTTGCAAATTCTATGAAACATCATGTCAATTTTACGCCGGGCCCTTCCCAGCTGTACTTTACAGTGCCTGACCATGTTCGTCAGGCATTTAATGACGGAATACCTTCACTGTCTCACCGCAGCAAGCAGTTCGACAAGCTCTTCGCCGAGACCACCGGCAACCTGCGTGAACTGCTGAACATACCGGCAGGCTTTCACATTTTTTTTACCGGTTCAGCAACAGAAATCTGGGAGCGAATTTTCCAGAACCTCGTCGCGGAATCATCCTTTCATCTTGAAAACGGATCTTTCTCGAAAAGATTTTACGAAACCGGAATTCTTCTGGGCAAAAAGCCGACGAGGACAGAAGCACCCGCCGGTGATGGCTTTGGTGCAGATCTCGCGATTCCTGACAACGCGGAACTTATCGCCGTTACACACAATGAAACAAGCACCGGCGTTTCCATTCCGGTGGAAACCATCCACGCATTGAAAAGAAACCATCCCAACGCGCTCCTCGCGGTCGACGCTGTTTCTTCACTCCCCTATCCGAACTTCGACTACCATACCGTCGATACGGTATTCTTTTCCGTTCAAAAAGGTTTCGGACTGCCGGCGGGCCTCGGTGTGTGGATCGTCAATGACCGCTGCATCGCGAAAGCGGAATCACTCATGGCCAGAAACATTTCCATCGGCTCTTATCACAGCCTGCCATCCCTTGTCTCACACGCGAAAAAAAATCAAACACCCGAAACACCCAACGTGCTCGGGATTTACCTGTTGGGCAAGGTGACTGCCGACTTTCTGAGGCGCGGCATTGACACGATCCGACGTGAAACGGATTATAAAGCAGCCATCCTCTACAAGACCCTGGAAGATCACCCGGCGCTCGCTCCCTTTGTCAGTGACAAGGCCTACCGATCTAAAACGGTTGTCGTTGCCGACTGTGGTGCTGCAACTGAAAAATTGTCGGCATTCCTCTCAACGAAAGGCCTTCACCCCGGAGGTGGTTACGGAGCCGCCAAGAAAACACAGCTGCGGTTTGCCAATTTCCCCGCGCACTCAAAGGAGCAGTTCGAGTTGCTCGCCGATTCCATCGCGGCTTTTGAATGACTCCAGGCGACACGCTGCCTACAACTTCTGGGAAGTTTGATACGTCCCGGAAGTTGTCAGTCCTGGTGTTTCAGCTTTGAACTTTATGCAGTTATGGATATTTTGCGAGGATTAACGACAACCCATGCGCAACCTACTCTTCACTACCCTCCTGCTGTCTTCTGCCTTAAGTCTTGTCAACGCCCAGACGTTCCGCTGGCAACAACGGGTTGAGTACAAGATGGATGTCAGATTGGATGTCAACACCCATAAACTTAACGGAACTCAACGACTCACGTACTACAACAATTCGCCCGATACGCTTCGCAAAGTTTACTACCATCTCTACTTCAACGCCTTTCAACCAGGCAGCATGATGGATGTACGTTCGAGGACGATCTCCGACCCAGATCCGCGGGTAGGTGACCGCATCGCATCTTTAAAAGACAATGAAATCGGGTATCAGCACATTCAATCACTTGAGCAGGATGGAAAGGAAGTTTCCTTTCACATCATCGGAACGGTTCTGGAAGTCACCTTGAAGAAGCCGCTTCTTCCTTCCAGCCGCACCGTGTTTGACATGAAATTCGAAGCACAGGTACCTTTGCAAATCCGGCGCTCTGGAAGAAACAGCCGTGAAGGCATTGCCTACTCAATGACACAGTGGTATCCGAAACTGGCAGAATACGATCACAAAGGCTGGCACGCGGATCCTTACATCGGTCGCGAATTCCATGGCGTCTGGGGCGACTTTGATGTAAACATCACCCTCGATCCCTCTTTCGTCGTGGCAGGCACCGGCATCCTTCAGAACCCTGAAAAGATCGGGTATGGATACGAAAAGCCCGGCACACAGGTAAAGCGAAAAGATGGTGACCTGACCTGGCATTTCGTGGCAAAGGATGTGCACGACTTCGCTTGGGCAGCAGACCCCGACTATCGCCATGAGATTGTGTCCGTCCCCGGCGGACCCGAGGTCCACTTCTTTTATCAACCCGGGGACAAGACCACTGACAACTGGACGCGGCTGAAAGAATTTACAGTGAAGCACTTTCAGTTCATGAACGAGACTTTTGGCAAGTATCCCTACCCGGTGTATTCGATCATCCAGGGTGGTGACGGCGGCATGGAGTATCCGATGTGCACGCTCATCACAGGTGAGCGCACGCTTGGCAGCCTCATTGGCGTGACGGCGCATGAAGTGAACCATAGCTGGTATCAGGGAGTACTCGCCAGTAATGAGTCACTCTATCCGTGGATGGACGAGGGATTTACGGACTTTTCTGCGAGCGAAGCCCTGGCAGCGATCTTCGACGAGAAGAATCCCCACGCGAGAAGCTATGCCGCCTATTTTTCACTCGTTGAAAGCGGCCTGCAGGAACCGGCGAGTCAGCATGCCGACCATTACAATACCAATCGTGCCTACTCCATCGCAGCGTACAGTATGGGAACCGTTTTCCTACATCAACTGAAGTATATTGTTGGAAGTGACAATTTCTATCGCGGAATGCGGCGGTACTTTAACACGTGGAAGTTCAGACACCCTGAGCCGAATGACTTCATCCGCGTGATGGAACAAGTCTCCGACATGCGGCTCCATTGGTATCTCAACTACTTTATTGGTACAACGAAGACCGTCGATTATACGATAAAGACAGTTGTGGAACAGGATGACGATACATTCGTTACGCTTGCGCGACTTGGGGACTTCCCGATGCCGATTGATGTGATGGTAACCTTCAAAGACGGCACGCGCGAATTGTACTACGTCCCGCTTAGCGAAACCCTCGGAAACAAACCTGTCGAGAACCGCGAGGTGATGCGCAACGATCTTGTCGCGTGGCCATGGGTTAATCCGGACTATACATTCCGGGTCAATCGACCTGCGCAGGAGATTGTAAAAATCGAGATTGATCCGACGCAGCGGCTGGCGGATGTGAATCGCGAAAACAACATCGTCAGCTTCGAAACGCCGTTCAGAGCCTATCAGGACCCAACCAAATGATGCGCTTGTATTCTTATGACTACCGAGCAGGCAAAAAAAGAGATTGAAGCGCTAACGGAGAAGATCAACTACCACAACGATCTCTACTACCGGCAAAGCAAAACGGAGATCAGTGATTTTGAATTTGACCAGCTGCTGGAAAAGTTGACGGCGCTGGAGAATCAGTTTCCGCAGCTGCGCGATCCGCTCTCGCCAACGCAGCGGGTTGGGGGAACGATCACCAAAACGTTTCCCACCGTTTATCACCGTTATCCGATGCTTTCGCTGAGCAATACCTACAGCGCCGGGGAGCTTGAAGAGTTTGACCGGCGCGTCAGCAAGGGCCTTGACGGCGATCCATATGAATATTTTTGTGAGTTGAAGTTTGATGGCGTCTCCATCAGCCTGCTATACGAGCATGAAAGGTTCGTGCGGGGTGCGACCCGCGGCGATGGCGTCCGCGGCGACGACGTCAGCAACAACGTGAAAACGATCCGGAGCATTCCACTGATTTTGCGCGGCAGGCAATTGCCGGAATCGTTCGAGGTCCGTGGTGAGGTGTTTATGCCGAAAGAAGTCTTTCTGAAGCTGAATAAAGAGCGAGAGGACATTGGCGAAGAGCGATACGCCAACGCGCGCAATACGGCAGCGGGTACGGTAAAGATGCAGGATTCCGCTGAAGTCGCACGCCGAAGGCTCGATTGTTACGTCTACAGCATGCTCGGCGTGTCCGGCATCAAGACGCATGAAGAAGCCATCGAGAAGCTTGAGTCGTGGGGATTCAATGTCTCCCCTACCTACAAGAAATGCAGGAACATAGAAGAAGTGCTGGATTACATCAACACCTGGGAAACGAAGCGACAGGAATTGCCGCTTGAGACGGACGGCGTCGTTATCAAAGTAAACGACCTCGAGCAACAGGAACGTCTCGGGTTTACGGCGAAGAGTCCACGATGGGCCATCGCTTACAAATACAAGGCGCAAAGCGTGAGCACACGGCTGAACGGCATCACCTACCAGGTAGGACGAACCGGGGCCGTCACGCCTGTAGCGATGCTTGAACCGGTCTTCCTGGCAGGGACCACCGTTAAACGCGCATCGCTCCACAACGCAAACGAAATGGCACGACTGGACCTTCACATCGGTGATCATGTTTTCGTCGAAAAAGGTGGTGAAATCATTCCAAAGGTAACGGGCGTTGACCTCTCCAAACGCACCCCTAATTTGAAACCGGCGCGCTACGTCGACCGTTGCCCCGAGTGCAACACCCCGCTCTACCGGGTGGAAGGAGAAGCGGCCTTCTATTGTCCCAACATTAACGGATGTCCGCCACAGATAAAGGGCAGGATCGAGCACTTTATCCAGCGCAAGGCGATGGACATCGACTCCCTCGGAGAACGGACCATCCATCAATTGTACGAGTTGGGATTTGTAAGAAGTCCTGCCGATCTGTACGACCTCACGCGTGACAAGATTGCCCGTTTGGAGGGTTTTAAAGACAAGTCGATTAAGAACCTGCTCGACGGCATTGAACAATCAAAAGCGCGTCCCTTCGAAAACGTGCTTTTCGCGATTGGTATACGGTACGTGGGCCAGACCGTCGCTGAAAAGCTGGCCCGCCATTTCAAAAACATCGACAACCTGGCCGAAGCGAGCCTGGAGACGCTGACCGCCGCGCCCGAGGTGGGCGACAAAATCGCGCAAAGTATTTTCGAATTCTTCCGCAAGCCTGAATCACAGCAGGAGATTGCGCGCCTGAAAAAAGCAGGGCTTCAATTCGAAAGCACGGAAACAGAACCCGAACGGGAAAGCGATCTCCTCGACGGAAAGTCGTTTGTAATCTCCGGGGTCTTCAAAAACTACGAACGCGATGCGTTGAAGGATACAATTTTGAAAAACGGAGGAAAAGTTTTGTCGGCAGTTTCCGGAAAACTCGACTATCTTGTAGCGGGAGAAAATATGGGACCGGCCAAACGCGAAAAGGCTGAAAAACTGGGCGTCACCATCCTCTCGGAAGAGGAATTTGAGCAAATGCTGAAAGCGCCGACGAAAAAAATATGAAGTTGAAGCTACTGAGATACAGGACACGGTCGTACCTGAAGAAGAACAAGACGCCACGTTACAGTGAACCATATGCCAATGCGGTCTCCTTTGGCGTCATTTTCACTGTTCAAGACAGGCAAAAACACGATCACATCAAGAACTTCATTCGCCAGCTGGAGCACGATGGCAAAGAAGTGAAAGCGCTGGCTTACCTCCCTCCCAACCAGGAGAACTATGAATTCCTTTTCGACTTCTTTACCTATCGTGAGATTTCCTTTTGGGGCAACATCACGGCTGAGAGTGCCATCGCATTTGCTGAGACGCCCTTCGATTTCCTGATTTACCTGGACACAACGCCGAACGAACTCATTCTGAACCTTATCGCCAAGAGTAAAGCCAAATGCCGCATCGGCAAATATTGGGAGAACGCCCGACCGTATTTTGAGATGATGATCGAATGTTACGGCGAGTCAGGCGCACTCATCAACGAACTTCACAAATATACCACCGCACTGCGCTGATTTTCACGCCATGTGCACCGCTGTCCGGGATTTTATCCTAATATTGGGGTTTTGAAAATTTTGGGATATGAAAAAACTGTACGGCACAGGAGTAGCCCTGGTCACCCCCTTCAGCGAGCGAGGCGAAGTCGACTTCACAAGCCTCAGGCGGCTGCTCAGACATACGGCACGCGGCGTTGATTATTATGTTGTCATGGGCACCACGGGAGAGTCTGCAACCCTTTCGGCCGACGAAAAGGCGGCAATACTCGATTTCGTACGTGACCACAATCCGAAGAAACTCCCCGTGGTGTATGGCATCGGTGGCAATAACACGCAGCACGTGCTCGATGCCATCGGGCAAACGGACTTCAGCGGCGTTGATGCCCTGCTGTCGGTGAGTCCGTACTACAACAAACCGTCGCAGGAGGGGATCTTTCAGCATTTCAAAGCCATTGCCAAGGCGAGCCCCGTACCGGTCATCCTCTACAATGTGCCCGGAAGAACATCGTCTAACCTGACGGCGGATACCACCCTCCGCCTCGCACAGCATCCCAACATCGGCGCCATCAAAGAAGCCTCGGGAAACCTTGAGCAATGTATGCGCATCGCCCGCGAAAAACCAAAGGACTTTCAACTGATATCCGGTGACGACTTAATGAGCGTGGCGCTTTACGCGATTGGAGCCACGGGCGTGATCTCCGTACTCGCAAATGCCTATCCTGTCATCTTCAAGAAAATAAAGGAACATGCGTTGGCGGGGAACTATGCGAAGGCGCGACAGGAAATTTTCAAGATACTGGACGTCAACCCCTTAATGTACGAAGAAGGGAATCCGGTCGGGCTGAAGGTATTGTTGGCGCAAATGGGCATCTGCTCAGCGGCCGTGCGACTTCCGCTCGCAAGGGCATCCGCGGACCTTGAAAAGAAGATTATCGCTCACCATAAGGCAAAAAATAAGGGATAACGCTCTATTATCCCTTATTTGTCAAACTCAAAATTAAAGGCGTGTTAAGCCGCCTTGTTCTTAATTTCCTGCACCTCTGAGCGAATTGCCTGAGCCAGGTTCTTAAGATCCTGCATTCCTTTTCTAACACGGGTTCCTGCTGCGCTATTGCCCTTGTTATAAAACTTGTCAGCATCACCTTCCAGTGAAGCAATGAGGCTTTTGAGCTCTTCAAATTTTTGCATTTTATTAATTGTTAAGATGTAAAAAATTAGTTTCTGTATGCCAAATTAATCAAAAACCTTAAAAAACCACCCGAAAGGGCCTTTTTTTTAATGTCCCTTGGTCACCGACACCAGTACTTCCTGCCGGTAAAAGCCGCTGTCAAGTTTCTCCTTGAGATGCGAAAAAGCCTCGAGTGTTTCTTCCACATCGGCAAGGGTATGGCTCGCGGTGGGGATGATGCGGAACATGATCACATCTTTGGGGACGACGGGATAGATCACCACTGAACAGAAAATATTGAAATTCTCACGCAAGTCCATGGCCATGTTGGCCGCCTCACCGACGCCTCCCTTGAACAAAACGGGCGTAACTGGCGAAGATGTGTTACCCAGGACGAAACCGCGTTCCTTCAATCCATTTTGAATGGCAGTAACGATGGTCCAGAGGTTTGATCTGAGCTCCGGTGTGGTCTTGAGCAGCTCAAGGCGTTTCAACGCGCCGAGCACGAGCGGCATGGGGAGCGATTTGGCATATATCTGTGACCGGACACTGTATCGCAAGTACTTCAGAATGTGACGGTCGCCCGCAACAAATGCGCCGATGCTGGCCATTGACTTCGCAAACGTCGAAAAGTACAGGTCGATCTGATCTTGAACGCCCTGCTCTTCGCCTGTGCCCGCACCGGTCTTGCCCATGGTACCGAACCCGTGCGCATCATCGACAAAAAGACGGAACTTGTATTTTTCCTTTAACGCGACAACGCCCTTGAGATCACCTTGCATACCGGACATCCCGAATACGCCTTCGGTAATGACGAGAATACCGCCGCCGGTTTCTTCGGCCAGGCGGGTAGCACGCTGAAGTTGCTTCTCCAGGCTCTCCATATCGTTGTGGGCGTAGACGAATCGCTTGCCCATATGAAGCCGCACACCGTCGATGATACACGCATGGGATTCCGCGTCATAGACGATGACGTCCTTGCGATCGACAAGTGCGTCAATAGTTGACACAACACCCTGATAGCCGTAGTTGAGAAGGAAGACGTCCTCCTTCTTTACAAAAGCTGCCAGCTGCCGTTCCAGTTCAATGTGATTCTTCGAGTTCCCCGACATCATGCGGGCACCCATCGGCGATGCCAGTCCGTAAGCAGCTGCCGCTTCCGCATCAACCTTCCGCACTTCGGGATGGTTCGCGAGGCCGAGGTAGTTATTCAGACTCCAGTTCAGTACGGGTTTCCCGTTAAAGGTCATCCGTGGGCCAATCTCTCCTTCCAGTTTGGGAAAAAAGAAATAATCATCCGGAAGGTGGGAATATTTGGCCAGCGGCCCCGCCTCCATTTTCAACTTTTCAAATAAATCTACCATGCGCGTGTGCGGTTATAAATAATGGCGCAAAAATAGTGAAAAAAGCAATATGCACTTCTGACGAATGGAAACTACCGGTCATTTAAGACAGTTTTGCCTTAAAATGTAATATTTTTGTCTAAATTGATGACCATGGAAGCGATTCGGAAAATAGTGACGGTTAAGGATAATGTACTCACGGTCGTTTTGCCTGAAGAGTATAATAATACAAAAGTAGAGTTAATCATTCTCCCGGTCGGGGAAGAAATATCTAAAGTTGAAGAAAAAAATGTGGATTATTCCAAGTACTACGGCACCCTGAAGTCAGGGCTCTCGGTCGAGCAAATTGATAAGCAGTTGAAACACCTGAGGAGTGAATGGAATCGCGACATATCCTAGATACCAATATCGTTATCTATTACCTTGACGGTGCCCTAAAGCCGACTGGAAAAGTCGCAGTCGATCGCGGAGTTGTCGGGGGCGCAAAAATGTCGGTCATTTCAAAGATTGAGCTCCTGTGCTGGAATCCACCACATGTAGCAGGGCTTCAGAAAGTCCGAAGTTTTGTCAACGAAGCAATCATACTTCCGCTCGACGATGCCATTATTGAAACTACTATTGATCTGCGAAAAAACCATCATAAAATTAAGTTGCCTGACGCAATCATTGCGGCTACAGCGCTATGCTTCAACGCTGTGTTGATTACTCGAAATGTATCAGACTTTTCGTCAATCAAGGAATTAAAACTACTCGATCCTTTTAACGTATAATGGCAGCAATAAGAAAACTGCTCATCGCCAATCGCGGCGAAATAGCGCTGCGCATCATCCGAAGCGCCCGCGAGATGGGAATCAAAACGGTAG
>CAYMWA010000146.1:0-9180 GCA_964393795.1 uncultured Roseivirgaceae bacterium
CTGTGACAGGGGGGAAGCTGAACGTAGTAGTGGGATTCCTAATGTTGCTTGCGCTACAGGCGCTGGCACAGAAGGATTCGGTGCGCGCATATCAAAGTGGGCGTTCGCTGTTCGCGACGCACTGCAGTCCCTGCCATGGTGTGCACAAAGAAAAGATCGGTCCGATGCTTGCCAGTGTCACGAAGAAGCATACAAATGAATGGCTTATGGCCTTTGTGCGGAATTCTCAAGCGGTGATTGCTTCCGATGATGACTACGCTGCTTTTTTGTTTGAGCAATACAATCATCAGGTGATGCCTGCATTTGAGTTTCTATCGGAAGAAGAGATTCGAACCATATTGCAATACATTGAGGCGGAGTCCATTCAACCGACAGAAGATTTTGACTATTCGGAAGATGTTCGTGAATCGGGTTCACCGACCGTTTTACGTGGCAGAACGATCTTTGACGCGCAGTGTGCCTCCTGCCACTCGATTGGAAAAGAGGATTACGGGCCGGCGTTGGGAAGCGTAAGCAAGCGGTTGCCTGAAGCATGGCTGGTGTCGTTCATTCGAAACTCGCAAGCGGTAATCCAATCGGGCGATCCCTATGCCCGGCATCTGTATGAAGCTTTTGACGAGAAAGAAATGGTGCCGATGGAGTTTTTGTCGCGGACGGATGTTCGGGCTATTCTCGAATATATACGTTTTGTTTCTGCATCAGAGAATCATATCGCAGGTGCGAACGGGCGAAAAGTAACCGACGCACGCCAGGGACTGTCGCTGGCTTCAGTGGCGCTCCACAACGTGCATGACGACAAATCCACCTTTACCGTATTTATCATTGTGTTAGCGCTCATGGGGGGATGCATACACGGCTTCCTTATTGTGAAGCTTTTTACTTATCTGAACAAAGGCCATCAAAGCTGACATTACACTGCAATCAGCGGAATGCCTGCAGCCTCGTCCATCTTTCGTTGGAGGAAGGTAGGCGATTCCGTGAGGATGATTTCCAGTGTGGGTCTGACGGTGGCTTCAAGAAGGTGCCCGCCACGAGCGGTACCGTCTTCGGTGCCGAGTACCACATGTGCATGGACTTTAGGTTCATTCCGGTACAGGGAAATATCACCGAGCATGCTCAGCACTTCTGTTTGCTGGGGAACTTCGATGCGCTTATAGTCCTTCTTATCGAGATCGAAGAAACCCAGTGTACAGTGGCGAAATGCGCCGATGGCGGTAAATTGTGCCGCGGAGATCTTTTCCTTCTTAGCGAAAGCACACAAAGAGGCGATCACCTCGTCGCCGGTGTCGAGAACAATAGCATACGTATGCTGTGTATCGGCGTTGAGCAGTTTAGATTTCATGGTGATTATTTTTGATTAACAATACAGTTGCGACTATTCCGGCTACTACAAGTGCGCCAACGAGTGTTTTTTCGAAACGGTGTGGATCTTTCAACTTTCTTCGGTCGACGTATTCGCGTTCGGGGTAATCGGGAGGCGCGGCTCCCGGTCCTTTTTCCAGACCCATTTGTAGGAGCTGCGCGAGATGAAGCGCCTTTCGATGGGTAAGTTGTTCAATTTGCTCACGGCAGCTGAATCCATCGGCAACGATGATGGTGTCACGTTTCGCCTTACGAACCGCCGGCAGCAGCACTTGTTCGCCACATTTTACAGAGACATCGTAATGCGACCCTTGCTCATATCCGAAGTAGCCAGCCATGCCGCAACAGCCCGAGTCAAGCACGTTCACATCGAGTCCGGTTTTCTTGATCAGTTTCTTATCGTCGTCCATTTTCATGATCGCCTCATGATGGCAATGGGCATGCACCACAGCTTTCCCGCGGATTTGTGGTATTTGAAAGTCCGGTGCCTTTGCCGCTAAGAATTCAGCGAGCGTAAAAACGTTTTTCTGCAAGCGGCGCGCGTCTTTGTCGTGAGGGAAAAGCGCCACCAGTTCGTCGCGAAAGACCGCCACGCAACTCGGCTCAAGTCCTACAATAGGGGTATCGTTGCGGATGTCTTCGCGCATCGTGTCCATGATCTTCATCAGCATGCGCTTAGCGGTGTTAAGCATACCAAAGTCGTAGAGAGGTCGTCCACAACAAAGCGTTTTACCAGGGAGGACAACGTCGAACCCTGCCGCTTCCAGCACGCCAACGCCCGCGACGAGCGTCTCAGGGAGAAAGAAGTTGTTGAAAGTGTCTGGCCATAGGATGACCTTTGGGAGGGCATGCGTTCTACGGTTGCGTCGTCGGAACCACTCACGGAATGTGACTTCGGCGAAACGCGGCATGGTGCGCTGTGGTGCGATGCCACCGGCGGCCTTGAACAGTCGGTTTAGCAGCGGCGCATGCGTGAGGAAGTTCACAAGCCTCGGAAGGGTGGAGGCGAGCCTCGCCCACCAGTAGATCCAGCCGAACACGTAAGCCGTGCGCGGGCGCAGGTTGTCTTCGTAATAGTGCGACAGGAATTCCGACTTGTACGTCGCCATGTCTACGTTGACAGGACAGTCACCCTTGCAGCCCTTGCAGGCAAGGCAAAGATCGAGTGCTTCCTTTACCTCGTGGCTCCTCCAAAGATCTTTGATGGGATTGCCCTGTAGCATTTCAAACAAAAGGCGTGCACGGCCGCGCGTGCTGTGCGCTTCTTCCCGCGTGACCCGGTAGCTGGGACACATCGTTCTGTTTTCGTGTCTCCTGCATTCACCGACACCGACACACCGAAGCGTAGCCCGGGAAAAGTCATAGTTGTCGTCGGGAAACCGGAAGTGCGTCTCCTGTTTGGGTGGGTGATAGTTTTCATTGATCCGTAAATTGGAGAGTTGCCCGTAGCCGTCGATGACTTTTCCGGGATTCATTTTGCCTTCCGGGTCCCATATGGTTTTGAATTCTCGAAACGCCTCCATCAGCTCCTTACCGAACATGATCTCAAGCAGATCGGCGCGGGCCTGACCATCGCCGTGTTCACCTGACAGCGAACCGCCATATCGGACAACGAGATGGGATGCTTCGACAGTGAAATCGCGGTATTTTTGAAGACCCTCTTTTGTAAAAAGATCAAACTGAACACGGCAGTGTACGCAGCCCTGTCCGAAGTGGCCGTAGATAGATGGATTATACCCGTACTTTGCAAACAGTTGACGCAGGTCTTTGAGGTAGTCTCCCATTTTTTCCGGATCGACTGCCGAGTCCTCCCATCCGGGCGCGCCCATCGGTTCACCCGGTACCCATGCTGTTGCACCCAGGCCTGATTCGCGGATCGTCCATAGTTCATTCTCTTCCTCTTCGCTGTCGAACAAGCGCATTGTAGCCTGGCCGTTGCGCCTTCGAAGCGCATCCATCATTTCATGGGCTTTGGCGTCGGCCTCGGCTTTGCTGTCGCCGCCAAACTCGACCATCAGCCATCCATCGCCTTCGGGCAGCATCGGAATGTATTTGGGATGCAATCCTTTTTTCCTCATGAAATAGATCAGCCGTTCATCAATTCCTTCAAGACCGATCGGTTTTGACTTTAGCACTTCCGGTACGTCATAGCCCGCTGCGGATATGTCCGGATAGCCGACAACCACGAGGCTTCTTTTCTTTGGAAGCGTAACCAGTTTCATGGTGGCTTCCAGGATCGTGACACAGGTGCTTTCCGTTCCCACGAGTGCACGCGCGACGTTAAAGCCATTTTCTGGAAGTAGCGCGGTTAAGTCGTATCCGGAGACACGTCGGGGAATGTCAGGGAATTTGTTTCGGATGAGGTCGGCGTAGCGATCGCGGAGGCGTCGTAGTTTTTTGTAGATGTCGGCCTTGCGCCCGCCTTCTTTCATGATGGCGTCATAGGCCTCATCAGAAGTGGGACCGACTTTCATTTTAAGCCCGTCGTAGGTAACGACCGTCAGCGATTCGGTGTTGTCCGATGTACGCGCGCCGTAGCCGTAGAAGGCGGACATCACCGAGTGCACGCCGCACGAGTTGTTGCCAAGCATGCCGCCGATGGTACAGTGATTATGCGTGGCCGGGTCCGGGCCGAATGTCAGGCCTGCCTCGCGACTCGTGGCGTTGCGCATCTCGTCGAGCACGATTCCCGGTTGTACGGTGACGAGTTTTTTCGCCGCATCAATGGACAAGACCTTATTGTAGTATTTGGACATGTCCATTACCACAGCGACATTACAACATTGCCCGGCGAGACTTGTTCCACCCCCTCGCGACAGGATAGGCGCCTTGAACCTGCGACATGTGGCAATCGTGTTTAAAACATCCGCTTCCGAAGTAGGTAGCACAACGCCTATGGGTACTTGCCTGTAGTTGGAGGCATCAGTCGCATAGAGCGCACGGCTTCCACTATCAAACCGTACTTCGCCCTGTACGGTATTTCTTAACGACCTTTCGAGGGCGATGTGATCAACACCGGCTGACTGTGGCGTCTCATAGTGGAAGTCTTTTCTTAAACGTTCGTCTGGCTGAAGGCGGGACTCTTTATCGGTTGTCTTGGCGACTGCTTCGATTTCTGTAGCCATAATTTGATTTTCATAGTCTGTATTTCTCTGCATCCTTAAATTTGAAGCTCACCCCGAGCCCTGGTCGGGATTCATCCGGATAGGCAAATCCATTTCGCGGTGTGATGAATCCGTCGAACAATTCGGATTCGATGCGCACGTGATCGTGAAAGTACTCGCCAATATAGAAGCCAGGTAAAGACGCGGCGGCGGCAAGGTGGAGCGTAGGTGCGCAATGTGACGAAAACGGAATGCAATACGCTTCCGCCAGTGTACCCGCTTTCAGAAATCCGGTGATGCCGCCACAACGGGTGGCGTCGGCTTGCAGCACATCTACTGTTTGCGCCTTAAGCATGTCTCTGAAGGTGGCCAGGTGGCCGGCGTATTCTCCACCAGCGATGTTTATGCCGGGTGGGGCGTGCTCGCGGATAAAACGCAGCCCGTTACTATCCGCGGCGATGACTGGTTCTTCAAACCATGTCACCCCTTCTTCTGTGAAGCGATGCGACATGTTCAATGCTTGCCTGACCGTATAGGCACCATTGGCATCTACAAATAGCTGAACATCTTTGCCAATGGCTTCACGTGCGTATGCGATACGGTCGAGGTCGTGTTTCGGCTCGCGACCAATTTTTATCTTTACATGTTCGAACCCGTCTTGCGCCCAGTCCGACAGTTGATTTTGTAGTTGCAACTTTGAGTAGGAAGTAAATCCTCCGCTGCCATACATGCGGACGCGTTCATGCGCCTTGCCCAGCAATGTGGTTAATGGAACATGGAGCAGGTGTGCTTTCAGATCCCAAAGGGCTACGTCGACAGCCGAAACCGCCATCATGGCGATGCCACTGTTTCCGTTGTTGCGAATAGCGCGGACCATTGCTTCATGCAGGCTTGAAATGTCCATGGCGTTTGCGCCGATGACAACGGACTGGAGTGTGTCGGTAATGACGAGCGCAGTCGCCGGCGCGGCATAGGTGTACCCCAGGCCTTGTTGATCACCGGCGCTGATCGTTACCAGAACAAGGGTGGTGTGGTCCCAGGCAAGCGTGCCATCAGATTCCGGCCGGTCTGTAGGAACACTATATACGCCGACGGCGAAGTGACCAACGGACACATTTTCACTAATAGCGCTTTCCTGCCCGACGTTCATTTCTGCGGAAGGTAGCTTTCAACAATATCCTTATACGCCTGCTTGATCAATTGCCAGGGGTCGCCTTCGCCTTTCAATATGGCAGTGTAGAAAGCTTTTGCCTGGTCAAAGGAAATGTGTGGCGGGAGCGGTGGCACGTTGGGATCTGAGATGACGTCCAGCAATACCGGACGCTGCGCGCCCATGGCATAGTCAATGCCCGACTCAATATGCTCAGGCTTTTCTATGCGCACGCCCTCGAGGCCGAGCAGTTGTGCATAAGCGGCATAGTTGAACTCAGGAACGTCCTGCGATTCGGCGAACTTCGGGTCTCCGGCCATGACGCGTTGTTCCCATGTCACCATGTTAAGGTCGCGATTGTTGAGAACGAGAATCATGAAGCGCGGATCTTTCCACTCTTTCCAATACTTAGCGATCGTAATCAGGCCGTTGATGCCGAGCATCTGCATGGCCCCATCCCCAACCAGTGCAATCGGCATACGCTCTGGATAGGCGAACTTCGCTGCGATGGCGTAGGGTACGCCCGGGCACATTGTTGCGAGGTTACCCGACAGCGAGGCCATCATGCCTTTACGGATTTTTAGATCGCGTGCAAACCAGCTTGCCGTCGAGCCCGAATCAGCCGTAAGAATGCAACGATCGGGAAGCCTTGATGATAGTTCCCAGAAGACGCGTTGCGGATTGATCGGATCGGCGCTGTTCATCGCCCTTGCTTCCATGACCTTCCACCATCGTTCCACCTCCTGTTCGATTTGTTCACGCCAGCTGCGATCTTCCTTTCGCTTGAGCAGGGGGATTAATGCCTGTAGCGTTTTGCGACTATCGCCCTGCAGGTTAATGTCAGTCGGATAGCGTAATCCCAGCTTGCGACCGTCGATGTCGATCTGAACGGCTTTCGCGGCCCCTTCTTTCGGAAGGAATTCGGAGTAGGGGAAGCTGGTGCCTACCATTAGCAACGTATCACATTCCATCATGAGGTCGTAGCTGGGCTTTGTTCCCAGCAACCCGATTGCACCCGTGACAAACGGCAGGTCATCCGGCAAAACAGCTTTGCCCAGCAGCGCCTTCGCTACACCTGCGCCGAGTAATTCCGCTGTGAGGATTACTTCATCCGCGGCGTTGGAGGCGCCGGCACCCACGAGGATGGCCACTTTCTCTCCTTCATTGAGGAGGTCAGCTGCGCGATAGATGTCGTTCAGACTGGGAATCGTTTCGGGTTCGGAATAGCCGAGGCTGGAGTGTATGGTGCCGTGATGGCGGGCGGGCTCTTCGTGATCCAGTTCCTGCACGTCATTCGGAATGATAACGCACGTTACAGTGCGGTATGACTTGGCAATGCGCATAGCACGATCAATGAGATGCCGCATTTGGGAAGGCTCCGAACACATGTGTACGTACTCGTGCGCAACATCTTTAAAAAGCGAAATGAGATCGACCTCCTGCTGGTAGTCGCCACCCAGCGCTGCGCGCGCCTGCTGCCCTACGATCGCAACAACAGGTTGGTGATCCATTTTAGCATCGTATAGCCCATTGAGCAGATGGATTGCGCCCGGACCAGATGTTGCCATACACACGCCCACATCGCCTGTGAATTTGGCGTGGCCGCAAGCCATAAAAGCGGCCAACTCTTCATGGCGCACCTGCACAAAATCGATTTTTCCGTTGGCACGGTTCAAAGCGCCCATAAGGCCGTTGATCCCGTCACCCGGATATCCAAAAATTCTCTTCACGCCCCACGAATGAAGGCGTTCAATGACAAAGTCGCTTACGAGCATAGCTGCATTTTAAAAGACGAATGAATGTGTCAAGGCGTGGAATAGAAAGAGACTTGCTGCAAAGGAGGGTTTCCATTCTTGCCTGGATTCAAAACGCAAAAAAATCCTGCCATTGGGCGAAAAGGCGAAACAGGCGTGGAACGAAACAGCGTGAAGTCTTTTTGTGTATTTATAGAAACAGGCAAAGTCGCTTGCGATGGGACGTAAGCAATTGATGCGCCTCAGCAATTCCTGTCGTCAGTCGGTGTCTTCGATCTCAATGATTTCAGGTGGCGTTCCCCATCGGTGAATGGTGTCGGTCGACAGTATGGGATACTGCCCGTGTACAGCGCCTATCTCACCGGCACGTTTTACATAGACGATGCGGTTGAGCTGATAATGCCGGATGGCGTAGGCGCATAAGATACAAGGCTCGACATTGGAGTAGAGCGTGGCGCCATTGCATGCGTCCGGTCCATGCCTTTCAATCGCATCGAGAATGGCGACGACCTCGGCATGACGGGTCACATCGTTGCGTGAACGACTTTGTTCCGCACCCTCGCCGATGACCTTTCCGTCTTTGACGATCACGGCACCCACCCTGCTCTCGCCATTATCTGCCGCGATTTCAGCCAGACGAAAACATTGTTCCAGGAAAGGGCGATGTGTATTCATCATAAGCACTGTTGTTCAATCATTCGTTAACACAATTTTCCCGATGTGTTGGCTGCTTTCCATTAGGGCATGCGCCTCCGCAGCTTGTGACAATGGATAAGTCTTGAAAATGACTGCTTTGAATTTACCGGCGTCAATCAAAGGCCAGACGTTTGTTTCTACCGCTCTTGCCAGTGATGCCTTGAATTCCGCGTCGCGGATTCTCAGGGTACTACCGGTGATCGTGATTCGTCGGCGCATGATGTCGATGGGGTTCCAGACAATCTCGCCGCGGTTCATCGCGTTGATGAAAACCAGGCGGCCGTCATCTCTGAGTAACCGGAGGTTCTTTTGAATATAGTCTCCCCCAACCATGTCGAGCACCACGTCTACGCCTTCTGCCTTTAACACAGTTTCGAAGTCTGTTGTCTTATAATTTATACTTCGGTCGGCACCAAGTTCTAAACAGGCCTGGCATTTTTCGTCACTTCCTGCGGTAATGGAAACTTTCGCACCGAGCGCTTTCGCCAGTTGAATGGCAGTGATGCCGATGCCGCTACTTCCGCCGTGCACAAGCAGGTGTTCGTTTTCTTTAAGTCCTCCTCGTTGAAACACATTATGCCATACGGTAAATACTGTTTCAGGCAACGACGCCGCCTGTGCAAAACTCCATCCGCGTGGCATTGGAAGGAGTGTCCCTGCCGAAGCTACTGCGTATTCTGCATAGCCTCCGCCACTGAGGAGCGCACAAACAGCATCACCGGGCTTCCACCGATCAACACCTGCTCCGCATTCTTTAATAATGCCGGCTACTTCCAATCCGGGTATGTCGACGGGCGCGCCGGAAGGAGCGGGGTAATTGCCTTTCCTTTGCGATATGTCGGGGCGGTTCACACCTGCCGCCTTCACGGCGATCAATACCTGGTCCCTTTCGGGCGACGGTGTTGGTCTGTCCTGCAGTTGGAGAACCTGCGGATCACCCGGCGTTTGAATGACGACTGCTTTCATATCCCAATATACAAGATAATACCACAGTCTTGTCTTTGGTATAGTGCAGCCGAAGCGGCAGCCCGATCCTTCGATTTGTTTCGCCTCCGAATAGGGCTAAATTTGCAGGCTGTTATTATCCTTATTTTGAGCATGGAAAAAGAAACTA
>CAYMWA010000147.1:0-5280 GCA_964393795.1 uncultured Roseivirgaceae bacterium
AGGTTTCAGGTTTCAGGTAGTTGCAGCGATGCAAGCTGAAAACATATGGATATGGCGCTATTTGAGAAACATGAGGCGTTGTTGAACAAGGCGATTGCTGCCTTGCATGCCCGTACTTTCTTCTCGGCTTTTCCTGAACAGCCTTCTCCTCCAGCCTATGGGGAACAGGCGAACAAAGACGGACAGGAGAAGTTCTCGAAGATGCTTGGAAAAAGGTTTGAAGACCTGGGGCAGGCCGGCGCTGAGCGATGGGAAGGCCAAGAAACATCTCCATATCTGCAGAAGCCCCTTCTCATTTCGTATCCGCTCTTTCCCGCGGAGACACTCCTCGTGCGTGCCGACGAGGCCTTTCGCCAATGGCGCCGGATTGGGGTGCAACAACGCGCGGGAATTCTGCTTGAATCACTCGACAGGATCAGGGCGCGATTTTTCGAAATCGCCTACGCCACTATGCACACCACCGGGCAGGGATATATGATGGCCTTTCAGGCGTCGGGGCCGCATGCCGCCGATCGTGCGCTTGAGGCGATCGCCGCCGGATATGAGGAGATGCAGCGATTCCCGTCAAGGGCCTTGTGGAACAAGCCGATGGGGAAATACAACATCCAACTCAACAAAGAATGGCGTGCGGTGCCGAGAGGGATTTCGCTGGTGATCGGATGTTCGACGTTTCCCATCTGGAATTCCGTCGCAGGGATGTATGGAAGCCTCATCACCGGCAACACCGTTCTTGTGAAGCCTCACCCCGGTGCAATTTTTCCAATAGCCATCGTCGTTGCGGAGATACGCAGGGCACTCGAAGGCGACGGCGTCAATCCCGACGCATGTCAACTTGCCGTGGACACATTTGATGCGCCTGTCACAAAGGTGCTTGCCGAGGATGCGCGGGTGAAACTGATTGACTATACAGGAGGTGCTACATTTGGTACCTATCTTGAGTTGCTTCCGGGAAAGATCGTCTTTACCGAGAAGACGGGCGTCAACCCGGTGATTATGGACTCCACTGACGATATTGAAAAGGTGGCGGCGAATCTTGCTTTCTCTGTGAGTCTCTACAGCGGTCAGATGTGCACGGCGCCGCAAAATATCTTTATCGCCGATGCTGGCATCAAGACCCCGGTGGGAACGGTATCGTTTGAAGCCTTCGCGGAAAAACTGGCTGCGCAGATCACCGGCCTGGTCGACAACCCGCGGGCCGGACCATTCGTGCTCGGCGCGATTCAGAACAACCAGACGTGTGAACGGATCGCTGCGGCGGAAAAACTTCCCGGCAAGGTGTGGCTGAAATCGCGTACGTTCGTCAACCCTGACTTCCCTGATGCGCGTGTAGCCACTCCGGTAGTGATCGAAATGGATGCTGCCAAACGCGATCTTTTTTCCGAAGAGCGATTCGGTCCGATTGTGTTGTTGATCCGAACCGCCGACACGGATGAGTCGATTGCGCTTGCGCGCGATTTGGCGGTGCGCCATGGGGCGATTTCATGTGGAGCCTACGTTACTGACCCTGAAGTGAAGGAGAAGATCGCAGACGAAATGGCCTCGGCAGCAACGCCGGTTTCGTTCAACCTTACGGGGAATATTTATATGAACCAGAATGCCGCGTTCTCTGATTTTCACGTCACCGGGGGCAATCCCGCAGGCAACGCGTCGTTTACGAATCCCGAGTATGTCACGAAGCGGTTTACCTGGGTCGGACACCGTGAGCCTGCTTGGTGAGGCGTGAATCGTGAATCGTGAATCGTGAATCGTGAGTCGTGAATGGGGTTGTGCGGCTTGACGGTCGGTGTGTTGAGCTTAGACTGTGAGTAGACTTTCGTGAAGCGTGAATGGGATGTAGCTTGGACTGGCTCACCACTCACAATCTGCCAGCGGACAACATAAGAACAAATCGATTCCCGTAAAGCCCTGCGCCCCCACTCACGACTCACGACTCACGATTCACGATTCACGAAAGCCCACGCACCATACAACCACAAAGCACTGACGATTAAGCCGCACAACCCCACTCACCACTCGTCTCAGCTATCCGCACTTCCGCTAAGTCGCACCCACGCTATCGCACCGACACGTTCCGAATAATCCTCGAGAAGAGGCGGGGGAAGAATCGTTTCACGTAAACGCCCAGCACTTCCCTGCCGCCGATGTACACTTCCTCTTTGCTCTTTTCGATGGCGGATACGATTCTGGTGGCACACCAATCTGCGGGTTTGCCTTTGAACTGCGCTTCGTCCATTTTGTTGAGGGGTGTGCCGTCGGCGGTCAGGGCCGAAAGCGTAATTGGCGTGTGAATAAACCCCGGACAGATCATCGTGACCTTGATGTTGTCTTTGTAGTGCTCAGCCCGAACGGCATCAAAAAAGCCGTGCAATGCATGTTTCGATGCCGCATAGCCCGACCGGTAGCGTGTGCCGAATTTTCCGGTCACGCTGCTGACGTTGACAAAGTGGCCCTGCTTGCGCGCGATGAAGTGAGGCAGAAGGTATTTTGTAAGCGCGATACTGCCGAAGTAGTTGACTTCCATCAGCCGGCGATCTACGGAGAGCGCCGTCTGTGCCACCAGGCTTCGCTGACTGATGCCACCGTTGTTGATGAGGATGTCGATGTGGCCAAATAGTTGTACGGCGGCCTCTGTGGATAACTGCAACGTATCCGGCTTTTCGAGGTCAAGCGGAAGCACGCGTATGCCGGGCTGGGCCGCCGCAGGACAGTTGCCCTTTACTCGCTCGAGCTCCTCCTTCCGCCGCGCAGACAGGATGAGCCGTGCTCCGCGGTGCGCCAGTGCATAGGCGAGTGCCTCGCCAATGCCCGATGAAGCACCGGTCAACCAAATTACTTTATTATTTAAGGATGCCATAGCTGTTCAAAGATGCCATAGTCGGATTAGAGTTCTTTGCCAACCACCAACCGCCAATCGCCAATCGCCAACCACCAACCACCAACCACCAACCACCAACCACCAACCACCAACCGCCTATTGCCAATTTTTTTCCCTATCATATACCACAATATCGAACGGATACGCATGTCGCTCATCAGCGGCATGGTGCATCCGGCTGACTTCTTTCCATTCTTCCGGTATGATTTCCGGAAAATATGTGTCGCCGTCAATCGCCGCATCGATTTCCGTTAGGTAGAGCCGGGTAGTCAAAGGCATCGCTAACGTGTAGATTTCTGCGCCGCCGATGATGAAGCATTCGCGTTCGCCGTTCTTTCGCGCAATCTCCAGGCCTGCTTCCACGCTGTGCAACACAATGCACCCCGGTGCCACAAAGTTTTGCTGACGTGTGATGACCATGTTGGTTCTGTCGGGAAGCGGTTTAAACCTGTCGAGTAGTGAATCGTAATTCTTCCGCCCCATGATTACATGGTGTCCCTTTGTGGTCTCCATGAAGTGTTTCATATCATCCGGAAGGCGCCACGGAAGGTCATTGTTCTTTCCGATGACGCGGTTTTTTGAAAGGGCGGCGATGGCTGAGACAATCATCATAACTTGTTTCCTCGAAAAAATTCTTCTACCGACATTCTCTTCTTTCCTTCCGGCTGCCATTCTTCGATGGAGATCCAGCCGTCTTTGGTCTTAAAATAGAGATAATTTTTGTTGTTTGTTACATATTCGCCCACACTTGCTTCTCCTGCATGCTCGCCCGGGTCTGACACCCCGTGGACTTTGAACGTCTTACCCGCCAGCGACATCCAGGCGCCGGGATACGGACTTAGTCCGCGAATAAAGTTGATTACATCGCGCGTGGATTGGTTCCACCGGATCTCGCAGGTATCCTTGAATATTTTCGGCGCATGCCTGACCACCCCCTCTTCCGGTTGCGGTCGGGTGGAATAGTCTCCAGACTGGATCGCGTTGACCGTTTTCAACACCAGCGCGGCGCCCTTGTGCATGAGTCGCTCATACAGCGTTCCGGCGTTGTCGTCGGGGTGGATCGGCTCTTTTTCCTGAAAGATAATGTGACCGGTGTCGATGTCGTGCCTGAGAAAAAAGGTGGTGACGCCCGTCTCCTTTTCGCCATTGATGATCGCCCAGTTGATCGGTGCCGCGCCGCGGTATTGCGGAAGAAGGGAAGCGTGAAGGTTGAACGTTCCCAGCGGCGGCATGCTCCAGACTGCTTCCGGCAGCATGCGAAACGCGACGACTACCTGAAGGTCAGCCTGCAGACTTCTCAGCTCGTCCTGGAAGGCCGGCGACTTAAGGTTCGGCGGCTGCAACACCGGGATGCCGTGTTTCAACGCACATGTTTTTACGGGCGAATGAACGACTTTCTGACCGCGACCTTGTGGTTTATCCGGACTGGTGATGACGGCAACGACATTCATGTTATGCTGGATGAGGATCTCAAGACTAGGAACGGCAAATTCGGGGGTGCCCATGAAGATGAGGTTCATGTTAATGTGTGTTAATGTGTTAATGTGTTAGTGTGTTAAGGTGTTAATGTGTTAATGTGTTAATGCTTTGCCCGACGAAGTTTGCGTTGGCATTAGGGCGGCAGCGAAGTCGGGTGTTGAGGTCAATGTGTTAATGTGTTAATGTGTTAGTGCTTTGCCCGACGAAGCTTGCGTTGGCATTAGGGCGGAAGCGAAGTCGGGTGTTTGTGTTTGGGTAAGCCAACGGTTTAATCGGACATCAATCTCGCAAGGTTCTCCGCATATGTTTCGAGCATATTGGACATTTTTGCCAATCGTGGTTTCGGGCGGGGCAGTATTTTCTTCCGAAGTAGATGATCTGCAGATGGGCTTTGTCCCATTTCTCCTGTGGGATGAGTCGTTTCAGATCGCGTTCGGTTTGTTCAACACTTTTTCCGCTGGATAAGCCCCATCGGTATGCCAGCCGGTGAATGTGCGTGTCCACCGGGAAGGCGGGCTTCTTGAAGATTTGCGTCATCACAACGGATGCAGTCTTATGTCCGACACCGGGTAAGGCTTCCAGTTCTTCAAAGGTGTCTGGTACTTTGCCGTTGTGTTTGTCGATTAGTATCTGTGAAAGTTTGCTGATTGCTTTCGATTTTGCCGGCGACAGGCCGCAAGGCTTGATGATTTCGCGAATCTCGTCTACCGGAATCTTCGCCATGTCATACGGATTGTCTGCAAGACTGAAGAGGTACGGGGTCGTCTTGTTTACGCGCTCATCAGTACATTGCGCCGACAGCAACACAGCGATCAACAGGGTGTACGGATCTTTGTGATCCAACGGAATGTCGGGGTCGGGAAAGTATTTGTCGAGAATGCGAAGTATGTCGGTGACTTTTTCTGATTTAGTCATAGTGGTTGGCT
>CAYMWA010000147.1:5380-9135 GCA_964393795.1 uncultured Roseivirgaceae bacterium
TTGGTTGTTGGCCGGGTACGGTCATTGGATTCTGGCGGCATTGATTAGGGAAAGTAAAAATTTGTTCCTCCATGCTGAAGCACATTGGCAAGTGCCGATGAACGCAACTATTTGGTTCGTTTCATAAGTCGCGCGCCAACAGCCAATCGCCAACGGCCAACCGCCAACCGCCAACCGCCATTTACGGATAGAGCAGATATTGTTCCCTCATCTTCCGATACTCATCAAGTCCTTCTTGCCAGGTCGCTTTGATCTGGTCTTCGTTCAAACCGTCTTTGATCTGTTGTTTCAGCACAGGCGTCCCGGCAAGGCGGTCAAATGAACCTGTAAAAAACTTGTCTTTCTCGGGATACTTGGCATAAAACTCAAGGAGATAGTCGAGGTTGATTTCCGGTTTCACTTCAACGTTTCTCAAATCGAGCCCATAACAGGTTTCATTTTCATGCGGGGGATAATTGGACATCCCTGGTATCGCTTTTGGCGTGAAGCTGAAAGGCATGTCTGTAAACTTCGGATTGCCAATAATCAAAAAGGGAATTTGCGTGCCTCTTCCGACACTGATCACCGTCCCTTCAAACAGGCACAGGGAAGGGTAGAGCCTGATGGCCTGGTCGTTGGGGAGGTTGGGTGAAGGTTTCACCGGCAGTGAGTAAGCGTCCTGATGAGTCCAATGCTTGACCGGAACAATGGTGACATCGCACTGCACACCATTTTCGAGCCAGCCTTCGCC
Organism: uncultured Roseivirgaceae bacterium; assembly: GCA_964393795.1. Taxonomy (GTDB): domain Bacteria; phylum Bacteroidota; class Bacteroidia; order Cytophagales; family Cyclobacteriaceae; genus Chryseosolibacter. The sequence goes on from CAYMWA010000147.1 coordinate 6,111, forward strand.
GTTGATCATGCGCGCCAGTTCGCCCACCGTCAACCCGTGGACGATCGGGAGGGGATGCATCCCGACGAAGGACTTGAGTTCGGGCACGCGGATGGGACCATCGATATAGTCGCCGTTTGGATTGGGTCGGTCGAGCACGAACATTTTTTTGCCTTGCTCCGCACAAGCTTCCATCACATAGTGCATCGTACTGATGTACGTGTAGAAGCGTGTCCCAACATCCTGAATGTCGAAGACAACGACATCGACGTCCGCGAGTTGTTCCGCTGTAGGCTTGCGGTTGCTTCCGTAGAGCGAGACGATCGGCAGGCCCGTTTTTGCGTCGATCGCATCCTTGATCTTTTCGCCGTCTGCTGCTGCTCCGCGAAAGCCGTGTTCCGGCGCAAATACTTTTTGGATTGTCACTCCTTGCGACATCAGCGTATCCGCCAGATGTGTATCCCCGACAAGGGAAGTATGATTGACGACCAGGGCGACGCGCTTGTGCTGCAGCGCGGGAAGATACTGATCGAACTGCGCCGCGCCGACGATCACCTGCGGCGAAGCGGTAAGTACGCCAGGAGCTTCAGCGTCGGAAGAGGCAGGTTTGTTGCTGCACTGAACGGCAACCATCATTACAAACAGAAAGGGGACCAATTTTATATTTTTCATAATTTTCGGGTAAACTCGGGTAGTTGGGGAGTTATCGCTATTTTGCACGGACGCTTTCCGGTGAAAAGTTAACAAAATTGAATCTATCCTATTTCATATCCAAAAGAATTAGCCGGGGTCACCAGGAAGGCTTCTCTTCCACCATCCACAAGATCGCCCTCATCAGCATCGCGATTGGCCTTGCCGCCGCCATCGTCTCGTTTCTGATCATGAAGGGTTTCCAGGAAACGGTCAAGGACAAAATATACAGCTTCAGTGGTCACCTGCTGATCACCCGGTTTTCGATGAACAATTCAACGGAAGAACAGCCGATGGATTTCAAGATCGACCTTTACAAACACCAGGACGAGTATCCTTTTATCCGGCATATTCAGGAATTTGCGCATAAGGTAGGCGTTGTGAAAACGGACGATGAAGCACTTGGCGTACTCATTAAGGGCGTTGGAAAAAGTTTTGACCTCGCATCGTTTCGCGAAAATATGGTGAGCGGCGAATTTGTTCACTTTCCGGATTCAGGCTACTCTAACGAAGTCGTGCTCAGCAAGACGATCGCGGCGAAACTCGACAAGGATGTTGGCGACGAGATCATCGTGCACTTTTTTCAAAACCCGCCACGGTTTCGGCGACTAAAAGTTTCGGGCATTTATGAGACGAATCTGTCGGAGTACTTCGACAGCCGCGTGATCATTAGCGACATCGGATTGATTCAGCGGCTCAACGACTGGCCCGACAGTGTCGCGGGCGGACTGGAAGTTTTTGTCAAAGACCCGAGCCAGATCGACAACGCCGGCATTGCCATCGGTCAGATGATGGACTATGACCTGAACATTGAACGCGTCAGTGACCGGTTTATCCAGGTGTTTGAATGGTTGGAATTGCTCAGCAGGCAAGTCAATATATTGCTCGGCATCATCCTGACCGTGGTGTGTGTGAACATGATCTCTATTGTGTTGATCCTTGTGATGGAACGAACGCAAATGATCGGTATGCTCAAGGCGCTGGGTGCCAGCAACGGACTGATCAGGTCAATCTTTGTGTACAATGGCATCAACCTGATCCTGAAAGGGCTGATGTGGGGGAATATCGTCGGCCTCGGCCTTTGTTTCATTCAGGATAAATTCAAACTGATCGAATTGAATCCACGCGATTACTATATGAGCTTTGTTCCCATCAGCTGGCATTGGGAAATTGTACTCATCCTCAACCTTATCACTCTCGGAATCGTCACGCTCGTTCTGCTACTTCCCACCATGGCCATTTCCCGGATTACGCCGATGAAGGCTATACGGTTTGATTGAGAATGCCAGTCTAGATTCCAGTTTAAATTCCAGTTTAAATGCATGTTTAGATACAAGTTGCATGCAAGTAGGATTGCACGTCGTCCGAAGCCGCTTTTACTTACTTCAAACTCGCATTCAACCTGCCTTTTAACAGGCATTTTTACATGTATTTAACATCCATTTTAGCGTTATTAAGACATAATGACATAGGAAACAGCGATAAATTCACAAAAACACGACAAAATGTCCTGAAAAAGGAAGCGGCACGTTATTCTCTCTATGGCTGGGCGAAATCATTAGGGAAATTAAAACAACAATAACTATGAGTATCGTGCGTTATAACTCCGTGTTGGATGACTTCGTACCGACGTCATTCAGTCAACTAGTGGACCGCTTTTTCAACGAGTCCGCAGGCCGCTTGGGCGGATCGGCTTATTCCTTTGTGCCCAAAGTGGATATCATTGAAAATGAAAAATCTTTTGGAGTCTATGTGGAAGCTCCGGGCGTGGAGAAAGGTGACTTCAAGATTGAATTGGATCATGACAGACTCGTGATCAGCGGCGAGCGAAAATTCAGGCAGGAAAAGGACGAAAAGCGTTATCGTTCGATAGAAACACGCTATGGGACTTTCAGACGTGAATTCGTGCTGCCTGACAACATCGATGGAGAACACATCGAGGCAAAGTACGAGAACGGTATCCTCGAGGTTGTGATACCAAAAGACGAGAAGAAACTCGCAAAAACAACGATTAAGGTAGCGTAACGTGCCACGGAGATCGCCATATCGCTCCGGCAAAAGCACGTAACTTGTGAAGATAGGGGTTTAAGTTTAGTAGGTTAAAGGCGTCCTGGCAACGGGGCGCCTTTTTTTTATTAGCTGAAGCCATTTTGATAAAATAAACGTTAACTTACTGATAAAGGAATCTGGATATGAAGCGTTCTGTACTATTTCTCGCGATTGTAGTGATTGCCGGCATTGGCGGTGTTCTGGGTTCTCTGTTCACCATTCAGTATTTGGGAATTTCCAACCTCAGTTACACCTCAATTGAGGAGCGGCAGAAGTTAGTCCTGACCGGCAAGGCCGCCGATACTTC
>CAYMWA010000148.1:0-7439 GCA_964393795.1 uncultured Roseivirgaceae bacterium
GACGGCAGCTCAAAACTTGTCTTTTATGGGGTTCAGAAACACCTCACCAAATCCAGTGGGAACTTTTTTAGGTTTTAAGTTTTAAGTAGTAAGTTTTAAGTTTTGAAACGTCTTGGTGAAGCCGAGACGTTTTTGCATACAGAAATGTCAACTTACCACTTACCACTTACCACTTAAAACTTAATATAGCATGCGGAACTTAATCGTATGATCGATGGCCCGCAGTTTCTTAATGACTTCCTTGTCGTAGTTCTTCGCGATGTCGGTGATCACATAGCCGATTGATTCGTTGGTCTTCAGGTACTGTCCAACGATGTTGATGTCGTGGTCAGCCAATACCTGGTTAATACGCGCGAGTATGCCCGGTACGTTGTTGTGTATATGGATCAGCCTGTGTGCATTCTCCAGAATAGGAAGCGTCAGGTTCGGAAAGTTCACGCTGTTCGATGTGCTCCCCGTATTGATATAATCCATAATCTTTGACGGCACGAAGTTTCCGATGTTCTCCTGCGCCTCTACTGTACTACCTCCGATATGCGGCGTAAGGATGGTGTTGGGAAGGCCGCGCAATTCCGACTTAAATTCCTCCTGATTGCTGGCGGGTTCCTGCGGGAATACATCTACGGCGCAACCGGCAATCTTTCCACTGAGAATATTTTTCTTCAAAGCCTGGATATCGACGACGTGACCACGGCTCAGGTTGATGAAGATCACGCCCTTTTTCATGAGGTTGAACTGCGCTTCGCCAATCAGGTTTTCATTGGAAGGGCGGCCATCCACGTGCAGTGAAATGACGTCGGCTTTCTTGAGCACTTCGTTCATCGTCTTGCACTTGACCGCATTGCCAAGTGATAGTTTTTCTTCCCTGTCGTAATAGAGCACCTTCATGCCCATGGATTCGGCCAGCACCGAAAGTTGTGTGCCGATATTGCCATAACCGATCAGTCCGAGATTTTTTCCCCTCACTTCGAAGCTTCCTTTGGCGGATTTGTCCCAAACGCCCTGATGCATCTTCACTGATTTATCGGTGATGTTGCGCATGAGCATGACCATTTCCGCGATTGCCAGTTCGACAACTGAACGTGTGTTACTGAAAGGCGCGTTAAACACGGCGACACCTTTGCGCGTCGCTTCTGCGAGCGCGATTTGATTCGTGCCGATGCAAAAGGCGCCGATGACCATGAGGCGGTTCGCGTTTTCGAGCACCTTTGGCGTTACCTGCGTTTTCGAGCGAATGCCGAGAACGGAAACGTTCTTTATTTTTTCGCACAACTCGTCCTCGGAGAGTGCTGCAGGATGCGTTTCGACGTTGAAGCCCTCTGCCTTCAGGAGCTCCACCGCTACAGGATGCACATTTTCGAGCAGCAAAACGTTGATCCTGTTTTTCGGATAAGAGATGGCGGTGTTCAATTTGTTGAGGTATAAGAATTCGTCAAGGCTTGGCGTGATGTGGTCGGCTTTTTCCTGGATGTTTTCGCGGGTGACATTTTCCGTGAATGCGTAAAACCGGTTCGCGAGTCCGGCGAGTTTAATCTCGTAATCGGTATACCCGTCACCGATCACATATACGTCACCGGGAAGGTTTAGTTTCTTCAGTTGGGTAACCTTACCGCCGTTTGCCGACAGCGGGTTATCGGTATCGAAGCCGATCACCTTGCCTGCTTCGTCAAAGCGAAACTCGTTGGCGAGGACGTTTTCAGGTTTGATGCCGTATTCGGTCACGATAGGCACGATGAATTCTCTGAAGCCGTTTGAGATGATGTAGATGTTGTCGGCATGTGTCTGAAAGAATTCCTTGTTGCGCTTGAACGATTCAGAGATACTTTCCTTCAGCCGCTGAATGAGTGGTCCGAGGTGGGCACGCGTGGGCGCCAGCAACGTGAGGCGCTGTTCGAGTGAATCACGAAAGGACAGACTTCCGTCCATACCCTGATTGGTGATCTTATGGATGGCTTTGATGCGTTGTTCCTTCTCGGGATGATCCTTCAGAGAGATCTCCGCGAGAACATCAAATGCTTCTACTTTTGTGAACGTGCTATCGAAATCGATTACGAAATACTTATTCAGCTTCATGGTTTACGAATGAAGCGCAAATGTAAGAAAAGTTTTAAGTTTTAAGTTGTAAGTTTTAGGTGGATAGCGACCCTGTGTGGAAAGAACGACAGTGGAACGAATGTTGGTCAACATCCAACATCTAATTTCCAATTTCCAACTTCATCACCGCTGCGGAAGGAGGACACGACGCAGTGAATTCCCTGGAGCGCTTCACCTCTTCAGGAACATCTTCGCGGCTGACATCTTCGAAACCTTTCTTCAGAAAAAAGCCATGGGCAGTTTCCGTCAACAGGTAAATTGTCTTCAGGTTTCTCGCTTTTGCTTCCGCCAGCAGGTACTCGGTGATCGTTGTGCCTACCGCTTTTCCGCGTATGCCCATTTTCACTGACAACGATCGCAGGAGGGCAAAAGGTTCGTATATCTCAAGTGCACCGGTGCCGGCAAGTTCGTCTCCTTCATAGTAGCCGAGCAGCAGGTCCCGCTGATAGTCCAGATCGTCGGACGGAAGTTCCGAGCGCTTGAGGAGGGAGCGAAAGGCTTCGAAACCCTCCGCATCCTGAATAACTTTGTACGTCAGTTCCATAGGCAAATCGGTTGTTGCGATGGCGCGATGTCCAAATAAACGGAGAATTTCTTCTGCGGCAACGATTTTTTCTTCTTTCTCATGGTCGATGCGGACGGACAGATGCCCTCCACGCTGCAGATGTTAAGGCTTCATGTATTTCGCGGCCTCCTCCAGCGTGTCGGTGTACCGTACCAGGGCCTGCTCAACGACGCTGATTTGTTCCCGCGCCTCCTGCCAGTTACGCTGTTCAATCGCCTCCCTGATGCCCGGCAGGGTCTTCACCCCATAGCCTGTATAATACCCGGGCGCATACAGTGTGTGGCGGTACCACGGGCGGCGCGGAAGGCCGGTGTCGACAAGCAGCTGCTGTTCGGCCCGGTAGAACAGCGCATTGACCGCCTCAATATCGGTTGGCGCGCCGGTTGTCTCTGACGGCGACAGCGTCTGCACCGTGGCCGCTAATCTGGCCAATGCATTGCGCAAGGGCGAAAAGTCAAGATACGGTACGGGGGGCTTCGCTTCCGGGAGCACGGTATTTTTCACGGGGTCGGCGGCGTAAGCGAACCGGTGGTCCTCGATCATTTGGTTTTCAATTTTCGTTTCCTCCCGGATGTCGTCAAGCAAGTTCATCACTTCTTCCAGATAGGTCTCAGCGGTTTGGTAAAGCGCCTTAAAGTCGAAGGGCAGACGTCCGGCATCGGCGAGTCTGAGCGTTGCCCTCCCCGCAGTTTTGGTGAGCGTCACGCCGTAGGCGAATTCCGGGTCTTTGAATCGCCGATAGTGGTCATAAGAATCATACATGGAATGGTATTCGCCACCACTCCCTTCACCGCCGTAAGCGAGATTGAGTGAAGGGATACCTACGTGTTGGATAAAAGGTGAATAATCCGATCCTGATCCCAATGCCCCGAGTTTTAGTTTTTTCCGATGGAGGACTTCTTTTCGCGCATCCGTATGGCGGGCATTGACGGCATCGCGCGATAGCGCGCGCTCAAGCACACTAACACCAGTCTGCGGGTCGGTAACGTCCCGGGCTACTTCCGACATAAATGTCTCCAGTGTATGTGATCCGCCCGCGTACAGGAAACCCCTGGAGTTACCATCGGTATTGATATAGGCTACGGCATGCTTCCTCAGTGCATCGGCGTGCATCTCGACCCATTCCGTTGAACCTATCAAACCGGGCTCTTCTCCGTCCCATGCACAATAGATGATCGTGCGTTTAGGCTTCCATCCGCCTTTGACGAGTTCGGAGACGGCGCGTGCTTCTTCCATCAGTGCGGCGAGTCCGCTGATGGGATCGCTCGCGCCATACACCCAGGCGTCGTGATGGTTGCCGCGGATAACCCATTCATCGGGGTACACCGCTCCCTTCAATCGCGCGATGACGTTGTAACAGGGCACAATATCCCAGTTGAAAGCCAGCTGTAAATGAACACGCGCCGGGCCGGGTCCGACATGGTAGGTGAGGGGCAGGGCGCCGCGCCACGATGGTGGTGCAACGGGGCCCTTCATCGCGGCAAGCAATGGCAATGCATCGCCATAGGAGATGGGTAGCACCGGAATTTTCAACAATGCGATGGAGGTTTGACGTTCTATTCTTTCCGCATCGGCAGTGGCGCCATATCCCGGCGTCAACGGATCGCCTGGTGCAACCGGAAGGTCGATGACAGCACCGCGCTGAGCGCCGGATTCATTCTTATAGGGGCCCTCGGGATATACGTCGCCCTGAAAGTAACCGTCTTCTTTTGGATCGGAATAGAGAATGCAGCCAATGGCGCCGTGCTCCTGTGCGACCTTTGGCTTGATGCCACGCCACGAATTACCGTAGCGCGCGATCACAATCTTGCCCCGAACGTCGATACCCATTCTGGCAAGTTCCTCGTAATCCTCGGGCAGGCCGTAGTTCACGTATACCAGTTCGGCTGTGACATCGCCATCGGCCGACCAACAATTGTACGGTGGCAGTTGCTCCTTGACGTAGCCGGAATGAGTGTCTTCTTTTACGACTTTTTCTTTCAATCGCGCCTTGTATTTCCTGGGAGTGGTCATCTCCAGCAAGCGGATGCGCGGCGTTGGGAAGAGCACGTGAAAAGTTTCGACCTCTGCATCATATCCCCAACTTCGAAACTGATCGCGAATGAACTCCGCGGTCTCTTTTCCAAAAGGTGAACCCAGGTGGTGAGGTCGTGCCGAGAGTTTCTTCATCCATGCGTCAAAATTATCTGCCTGAAGCGATTGATCGAACTTCTTTTCCAATGCGATCTGTGCCGCGGTGGATTCTTTTGAAAACCCCGAAATGGTCTGGCTTAAGACATTCAGGTGAAATCCCGCCAGAAACAAGAATAAAAGTAATGTGCGCATGGTATTGGTTTTGGAAACCAAGATACAGAAGACGAGGAGAAGCATCAAAACCGTTTGGGGATACGCCTGAGTGACAGGTCCGTTCGTGGTGCATATTCCCCATTTGCTGAAAGAAGGCCATCCTGTTCACAGAGCGATGTACGCGCGCGAGTCATTTCATTTGCCGGAATTTTCGATCAGAACAGCGCATTTGCGTTGAACGGCGTTTATCTGCGCCAGATGGGAATGTGTTTTTGATCGTCGGAGCACATAAGTGGAGGCTTCTTGCGACAGAAGTGGAGGACACCGTGAACGAATATGCTCAAAGGGATCATCGATCGGATCAGAAAGTTGCGTCAGAACAATATGGTTATCCTGATGTATCGTCAGGTCTGCAACCGGAGATGTGATCCCTGGGAGTTCACAGTGCATCCCCATCACTTTTATGATCAAATGGAGTACTTGAAAAAGAACTTCAATGTTGTGCCCATTTCTGCGCTCGCCGATGGGTTACGGGCCGCACGCAAGTTCAGCAAGACAGTGGCGATCACGTTTGACGATGGTTTCAAGGACAACTACACCAATGCGGCACCATTGCTTGACTGGCATGCATTGCCCGCAACGTTTTTCGTTGCGACGAACGCTGCGCAACAACGGCATGTATACTGGTGGGATGCGCTGCAGGAAATCGTTTTTCATACGGATGTCCTTCCGAGGGACTTCGAAATAACGATCGGCTCGCGTAAGGTGCGGTTCACGTTCGAGCATGACCGCAACCTCAACGCCCGGCTACGCAACCAGATCAGGTCATGGAATCACAACCAGCCCGTGCGAAATGAGCGCATCGCACTGTACAGGCTGTTGTGCGATCACATCCGGTGTCTGCATCATACGGAACAGCAAAACGTGCTGGCGATGATTCAGCAATGGTCGGGATTTGTTGAAACATTCTCCGGCGAAGGGGCGACAATGTCTGTACGCGAGATTCAGATACTGGCTGACAATCCACTGTTTTCCATCGGAGCACATACCGTGCATCACCCGATGCTTTCAACCCAGAGTGTCGATGACCAGGCGTTCGAATTGCGCGAGAGCAAGAGAGAGATCGAGCAGTGGCTTGGGAAAACTGTTGATGGCTTTGCCTATCCTTATGGAAACTTCAATGGAGTCACACAGGCGCTGCTGAAGCGGACAGGTTTTCAGTTTGCTGTCTCCACCGAAGGCAGGCCGGTTACGCCTGAAGACGATATTTTTGCCCTGCCCAGAATCCAGGTAAAAAACTGGTGCGTCTATGAGTTTGCCTCGAGACTAAAAGCGATGGTAGGAGAGTGAAGGATCAGGCTTTCTTCCGTTTCAGCACTTTGCCAACTGCTTCGACGATATTATCGGGACCAAGACCATACTTGGAGAGGAGTTGCGCGGGTGTGCCGCTCTCGCCGAAGCTGTCATTCACAGCAACAAGTTCTTGCGGTGCCGGAAAGAACCGTGTGAGCACCTGAGCCACGCAGTCACCCAGTCCGCCGTTCACCTGGTGTTCTTCGCAGGTCACCACGCATTTCGTTTTCTGCACCGATGCGAGGATGGCTTCGACGTCGAGCGGCTTGATCGTGTGGATGTTGATCAATTCAACGCTGATGCCTTTTTCGGCCAGCTTCTCTTCTGCTTCAATCGCAGACCACACGAGGTGGCCGCAAGCCAGGATGGTGACATCCGTCCCGTCGATCATCTTGTCCGCCTTTCCAATGGTGAAAGGGCGGTCAGCAGCCGTAAAGATAGGCCAGCTGGGGCGGCCAAAACGCAGGTAGGCCGGACCCTGGTGTTCGCCGAGGGCAAGGGTTGCAAGGCGCGTCTGATTGTAGTCGCAAGGCACGATCACCGTCATACCAGGCAGCATGCGCATCATTCCAATATCTTCGAGGATCTGGTGCGTAGCGCCGTCTTCCCCCAGCGTCACCCCCGCGTGCGATGCACAAATCTTCACATTTTTCCCGGAATAGGCGATGGACTGGCGGATCTGGTCGTACACGCGACCGGTGGAGAAATTGGCAAATGTACCGGTAAAGGGAATTTTCCCGCCGATGGTCATCCCTGCTGCGATGCCCATCATGTTGGCCTCGGCGATGCCAACCTGAAAAAACCGGTCGGGAAATGCTTTCTTGAAGGCATCCATCTTCAACGATCCGGTCAGGTCAGCGCAAAGCGCCACCACTGACGAATTCTGGCCTCCCAGTTCATGAAGCCCGGCGCCAAAGCCGGAACGGGTATCTTTCTTCTCGGTGAATGTGTATTTCATAATCGTTGCGTTTGTCCACAGTCCCTGCCGGCTGTCAGCTGTAGACCGACTGACAGTCCGTCGCGAAAGTCGGAAATATATTTTGAACGACCAGCACCCTTACGCAATTTCATCCCCCAAACCTTCCCACCTTTCCAACCTCCCACCTTTCCAACCTTCAAAACCTCAGAACATATTCAAATT
>CAYMWA010000148.1:7539-9135 GCA_964393795.1 uncultured Roseivirgaceae bacterium
ACCTTTCCAACCTCCCACCTTTCCAACCTTCAAAACCTCAGAACATATTCAAATTCAACGTCCCTCCCGCCGTCACGCGGAAAGTCTTGATGGCGGTATACTTACTTCCGCGACTGCGACGTGCACGAAAGGCCAGTTTGTAGTGACCGGGCAGCAGGTTCAGGAAGTGTCGCGAGCGATTTTGGTCGAGTGTGCATACCCACTGCGTTGTGCCGTCGTCCAGGATTTCAAAAACACTGCCGAAGCCGACCGCCAGTGTGTTAATGTTGACGGCCCCTGGTGACGGTAGTGTTATCGTCGTGGTTTTTCCTGCCTCTATAGAAACGGGAAATATGCGTCGTGGAAGCGTAAGCGTTTCGACCGCGTAGTCTCCCTGAAGATAGCGCACGCGGTCGTTGCTGTTTTGAATGTGCAGGATCTGTCCATGCCCGCGTTGCCGCACGGCGGCGGAAAACGGATTGCCGCGCCCTTCCGGTCTCACAATGAGTGATCCCTGGGGTACAGGAATGCGGATGACATTGTGCTGACCGTTGATAATATTCAGGTCGCGACGCACGACGGGAGGCAGCGTGTTGACGACGACGTCATAGTTTCTCACCGGGTCTATCTGAACGGAATCCGGCTTCCCCGCAGGGTCGAGATAGTGTACGAACTCATAGGCGGCGGTGCCCGTCATGCTGTTCAGAAATGTGACATTGATGTTGGTTTCAACCGGTTCGTTGTTGCCGTCGAGAAGCTCCACGCTGACCGTTGTTTTTGCAAAGGTAGTTTCAATGGATTCATTCAACACCTTGTTGAAAGCGTTGGCATCCTTGGCGTCGATGAATTTGCCGACACAATCGAGCGCCCGGCCGCCGGGAACGCCAAGGCCGATGATGTAGGGTCTCAGAAACACACCTTTTTTCTGTAATTCGATGGATGCCTGGCAAGGATCGCCGCCGCAAGATTCGACACCGTCAGTGATCAGGATGAGAATGTTGCGGTAGCCCGATCCCTCCGGAAAATCCGATGCCGCCTGCAGCAGGGAATAGGTGATCGGCGTTGTGCCCCGAGGTGTGATGTCTTTGATCTCGGCAATGATGCGGTTGTGGTTATTCGGGGCAAAGGGAACCTCCAGTTTGCTGTCGGTGCAGTTGTTGGCCTGGCGGGAATAACGGTGTCCGTATACGCGGAGGGCCAGTTCCAGTTTCGGGTTCACCCGGAGTGAATCGACAAGATTGCTCAGGATTGATTTTGCGATGTCCATGCGCGACTGTCCGCCACCCCATTCCGCGTTCATGCTCCCCGAACCATCGAGCACAAAAAGGATACGCGTCTTCTCCGGAAGCGCCTGCTGATTGATCTCCTGTCCCAGAACAAAAGAAGTACTGGAAAAGAACGAGAGGAGGAGGAAGCATGCGAAGCGTATGGAAATGGACATGATGATTGGCTTTTGGCAGTTGGCGGTTGGCGGTTGGCTTTTGGCAGTTGGCGGTTGGCCTTTGGCAGTTGGTGGTTGGCTTTTGGTGGTTGGCCTTTGGCAATTGGTGGTTGGCAGTTGGCAGTTGGCAATCGGGGAAGTGTATGCCTTGAGTTTCCACTGCTGATCCCAACACC
>CAYMWA010000149.1:0-9007 GCA_964393795.1 uncultured Roseivirgaceae bacterium
GCTTCCGTTTCATCGTCAAGAAAACTAAGGATCGGATCACCCGGAGCAACGGGCATGTTGTTGGCATTGTAAAGGACTTCATTTGTCACGCCACCTTTGGGCCAATTGCCACGATATACGGTAGCAAAGGTACCATCGTAGCGCGAATCCAGTGTCTTGTCAGCAAACGTGTTCTCCAGTGCACCGATGGTTGGACTCATCCGCGTCCAGGGACGTCCCAACCCCTGCGCTGCTTCTCGTTGAACCGAACTTACACCGGTTGTCCCATCTGGATTAGCTGCGCTCCGGATTTCTGTGTAGTTCCAGGTGACCATCCACACAGCCGAGTTTCCGCTTTCGTCTGTGCTGGCAAAACAGTTAAGACAGGTGCCGTTATAGAATTCACTTTCTTGTGTGTGGTCGGCATACAGCAACATCTCCTTGTTCCGGTCGTTTCCGCCCACATGCAGATCATAAAACGTTTCTACCAGTCCAAAGGGTCCCGGATCATCAATGGCTTGCGTTGCCACATCATAGGCCTGCTGAAAATAGTACTGGGCGCTTTGTCCATCCGGATCAATGCGATCCGTTTCCGGATACGTAGGGATGTTATTCGGATTTTCCAGCCACCATGCATACGTTAGGTACGCTTTCGCAAGGTAGAGACGCGCAAGTGTTTTCGTAGCGCCGCCGGTTACCCTTCCCACCGCAGGCAAGTCATTGATTGCGGTAAGCAGGTCGGGGAAGATCGCTTTCGTATACACTTCAGGCACCGTATTGCGCACCGAAGTAGTAGTGGGCGTTGTGTTGAAGACAAGTTCGCCGGAGCCCAGATCCAGCGGCACCCCGCCAAATGTTTGCACCAGAAGAAAGTAGTCGAACGCACGGAAGAATCGTGCCTCCGCGATAAGTGCTGGCGAAATGCCGACTTCTGTTGCATTCTCGATGATGCCGCTGGCGGTGTTGATGTTGCTAAAGGCCGTTCCCCATATCACATCGGCACGGCTACTGGTCGGTGTGATCTCGCCCTGTCCGCTGATGTCCATTACCTTGAAATTGGCATCGGCGCTCTGACCCCACGTGTATTCGTCCGTGCCGGTCTCGAGGGTGTTGTAGTAATAGGGTTGGCCATAGATGTACCGCAGGTGAGCATACATAGAGGTCAGTCCGCCGTACACGCCCTTCTCGGTCTTAAAAAATCCGGGCTCGTAAATGCTGCGTGGCTGCTCGTCAAGAATATTGGAACAGGCGACAAGGAACAACGTCATCAACGCTGTTCCTGCAAGGCTTTTTATATTTCTCAGTTTCATAATGGTCGTTCTTAGAATGTCAGATTCACACCAATCAAGTAGTTCCGCGTCGAGGGCGTATTGGTGCCCAGCGTGAGAATGCGCTTCAGATCATCCGAAAGGTTGACGGCTGCGTTCTCGTTTCCAAAAGAGTTCGTTTCGGGATCCATACCGGACTCCTTATGATACGGTGAGAACATCACGAACGGATTTTGTGCTGTGACATACACGCGGAGATTGATGTCTGATCGCTTGAGCTGATGAAAGTCGTATCCCAGTGTGATGGTGCGTATCTTCAGATATGAAGCATCGAAGTAGCCCATCGTGGAGGCGTACTTCAGGTTATCCCCACTTCTGATGCTTTCCGGATTCGGATATTTGGCATCGGTGTTGTCGGGTGTCCAGTAGTCGACCTTCACATTTCCATTCCTGCCATTCAGCAAGTTGAGATAGCCGCCCGCGCCGTAGAGGGTGCTGTTCAGAATGCCACCGCTCTTGAAGATGCCTATTGCACTCAGGTCAAATCCCCGGTACGAAACACGGGTATTGAAGCCGCCCTGAAAGTCGGGCACCATGCTGATAATTTGCCGGTCTTGCGCATCGATTGCACGGGTGGGTGTTCCATCAGGATTGTAGTTGCCCGTATACTTCACCTTGATCATGCCAACGGTATTGGTACCAGGCTCGAGTATATCGCGGTGCGGATCTTCCTCCTGCCAGAGGCCGATTTTCTCATAGTCGAAAATCACATCGATGGGATGCCCCACGAACCACCAGTTGGCCTCATTCCGTTCTGCACCGGATGCCAGCGCGACCAATTCATTATGGTTCGCGTACAGGTTCACTCCGGCTTCCCACGTCCATCCATTAGCGTTGTCCAGGATGGTGCCACTGAGTGCCAGTTCGATGCCCTTGTTTTCCGTTCGGCCGACGTTCTCGGTCACTGCACTGACACCGGAAGTCTGAGGCAATCCCTTCCGCAACAAAAGATCCTCTGTCTTGGTGATGTAGTACTCCACCGTACCGGAAAGTCGGTTGCCGAGCAGCGCAAAATCCAATCCGACGTTGGTCGTTTTGGAATATTCCCATCCCAAATGTTCGCTGGGAAGTTCTGTTACCAGATACCCCGTTGAAAATTCGCTTCCAAAATTGTAAGGCCGCGTGCTAAGAAGCCCGAGTGTTTTATATGGGTCTACCGCCTGGTTCGACGTCTGACCATAGCCGACCCGAAGTTTCAACAGGTCGATAGGTCCGGCACCCTGCATGAACGACTCTCGGGCGATATTCCATCCGACCGACACCGCCGGATACGTGTGCCACTTATGTCCCGGCGCAAGCCGTGAAGAACCGTCGGAGCGAACGGTGGCGGTCAACATATAACGATCATCGAAGGAATACATGACGCGCCCCATCCAGGACATGAGTCCCCACATTTGATATTGTTGATCGCCGGGAGGCACGGTAATTTCGCCGGCTGCCTGCCCGAGGTTATAGAATTGAAAGTGGTCCGCAGGAATGTCCTTTGCTACAATCCGCGAGCGGTTGAATTTGTTTTGCTCGGCAGAGTACAGCGCAACGACGTTGATGTTGTGCTTCTCCGCAATCGTGCGATCATAAGAGAGCAGGTTTTCGACGAGCCAGTGAAACGTATGTGAGTTGCTGATGGCCGCCGACGATTCGGTGGTCGGGTTGGTACTCATGATCCCTTCACCCGTGTACTCGCCGACGTTGTTTTGCCGGAAGTCCAGTCCAAGATTAACACGGTAGTTCAGCCCTTCGACCCAAGGAATTTTCACTTCGCCATAGAGTGAGTTGTAGGAGGCAAATCCCCTTGTTTCATTGAGCCATTGGTCTTTCAGGCCCTCCACGATGTCTCTTGAATAGACCCAGGGCTCGTCGATGGCGGTGCGGACGGTGCGCTTCCAGGAACCGTCGTCGTTAAAGGGATGGGCCACCGGCGTCAGTCTGAGGAGGTTGCCCACATTCACCTGTGTGCCCTGTGTAAGGCTGTAGTTGTTATTCGTGGTGATACCAAAACGGAAGTATTCGCCGACTTCCTGGTCGACCATGCCACGCAATGAATATCGACTGTACTGCTGCGTCGGAATAACGGCCTGGTCGAGGAGATACCCGGCACCGAAACGATAGCTGCCTTTTTCCGCCCCACCGGTAATGTCCACATCATGGCTCGTAATGGCAGCCGTTCGGTACATCAGGTCCTGCCAATCTGTATTCACGTCCTCCGCTTCGTCCAGCCCGTAGCTCGTGTACGGGATATTCAGTTCACGGAGTTTCACCATGTCCGGGCCGGACATCAGCGGATACTTTCCGAAAACCTTCTTCGGGCCATAAAAGCCGTTGTATGTGACGGTCGCCTTTTGTCCTGGCTTCCCCCTGTTAGTGGTCACCAGTATCACCCCGTTGGCTCCGCGGGAACCGTAAATGGCCGTTGCGGAAGCATCTTTCAGCACGTCAATACTCTTGATGTCATTGGGACTGATATCGCTAAGCGATCCGACGAAGGGGATACCATCAAGCACGACCAACGGATCATTGCTGGCTGTCAGTGAACGGGTTCCGCGAATGCGGATTTGCATGTCCGCACCGGGCTGCGATGAAGTCGGCGAGAATTCCACTCCGGGCAAACGCCCCTGCAATGCCTGCGACAGCGTTGCCGACGGCACTTCCCGCATGACGTCTCCCCTGATGGAGGCAACGGAACCCGTGACCGCTTCCTGACGCTGTGTCCCATATCCGACCACAACGACCTCCGCGAGAGACTTCAAACTGGGCAACAAGCTTACATTGATGGTCGATCGACCTCCGATATTGACCTCCTCGGTTTCATAACCGATGAACGAGAAAACCAGTACGACATCGCCGGAGGGCACATCAAGGGAAAAACTGCCCTCCGCGTCTGCGGTGGTACCCACGGTCGATCCCTTCACCAGCACGTTGGTTCCCGGCAACGGCCCGCCGGCCTCATCCGTCACCGTGCCTCGAACGGAAAACTGCGCCTGTGCCGAAAAACCTGACGACACCATGAGGGCCAGTACCAGCAACATACGGCAGCGCATCGCGCGCATCCACCGCTTCCGGAGCATTTGTGTGCGTAAAAGTTGTTTCATAGAATTTGGTTAAGGTGAATCATTATTTTGCGCACTTCGCAAACGGGTGCACAAACGTTTCCGTTAAAGTGGGGGATATGGGGCAGAAAAGCGTTTCAAAAACGCAACATTTGCTGTCAATTTTGAAACAATTCCTGTACTGCGAGCGCGAGATGGGCGCTTTTAGGGGTCAGGTGCTCGTCAAAGGAGACATGCCCACCCCTGCACCCGAACGCGTAGGCCTGGATCAGGCACGCTCCAGGTATTCAGAAGGCGTTTTCCCATACTCTTCTTTGAAAACGCGGGTGAAATAGGAGGACGAATTGAAACCGGTTTCGTATGCGATTTCGGAAAGGGTATATCGATGGCTGTTCATGAGCTTGACGGCCTGCTTCACGCGCACCATTCTGATGAACTCTACCGCCGACTTCCCGGTAAGTGCTTTGATTTTGCGGTATACCTGCATGCGGCTCAAATTGAACAGGTTGGCAATAGCGTCTACCCCCAGTTGCGTATCCTGCATGTTCTCGACGATGTAGTCAATTGCCTTTTGCAGGAATGCCTGATCAATTTCGTTGGAAGCGACCTTGGCGGGCATCAGGTAAACGTCATGGCTGAATCTGGCGTACAGCTTCTGGCGGGAGGCGATCATCTGATTCACGTGCGTGACCAGAAACCGGATACTGAACGGTTTGGTGATATAGACATCCGCGCCTGCGGAGATGCCTTCAATCTGATCCTCCACCATCGCCTTCGCCGTGAGCAGGATGACCGGGATATGGCTGGTCTTGATGTTTGACTTGATCTCACGACACAAATCCAGTCCGCTTTTGACAGGCATCAACAGATCACTGATGATGAGGTCCGGGCTCTTCTCCAGGGCGGTTTCAAGCCCCTCTTCGCCATCTCTTGCTTCGACCACCCGGAATTGCTGACGTAGTTCGGCCGCAATATACTTCCGCAGTTCGTCGTTGTCTTCCACGAGCAGAATTTGCGCATGATCGCGATCCTGCTCTTCGTCCGGCGCGACACCGTCAGCCTTCGCATCTAAGGGACGTCGTTTGGTTTCACCACTCACATTTGCGTAGCCGGGCGCCTCACAAATTTCATCATCATGATAGGCCTCTCGGTCAACAGGAAGCAGAATCCGGAATTTCGTTTCAGCATGCGGCGTACTTTCTACCGTAACACTGCCGTGATGCAGCGCTACCAGCCCTTTGGTCAGCGATAGCCCGATCCCTGTTCCGGGATTAGCAATCCTCATGGATGATCGGGTCTGATAGAACTTGTCAAAAATGAAAGGCAGTTCCTCGGGCGGGATGCCAATGCCGTTATCGACAATCACCAATTCCAGGCAACGATGCGTAACCAGGTCCTCCCCTGCCGGAGCTTGCCGTACGTTAATGAAGATATTAATCTGACCTTCGTCCGGTGTAAACTTGAACGCGTTCGAGAGGAGGTTGACGAGGATTTTTTCAAGCTTGTCACGATCAAACCACCCCACAAGCGACGGAACCATGGCGTGTATACCGAGGTGAATCTTTCTCTTTGCCGCCAGGTCGTGAAAGACGGATACAATTTCAGTAATGCTTTGGAGGATGTCGCCATGTTGCGCGTACAACTTGAACCTGGCACTTTCCAACTTGCTAAAATCCATCAGTTCGTTCACCAGCCGTTTCATTTGATCTGTGCTGGTGCGCATGGTGGCAAGCTTGTCTTGCACCGTGGATGGTAAATCGGCCATCTGACTCAGGCTTTCCAATGGCATCGCAATCAGGCTCAGCGGCGTGCGGAACTCATGGGAGATGTTGGTGAAAAACTGTGTCTTCGATTCGATAAAGGCATGCTCCTTCTCGCGGGCAAGTCGCTCGAGGTCCAGTTGGTTCTTCATCTTGAGACGTCCGACATGCATCCTGAGCGCGACGAACACTGCCCCTGAAATCAACAACGCGTATGAAAGATAGGCCCACCACGTTTTCCAGGGCGCCTGTGCGATAGTAATCTCGAGCCGTGCGGGCATCTCACTCGGAACGCCGTCGCTGGAGGAAGCTTTGACAAGAAAAACGTACTCTCCCGGATCAATATTCGTGTACGTTGCCCGGTTGCCGGTGCCCACACAATTCCATTCATCGTCGAATCCATCCAGTTTGTAACAATACCTGTTTCCCGACGACTGTCCGTAATTGATGGCCACGAAGTCGATGCCGAACGAACGCTGTCCATACGACAACCGGACAGCGGACGTCAGGCTGATGTGATGGTCAAGGGGTGATCCTTTCGTACCGATCGCTACTGATTGATTGTTCAGCTTGAGGTCCGTGAGGTAAACCACCGGTGCGGTTGGGTTGATCCGTATGCTGTCGGGATGAAAGGCTACCAGGCCGTGATCGCTGCCGAAATAGAAGGTGCCGTCGCTGGCCTTCAGGCATGCGTTGCCATTAAACTCGTTGGAAGGAAGTCCATCTTCACGCGTGTAGTTTCTGGGATCATCTTCCCCGGGTGTGTATCTGGAAAGGCCCCCATTGCTGCTGACCCACATATTTCCACGTGCATCGGTTAATATCCCGCGAATGGTATTGCTGATGAGGCCGTTCTTCTTGGTGATGCTTGCAAAAGTCGAACGGCCGGAAAGCCGCGCCAATCCCCTGTCGCCTGTGCCGAACCACAAGGTCATCTCAGGATCCTGATAGATGGTCTGGATGTCATAACTGCTCAGTTCGCCGGGCCTGGTGCCCCTTTGAAAAAGCGTTACGTCGTAAGTGTGGTCGCGTTCATATCGAAGGTGGTAGAGTCCGTAGAGGGTGCCGACCCACAGTGAACGGTTGGCATCTTCGAGAATGGTCGTCACATAGGCCGATCGTTTGATATAATCGGGCCTCACCTCCTCATTAAGGCCCCGGAATGCTGCGGTCTCCGGATCGAAATAGAAAAGTCCGCTGCCCACACTTCCCGCCCAAATCGTTTTCCGGCTGTCCTCATAAAGGCAGTACACCTTGTTGTCACCGAACCCGTTGGATTCAAGCTTGTAATTGCGCACCGCACCCGACTTCAGGTCGACATGATACACACCTCTTCCCCACGTGCCTATCCAGAGATGATCGCCATCGTCAAAAAGCAAAGAGGAAAGGTAACGTGTCTTGAGTTGTTGATTGATGTCTTCCCGCGAACGCAGTTTCTGGCTGACGGGGTCGAGTATCGCCAATCCGCCACCATCACAAGCGATCCATATGTTCCCATCCTTATCTTCAGCGAGGCCCCTGACGTTGTCTCCGTTAATGCCGGCGGCCATGAATTCAGTGCGCTGCCATGAATTGAATTTTTTCGCCTTGTTGTCGATCATGTAGACGCCCCTGTTGTAGGTCCCTATCCAGGTGATGCCTGTATCATCGATAAAGACCGACCGGATGGAATTGGTGGGCAGCCTTCGGCGATTGCCTTCCTGTGCGTCATAATGAATGATTTCTTCCGTACCGGCGACCAGGTAATTCAGCCCGGAATTTTCGCCCGCAATCCACATGCCCTTTTCGCCATCCATAGCAAGGGTCAGAATGTTCCCTGTGCCTTCCATAAGGTGGCCGCGCTTCAAACTGGTTTTGAATATGCGATAGCGCTCGCCCGTATGCGTTAGCCTGATAATCTCACGGTCCATCGTGGTAAACCAGAGATCACCATGCAAATCCTCGCTAATCTGCGTGATCTCCTTTGTTGCCAGGCTGACGTCAGCTACGGGCAATGGCAGCTGTTTCATCGTCCGCGCATCGTACAACTGTAATCCTCCTTTGGTACCGACCCAGATGCGGTCGCCCAGGCTTAAGAGCGACAGGACGTAATGGTTTGGAGGGTCCT
Source organism: uncultured Roseivirgaceae bacterium (assembly GCA_964393795.1). GTDB lineage: Bacteria > Bacteroidota > Bacteroidia > Cytophagales > Cyclobacteriaceae > Chryseosolibacter. The sequence continues at coordinate 8,222 of CAYMWA010000149.1, forward strand.
TGTCGACCGATGCATCTGTTGCCAGATAAGTAAAGTGCGATGTCTCCGGATCGTAGACAGTCATCCCCTCTCCCAATGTGCCGATCCATATGCGGCCTTTGGGATCGCTGCACAGCGCACTGACATAGCGATTGTTGAGATAGTTGAGGTTTTCCGGAATTGAATCGACATCAACGAAGCTGTCCTTTTCTGGGACATATATAAAAAGCCCCTGCGCTGTGCCTATCCACAGCCGGTGCTTCGCATCTTCGATTATAGCGTTTATTCTGTTGTCGGTGATGGTTTGCGCATACGACTGCGCCCGGTCGTAGCGATACACCGTTGTTCCATCGTACCGCACAAGGCCCGTTCCGGTGCCAAACCACATGAACCCCCTGCTGTCTTTGTGAATGCAACGCACAAAGGCGCTCGAGAGCTCAGCCGGCGCAACGGGAACAAAGGTGACCGATGGCGATTGCGCAAAGCCGGAAGGTGAAGAGCCAATACACCAGCTCAAAAGAAAAAAGGCAAGTCGCATTCCACAAAAGCCTGTGCAAATGTGAAACGTTTTCTCGAATAATGAGGAGATTTGCAGCCTGCCCACTTCGTTGTTGTTTAACAACGAATATAGCCAAAATCAGAAAGAAAGTCGATTCACGAACTGCCTACGCCAAAACCTTCGTCATACAGGGCACAACTCGCCTTACGATTGACGGCCTACCAGTCGCCGGCTGTTTGGGCGCAAATACCACGACACAATGGTCAGCGTCAACAGTAGCAGTGAAGGCCACATTTCGGCAACCGGGT
>CAYMWA010000150.1:0-8956 GCA_964393795.1 uncultured Roseivirgaceae bacterium
GATTTTCATATTCAGTTTTCCGACCCGGTGGATCCGGCGTCGATCAACAATCAAACGATCACTGTGCGCGGCGGCGCGTCAACACCGCTTCAATTTGAACTGAGCGATGATGGAACACGTCTGACCGTCACGTCGGAAACGTCGCTTCGCGATCTGAACAAGTACACCTTTTCGATGAGCAACGCCCTGAAAGGTGCGAAGGAGGAAAACTTTACAGGGTTGGTCATTACTTTCTATACCACCATTGACCCCACACCCGACCATCCGGTCATCTCCGATGAAGCCCTCCTCACGCTGGTCCAGCAGCAAACGTTCAAATACTTTTGGGATTTCGCCCACCCCGCGAGTGGCATGGCACGTGAACGAGATACTTCTGGCGACCTTGTGACGAGTGGTGGATCGGGGTTTGGTATCATGGCGTTGATCGTCGGCATCGAAAGAAATTTCATCACACGACAACAAGGACTCGAGCGCATCGACAAAATACTGACCTTCCTCGAAAGTGCTGACCGGTTCCACGGTGCATGGGCGCACTGGATGGACGGGAATACCGGAGACGTGATTCCCTTTAGTGCGAACGACAACGGAGGCGACCTGGTTGAAACTTCCTTTCTGATCCAGGGACTCCTTACATTCAGACAGTACCTGGACGAAACGAACGCCCAGGAACAGGCGCTCATCGATCGCATCAATGCGCTGTGGCACGCCGTTGAGTGGGACTGGTACACGCGGGAAGGGCAGCATGTGCTCTACTGGCACTGGTCGCCTGACAAAGGATGGGCGATGAACCATCCCATACAGGGATATAACGAAGCGTTGATTACGTATTTTCTCGCCGCAGCCTCTCCAACGCACACGATAGACGCCGCCGTCTATCACGAAGGGTGGGCACAAAATGGTGCCATCAAAAACGGAAAATCTTTCTATGATATTGAACTCCCGCTGGGCTACGATTATGGTGGCCCGCTGTTTTTTGCGCACTATTCTTTCCTTGGCCTGGATCCGCGCGGACTGCAGGATACCTACGCGAACTACTGGACCCAGAATGTGAATCACACCCGGATCAATCATGCGTACTGCGTGGCGAATCCGAAAAACTATGTGGGCTATAGCGATGAGAACTGGGGTCTTACGGCAAGCGATGATCACAACGGCTATTCGGCGCATTCACCTACGAACGACCTCGGCGTGATTACGCCTACTGCAGCATTGTCTTCCATGCCCTACACACCGGAGGCATCCATGAAGGCACTTAAGGTTTTTTATTACACGTTGGGCGACAGGCTTTGGGGTACGTACGGGTTTTACGACGCCTTCAATCTTACGGAAGGGTGGACGGCTGATTCTTATTTGGCTATCGATCAGGGTCCGATTATTGTCATGATGGAAAATTATCGCACAGGTCTGTTGTGGGATTTGTTTATGTCGTGCCCCGAAGTATCGACGGCGATGGATAAACTTGGATTTACGCGGTAATGGTTCTTATATTTCAATAAACCAGTTAACGACACGCTTATGAAAAACGCAGCCTTTTTTCTACCTGTTGTTGTTTTGCTCGCTTTTGCGTGCAGTCCTCAGCGCGCCACGGACCATGTTGCGGAGCAAACGGATGAAAAACTGAGTGATGATTCATTGCTCACACTTGTGCAATACCGTACCTTCCAATACTTCTGGGACGGGGCTGAGCCGACGTCAGGCGCAGCACGCGAACGTTTTCATACCGATAATGTCTATCCACAAAACGACAAGAACGTCATTACCTCCGGTGGCACTGGATTCGGCATTATGGCCATCCTTGTCGGAATAGAACGTGGTTTCATCACTCGTCAAGAGGGCTATGCGCATCTGAACAAACTCGTGAACTGGTTGGAAAAAGCCGATCGTTTCCACGGCGCGTGGGCGCACTGGATGTACGGCGAGACGGGAAAGGCCAAGCCGTTCAGCCCCAAAGATGACGGCGGTGACCTTGTTGAGACGGCATTTCTCGTGCAGGGTCTTTTATGCGCACGAGAATACTTCAAAGATGGCAACGAAGGCGAGAAAGCGATGGCCGAAAAAATCGACAAGCTGTGGCGCGAAGTCGAGTGGGACTGGTATCGGCGGGGTGGACAGAACGTACTGTATTGGCATTGGTCGCCTAAACATGAGTGGGCAATGAACTTCGCCGTAACCGGCTACAACGAATGCCTCATCATGTACATTCTTGCGGCGGCCTCTCCCACGCACAGCATACCGCCGGAAGTGTATCATGAAGGGTGGGCGCGTGGCGGTGCTATGGAAAATGATCCCAACCACGAACAATACGGATATCACCTGGCGCTTGAGCACAATGGCAACAAGCAATATGGAGGGCCGTTGTTCTGGTCGCACTATTCGTATCTCGGTCTTGATCCGCGCAACCTGAAAGACCGCTACGCCGACTACTGGAAGCACAATACAAACCATACGCTGATCAATCGCCAGTACTGCATTGAAAATCCGAAAGATTTTGAAGGCTATGGTGAGAACTGCTGGGGACTTACTGCGAGCTATTCAGTGGAGGGATATGCAGGGCATAGTCCGGCGAATGATCGCGGCGTCATTTCACCTACAGCGGCATTGTCGTCGTTCCCCTACACGCCTAAAGAGTCGATGCAGGTGATCCGATATCTCTACGACAGTCTGGGTGACAAGATGTGGGGTCCTTATGGATTTTACGATGCCTTCAGCGAAGAATACGACTGGTACACTCCTCGTTATCTTGCCATCGATCAAGGGCCGATCGTCGTGATGATCGAAAATCATCGTACGGGTTTGCTGTGGGATCTTTTCATGGGCGCCCCCGAGATCAGACCCGCGTTGGATAAGCTGGGATTTGACTAAGGTGAATGGTGAGTGGTGAGTGGTGAGTTGGTGCGTGCGGCTTGTCGGTATGTGCGCTGCTGATCGGGCGTGCGTGTTCCCGTGAATCGTGAATCGTGAGTCGTGAGTGGAGCAGTGCGACTTGACGGTATGTGCGCTGCTTATCGCGCGTGAGTGGTGAATCGGACTGAAAGGTGTAAAAGGAACCAAAGGTTCTAGGGATTGCAAAGCCAACCTCTTTTACCTTTCAAACCTTTCCAACCTTTTCCAACCAACCTTTCCAACCTTTCAATCCGCCTCACGATTCATGATTCACGCCCCACGAATCACCCGCTGACGCCTCACCACTCACCACTCACGATTCACGCCTCACGCGTCACGATTCACGCCTCACGCCTCACGATTCACGCAAATCCCTCTACGGGTTGTTGCATCTTTCTACAGCTGGTGCGCTCCGTGGTTGCCCATACGCTTCGGAATCGCATCTGGCATCATATTTTCGTAATACCCTGTTTTGTCGAAAGAGGTTGGCTTTTGGATCATCTAAACAGACGTTATGAAAAAATCGGGGCCGATTATTGTGATCGAGGATGACGAGGAAGATCAAATGCTGCTGGATGAAATTTTCAGAAACCTGAAATTCGATAACAGGGTGATATTTTTTTCGGATGGCGACGACGCCCTGCAATACCTTAACGCGACAGAAGAGCATCCACTTCTGATCCTCTCAGACATCAATATGCCGAAAATGGACGGTTTTGAGGTCAGGGACAAGGTGAGCAAGAATGAAAGATTGCGGTCCATACCGTACCTGTTTTTTACCACAGGCGTCAACAAGGAAGCCATTGACGCCGCCTACGCCATGTGTGTGCAGGGCTTCTTCATCAAACCCGCCCGAATGTCGGATATGCAAGATACCATCAGAAAGATTGTTGAGTATTGGCAGGAGTGCTGTGCGCCGGGTCCGTTCAATTGAGTATAGCGTAGCCATCCACACGTGTCACACGCAAAGACGCAACGTTCGCAATGGAAAAAAATATTTCTTTGCGCTTGGTGTGATTAAGAATCATGCGACAAACCCGGGTTGCAGGTCACGATGTGATGTCAGGCGCGGCCTACAACAACGCCGAGACGATTTGTCTCCATTCTTCGTCGAGCGAAACGCGCGGCACGGGTTTGCCTGCACGCCGGTACCAGTAGCCCGCATTGCCATCATCACCTTCTTTGCGGTGCAGGTATGCGTGTATCCACGAGCCTTCGGATGAAGTGATGTCCTGTGCGATCTCATGTGCTGCGTGCCAATCGCCCTTACCATCGAACCACAGCGCCTCCAGTGTCTTGGTAAGTCCGGGAGGAGGAGCGTCATGTGCGAGACTTGAAGTAAACGCTTCTAATGTCATGCGGCAAAATTGCTAAATTTCAATGGAAGATTGATGTGTCTATCACTTGATTTTTCATCGGCGATGTGGTACATTGAATTTCTCACCAAACTATCTCAGTTATGCGCTTTCTCAACGATCCGGATCAAATTCCGTTAAATTATGGGTTGCGAATTGCCATCGGACTTATCGCTTACCTGCTCCTTATGCAATTGGTTGGGCTATCCCACCAGATTGAGTTACGTCTTTTCAATTTGCTCATTATTGTTGTCGGCGTTTATGCCGCCCTTCGTAAGTTCCGTGCAACACATGCCGAGCATCTTCACTATTTCAGAGGATTGTTTACGGGCATCGGCACAGCTGCGGTTGGATCAGTAGCGTTCGCTGCATTTCTCTTTCTCTACATGCAGCTGAACCCCGCGTTCCTCGAATCCATCGTCGCCAACGAACCCAATGGCCGCTTCATCAACCCCTATATTGCCGCCTGTATTGTAAGCATTGAAGGGATCTTTTCCGGGCTTTTCGTTACCTTCCTTCTTCTTAACCTGGTGAAGACGGACGAAGTCAATGAACCCGCCTGAAAAAGGTTTTAAGTTATAAGTTTTAAGTTTTAAGTGGGAGCAGCTCGTGAAAGTCTTAAGTTATTAGTGTTAAGTTTTAAGTGGGGAGATCGCAAGGACGGCTGAAGTGCAGTCGATGAGATGACTTTACTTAAAACTTATTACTTATTACTTAAAACTTAAAACTTAGAACTTATAACTTAAAACTTAAAACTTACTGTATTATTTCGGGGCTGCTGGAGTGCTTCTTGCGATTCCATGGGCCGCGGCTTGCGGGTGTGCGCGCGGCGAGATAATTTGACAGCAGGAAGGTAACAAACAGACCCGAAAAAATTCCTTCCAAGGCAACCATGAACGCGGCAATATACGGGTTCAGATACAAGCCAAGTGGCTGTTCCGCAATCTCATCCATGAAGTTCTGGTCGATGTGAAGGTAGATAAGCAAGAAGACCGAGAATAGGAGCACACCGATACCGGCGGTAGCCATACCCGTTGTAAAGGCATGGAAATAGTCCATCTGGCCGTGCGTCCTCCTGTACTGTTTCATGGCAAAGTATACACCTATCGCGACGAACACGAGGTTAAGCACCCGTAACTCGGTGGTGTGAACCCAGCCGATCAAATACATGAGGAAAAAGAATACAATCAGCGCACCGGCAATGAGGACGCCATAAATGTGCGGTATCCTGTTGGCGACATCCCAAATAGACGTTTTTCCAATTTTCATAGCGCGTGGTTTATGACGTGTATGTAAAAAAGCTATGCCGCGGGGGTTGGAAGGTTGGAAAGGTTGGATGGTTGAGAGGTGTGGGGTTATTTTGGGGTTAGCCAAGCGACTTTTTGTTCGGAGGTGTGTGGTTGGGCGATGATGTCGCCATAGAGTTCGGGGCGGCGGGCTTTTCTGTAGCGATAGCCGCCGGCCTGTTGCAGTTTTTCTTCCGACAGTGTAGCGGTCACGAGGTCATTGTCTAGTTTGCGGCATTCTGCGACAATATCGCCGAAAGGATCAAGTATCATGGAGCAACCGTTCTTGAGCTGGTCGTCGTCCATTCCAATAGGATTGGAGAATACAACATATACGGCATTGTCATAAGCGCGTGCCGGCAGCCACTTCATCAGCCAGGCCCTGCCTTTCAGTCCATCGAATTCCATGCGCAATGTTGTTGGATCAAGTGCACGATTATGCCACAGCTGCGGGTCGACAAAACCTGCACCTGGACGAGTGGAAGGCGTGCACATGGTGACGTGTGGCATGAAGATGATATCGGCGCCCAGCAGGGCAGTTGCGCGTACGTTTTCGATAACATTGTTATCATAGCAGATCAGGATGCCGCATTTCCATCCCTTCATTTCGAAGATCGTATAGGCGTTCCCCGGCGTGATGTGCGGATTGATAAAGGGATGAATCTTTCTATGCCGCGCGATGAAGCCTTCCGGACCCACCGCAACATAGGCTTTATAGATATTGTCGTCATCGTCCTTCTCGAACAGACCGGCCAACACGGTGATATTGTACGCCTCAGCAATTTCCTGAAGCCGCGCAATGCTCGGGCCATCGGGAACGGGCTCAGCGAGTTCAAGCATTTGCGTCTTTGAAAGGTGGCGAGCAAACGTGTACCCTGTAATGGAACACTCGTGAAAGGCAATGGCATGTGCGCCCTCACGAGATGCCTGCTCGGCCATGCCCGCCATTATCGACAGGTTGTAAGCTTTGTCACCACTTCGGTTCTCAAATTGTGCCGTGCTGATCCGGATATTCTCCACGTTATCTGATTTCAAGTTCAACGATTGTATCAATAGGGTCGTGCTTTTCCTTTGGTATCCTCAATGTGATGCCATAGTCATTTTGTGTAAACTTCACCGGCGTCTTGTCGCCGAAGAATCTGGCCGACTTGATCTTCTTTCCCCAGGAAGGCATCACCAGCGACTCATCGAACCATTTCAGGATGTGCACGTACACCTTGTTTCCTTTCTGAGTGGTCACACCCCAGTCGCGCGCCGTGAGGGGACCGCCGCGGGTTCCGTAGATCGTCTCGCCGTTTTGTCGCATCCACTCACCCGTCTCCTTCAACACGGCGATATGTTCCGGCTGGATCTTGCCGTTCGGCATCGGGCCTACATTCAACAGAAAGTTGGCGTCGTATCCGGCTGCTTTGACAATGTATTGAACGATGTCTTTTTTCGACTTGTGATGGTTGTCTTTCAGATTAAAGCCCCAGGAGTGATTGATGGTCTCGCACGTTTCTTTCGGGAGTGATCCAACGGTTTGTTCTGCGGCAAATCCGGTAGTGTTTTCGCCAGGCAGGTCTTTCTCGAACATCTGGAAGTCCTCTCCCGGGAAGGGTGTCATATGGTGGTTGCTGCCGATCAGTGCGGCCGGCTGTAGTCGGTGAATGAGCTTGTATGTTTTTTCCAGCCGCCAGTCCGCGTCTTTCTTGTCCCACATACCGTCGAACCAGATGCCGCCGATGTCGCCGTAATTCGTCAACAGTTCGGTGAGCTGCGCGTCCATGTAATCCAGGTATTTGTTCATGTCGCCGTGATCGGGCCGGCCGGTCCAGTCACCACCGGTACTTCCACGTGGATAGTAGTCGGGGTGGTGCCAGTCGAGTTGTGAATGATAAAAGAAGAGTTTGATCCCTTCTTTCGCGCAAGCATCGGCCAGCATTTTCAACACGTCCTTCCCGTAGGGTGTGCGTTTGACAATATTGTAATCTGACACCTTGCTGTCCCACATCGCAAACCCATCGTGGTGTTTGCTGGTGATCGTGATGTACTTCATTCCGGCATCTTTGGCCATGCGCACCCATTCTTCTGCGTCAAAACCGGTGGGATTAAAGAAGGTGGGGAGTTTTTCATATGTTTTGATCGGGATTTTCTGATTGTTCATCACCCACTCGCCATCGCCGAGGATGCTGTAAACGCCCCAGTGGATGAACAATCCGAATCTGGCGTTCTGGAACCATTCACGCTGCTGAAGATTTTCAGGTGATGGTTCGTATTTCCATTGGGCGGCAGCGTCAGGGGCAACAAAGAGCGACATCCCCGCAAGGACGATCACAATAACGGCTTTTTTCATAATGTGGCATTAACAGAATAGGTACGATGTGCGTGGGCCGATGTACCGGCTAGGCATGGCTCGGGCAAATATCGTGTGATGAAATGCAATTTAAACAACTTCCCGGAAGTTTTAAACTTCGCGAAAGTTGTTGGAAGTTGTGCGTTCGTCCCTTTGTCGTTAACATTGTGCAATCTCAAACACCTTCTTATGCGCTACGAGAAAATTGACCGGCAACTGTTTATTGACAACCGGAAAAACCTTCGTGAAAAGCTCAAACCCAATTCCGTTGCGGTGATCAACGCCAACGACATCATGCCCACTAACGCCGATGGCACCATGCGGTTTCGCCAGAACAGTGACCTGTTTTATCTGACGGGCGTGGACCAGGAAGAAAGCATCCTGGTGCTTTGCCCTGATTTCCCTGAAGAGAAATACCGTGAGGTGCTTTTTCTCCGTGAGACGAGTGAAGAGATTGCGTTGTGGGAAGGCCACAAACTCACCATCAAAGAAGCCCGGGAAGCCACTGGCATCGACACCGTCTTGTGGACGAGTTCCTTTGAGAAGATTTTCCATATGATGATGGTGATGGGAAACGTTGAGCACGTATATCTCAATACAAATGACCATTACCGCGCCGACGTGGTGGTGGATTCGCGCGATCAGCGGTTTATCACGTGGTGCCAGCGCAAGTATCCTCTGCATCGATACGAACGCCTTGCTCCGGTCATGCACGGTCTACGAAGCGTTAAATCGCGCCAGGAGATTGCACTGATGCAGCGGGCATGTGACATTACAGAGAAGGCGTTCCGGCGGATATTACAATTTGTCAGACCGGGGGTCACGGAATATGAGATTGAGGCCGAGTACGCGCACGAGTTTCTGCGCCACGGATCGCGCGGGTTTGCCTATGAGCCCATCATCGCTTCGGGTGCGAACTCCTGTGTACTTCATTATATCGTCAATGATCAGGTATGCCGCGACGGCGATGTGCTGCTGCTCGATGTCGGTGCCGAGTATGCGAACTACAATGCTGACCTGACGCGTACCATTCCGGTAAACGGTCGATTCACAAAACGCCAGCGCGAGGTATACGATGCCGTACTGCGCGTGCAGAA
>CAYMWA010000151.1:0-8933 GCA_964393795.1 uncultured Roseivirgaceae bacterium
CCCTGCAAGTAAAGAAATACCGAAAACAGGAACAATGTTTTCTGATCGAAGGGGCAAAAAGCGTGCGGGAGTTATTGGCGTCTGACTTTGACACTGTCATGATCGTGGGTACTCCGGACTTTCTATCGACAGTCGAGGTGCCACCGCGCGTGGAAGTCGTCGAAACGGATGAAACGCAACTGGCGGGACTCGGAGGGTTTCAGACAAACCGCGATGCGCTGGCCGTCGCACGGATCAAGCCCAATCGGCAGTTGTCGCTTTCGCGTGGTGAATATGCGATCGCGCTTGACGATATTCGTGATCCTGGAAACCTGGGCACCATCATTCGCACAGCGGATTGGTATGGGATCCGGAAGATTTTCGCGTCGGAGGAAACGGCCGACCTTTACAATCCCAAGGTGATCAGTGCAACCATGGGCTCCTTTACGCGGATACAAGTATATTATTGTGACCTGCTTTCCTGCATGCCCACCCTGCCGGTGCCGGTGTACGGTGCATTCCTCGATGGGAAAGACGTGCATACGGTTTCGTTTGAAGGGGAGGGCTTGGTGCTTATCGGAAGCGAGTCACATGGCATCTCACCCTCACTTCACCACCTTGTCGACGAGCGGATAGTCATTCCGCGATACGGAAAGGCGGAATCGCTAAACGCGGCCATCGCTACTGCCGTGATCCTCGACAACATCCGCAGACGTTGATCAAAAAAATCCGTCGCTTTGGCGCGACGCGTGCTCCGTCATTCGGGCTGCATTTTCCTTGCCGAGGTATCGGTCGATCGCATAGTGGCCCAGGTAGATGACCGGGGTAAGGAGGATGGCCACCCCAAACTTGTAAATGTAGTTGGTGATCGCGATGGCGATGATCTGATGATTGGAGAACACGCCGTAAAAGGCGATGAAGAGCACGACAAAGCTGTCGACGAGTTGGGAGACCACCGTTGAGCCGGTGGCGCGGAGCCAGAGCCATCGATGACCCGTTACCTTGCGCAGCTTCTGGAACACGAAGACATCTACTAATTGGCCCAGGAGGAAGGCGGCCAACGATCCGAGGATAATGCGCATGCCCTGGCCCAGTATGCGGTTGAACGCGATGTCCATGTTGTAGACGTTCCCCTGTTCATCGACGAGGTTTTCCCACCATGCCGCCGGCGGTAGCCGGATGGTAATGAAGATGGCGATGAAGGCATACAGAATGAGAAGGGCCGTCAGGTAGCTGATGCGTTTCACACCAGGCTTGCCGAAGTATTCGTTGATAAGGTCGCTTGTGATGAACACCACGGGCCAGATCAGCGCGCCGGCAGTGAGGTTGAAATCCATAACAAAGCCCAGGATGTTGAGCTGTGCCGGTTGCAAACCTACCGTGGCTTCGGCCGAAAAGATCTTGACACCGGTGATTTCGGCCAGTAGGGCGTTCGTGATGAAGATGCCCGACAGCACCAGAAACAGGGTGTTTCTCTTTTGCTCGCCGGATTGCATGAAGGAAGCTGAAGGTTAAGTTTTAAGGTTGAAGTTCTAAGTTTTAAGTCTCTGCTTCAATAGCAACGACGTCATGACGAAAGTAGCGGCTTCTAAACCCACGCGCAGTGCGGACGCTCAGTTGACGCCCCCTTCTCCGTCTTTGAGGTCTTTCTCGATTTGATGCATGAAAACGGCGTCGACGGCTTCTTCCACTGTGTTGAGGATGTTGAGGACGCTGTCAAGTTGGGAGATTTTGATCAGCTTGGATGTGTGATCGGAGAGGCTGGCGAGGATGAAGATGCCGCCTTCTTCCTGTACGATCCGGTTTCCGACCAGCAGCGCACTGAGACCCGAGGAGTCTGTGTATTTAACTTCAGAAAGGTCGAGGATGATATTGCGGACGCCTTCGGCGTGCAGGGTGATCAGTTCAGACTTCAGGCTGGGCGCTACGCTGGAGTCGAGTTTCTCCTCATGGAGGCGCAACAAACTGTATTTTTCCTGCTTATCGATCGTATATTTCATGGTTTCATGGGCTTGGCGACGCTGCGATCTGGTACAGGCTCGCTTATTAAGGTTGCAATTTAAGCGAATTTATTGAATTTCTGATGCTCCGTTCAATGCGGTCGACGATGCCGTTGTACTGAATTTCTTCAAGCGGTTCGCCAGTCATCTGAAGGTAAAGCTCCTTGTATCGTCCGGATATCGACGCGACAATGGCATCGGTCATCTCCGGAACCTGCTGACCTTCCCGGCCCTGGAATCCATTTTCGATTAGCCATTGCCGGACGAACTCCTTGGAAAGCTGTTTTTGTGGTTCTCCCGCCGCCTGCCGTTCCTCGTAGCCCTCCTGGTAGAAATAGCGCGAGGAGTCGGGCGTATGGACTTCATCTATAAGATGGATTTTGCCGTCGTGTTTTCCGAATTCATATTTTGTATCAACAAGGATCAGCCGGCGCGCCGCCGCCCGTTCCGTTCCCCGTTGGAAAAGTCTTAACGTGTAGTCCTCCAGCATCGCATAGTCGGCCTCAGAAACCAGTCCCCTGGACAGGATCTCGTCACGTGAGATGTCTTCGTCATGGCCGACTTTCGCCTTGGTGGTGGGGGTGATGATGGGGGTGGGAAGACGGTCGTTTTCCTTAAGGCCGTCGGGTAGGGGTACACCGCAAAGTGTTCGTTTTCCCGCGCGGTATTCACGCCATGCGTGCCCTGCGAGGTAGCCGCGCACGACCATCTCCACTGCGAAGGGGTCGCATCGGAAGCCGATGGTCACATTCGGGTCGGGGGAGGCGATCACCCAGTTGGGCACGATGTCTTTGGTGGCAGCCAGGTTGGCGGCGGCAATCTGATTCAGCACCCTGCCCTTGTCGGGGATGGCGCGCGGCAGGATGACGTCAAATGCCGAGATGCGGTCAGTGGCCACCATGGCCATTACATCGCCGAAGTAGTAGACATCCCTTACCTTGCCACTGTAGAAGCCGGTCTGCCCCGGCAATGTGAATTTCGTTTCCTTGATTGCTTGCATTGCGTCTGAATCAGGGCTCAAATTACGCGAATATTTCGAATTAGGCATTAGCTATTAGCTGTTGGCTATTAGCTATTGGCTGTTGGCTGTTGGCTGTTGGAATTGCACCTAATTTGATACAACAGCCTTACGAATGCCGCACCGACTTAAAACTTACAACTTAAAACTTACAACTTATTTTCGGTGTACACTACCCTGATTGCCAACTGTCAATTGCGCGGAGGGAGTGGCGATACCAGCGTGCCTCCGCGGTAGACGCGCGTGGCAATCAGCTGACCATCGGTATCGTACTCCTTCCACTCGCGGTGCTTTCGATCGGAGGCATAGGTGCCCTGTTCATGAATAGTGCCATTGGGATAGTATGACACGTAGGCGCCCTGCTTGCGACTGTTGTGGTACGTGGTGACCGACCGCAGTTGGCCGTCTTCGTAAAATGTTTTGAAAGGCCCGGCAAGCAAATCGAACTTGTAAGTTTCCTCGGTGGCGACTTTGCCATTCGGATGATAGGTATACCGCGTGCCGGTCAATTTGCCGGCTTCATACGTTTCCTTTATTCGGGGCGTCTTCGTTTCCGGGTAATAATAGGTCCAGGTACCATGCGGCTTGTCATTCCGGAACCGGGTTTCTGATACCACTCTTCCTTTCTCATCGTAGCTTGTGCGCATGAGATCATTTCCACTGGCACTGCCTACCTCTTTTACGCGGATGTTGCCATCGGGGTCGTACGCAAAATTGTTCCCGGTCTTCTTGCCCTCTTTGTATTGAAACCGGTGCTTGACCGCACCTTCGGGGTAGTAGGCAATATTATCGCCGTCGAGTTGACCGTTGAGAAAGCTGCCCTCAAGGACGAGATGCCCGGCCTCGTCGTACGACTTGTATTGTCCGTTGCGGGCACCGTCAGCCATGGCCGATACAGTTTGTAGTTGTCCGTTGGGATAGTAAGTCTTGAGGAAGCCCGTGAGGATTCCATCGCGATAATTCCCCTCCGTTTCCAGCTTGCCATCCTCGTAGAAGGTTCGGGTGACACCGTTGGGCTTTCCGTTTTTGTAGTGTATCTCTCGCTTTACCGTGCCATCGGGATAGTATTCCTTCACCAGACCTTCCGGCTTGCCGCTCACCAGGTAGGTCTCCTTGCGCAGATTTCCATTGGGGAAATACATCTGGATGCTGTCAGTCAGCACATCGTTTTCGTAAAAGCCTTTTTGAACGAACTTTCCGTCCTCATCAAAAATTTCGACGACACCCTGTCGCACACCGGCGACGTAGTTGAGCGTGCGCGCGGGTTTTCCGTTCTCGTGATACTGCCTGAAGCGTCCCGACTTTTCACCGTCCTTAAAGGTACCCTCGACCATGACATGGCCATTTTCATAGTACCTGCGGTAGGGGCCGTTCATCGTTTGGTTGTCGGCGGCGACGCGGTATTCTTCCTCGACTTTTTGCTTTTCGGGATCGTAGTAGGTTCGCACTGTTTTTTGTGCGGTCACGACAAGCGGAAGACAAAGGCAAAGACAGGGTATAAGCGCGATCCCTTTCATAGCAGGAAGTTGGGGCTAATGCAATATGGTAACGGCACGGGTTGTCGGTTGTTGTGTGTACATCAGGTGCGTTCCAGTACGATAGCCGAGGCGCCGCCACCGCCATTGCAGATGCCGGCGACACCTATGGCCGCCTTGCGCTGGTGCAGTACGTTAATCAGGGTAGCCATGATCCGGGCACCGGACGCACCCAGGGGATGGCCCAGGGCCACGGCACCGCCATTGACGTTGACCGTTGCCGGATCAAGTTCCAGTTTCATGTTGTTGGCGATAGCCACTGCCGAGAAGGCCTCGTTGATTTCAAAGAAGTCGACGTCCTTCTGATTGACCCCGGCGTGCTTCAACGCTTTGGGGATGGCGAGCGAGGGTGTGGTCGTGAACCACATCGGCTGCTGCGCCGCGTCGGCAAAGCCCCGTATCCGCGCAAGCGGTTTGATCCCGAGGGCGTCGGCTTTCTCCTTGCTCATGAGCACAAGCGCGGCAGCGCCATCGTTGATCGTGGAGGCGTTGGCGGCGGTGACCGTTCCGTCTTTTGTAAAGACCGGTCGCAATTCAGGAATCTTGTCGAAATTCACATTCTTGTACTCCTCATCCTCGGCAAAGACCGTCACCTTTCCCTTGCGGTCCTTCACTTCTACCGGGATAACTTCCTCTTTGAACAGGCCCGCTTTCCACGCTTCCGCTGATCGCTTGTAGGAGTTGATCGCGTATTCGTCCTGGTCCTTGCGGGTAATCTTCATTTCCGTCGCGGTGTTATCGGCGCAGACTCCCATGGCGCAATGATCGTAGGCATCTGTCAGGCCGTCGTGGGCAAGCCCGTCAATCAGTTCGCCGTTTCCATACCGGTAGCCATACCGTGCCTTCGTCAGATAGTAAGGAATGTTGCTCATGCTTTCCATGCCACCGGCGATGACCACGTCGTTTTGGCCGAGCATAATCGACTGTGCGCCGAGCATGACGGCTTTCATCCCCGATGCGCACACTTTGTTTACTATCGTACATGGGATTTCGAAACCCAATCCCGCGGCAGCGGCAACTTGCGTAGCGGGTGCCTGGCCCAGTCCGGCGGAAACCACATTTCCCATAAAGATCTCTTGCACGAGTTTTCCATCCACCCCCGCCTTTTCAAGAGCGCCTTTTACGGCAACAGCACCGAGGGTGATGGCTGAAACGCTCGCAAGCGACCCGCCGAAACTTCCGATCGGGGTGCGTACTGCTGAGATGATGTAGGTTTCTTTCATGTCTCTGGGTTTTTAGTTGATGGCCCATCGTCGAAGTCCACGGTCCACAGTCCACGGTCCACTGTAGCGTAGAGCCGATGTCAAGAGGGGGCTTTGTCGGCAATATCTGCAAGTTGCAAATTCTCCTTGAAACACCATCCCATCAATCTGTGCACAACCTTCTGTGGACCGTGGACCGTGGACCGTGGACTATGGACCACTCACCAATCCGGTTTGTTCGGATCTTTCGGTTGCGTCGCCTTCCGCCGTTGTTGTTGCAGATACTGCCGTTCCTGGTTCCGCATCGCCTCGAGAATCATGCGCGCCTTTTCTTCACTGATCTTCATCTGCTCCAGCTTTTGGCGGTCGAGGTTGGGCATTTCCTCCTTCCTGGCCTCCTGATTTTCCTTCTGCTGCTCTTCCTTTTCCTGTTGTTGTTTTTGCTGTTGCTCTTTCTCTTTCTGCTCTTGTTCCTTTTGCTGCTGATCCTTTTGCTGCTGATCCTTATTTTGTTCGTCTTTGTTTTGCTGATCTTTTTGTTGCTGATCTTTATTCTGCTGGTCCTGCTTCTTCTGGTCTTCCTTTTGTTCGTCGCTCTTCTGATCCTGGTTTTGCTGTTGTTGTTGCTGCTGTTTCTTCTCCTCTTCGAGTTTCTTCTTCACCATTTCGTAGTTGAAGCGGGCGGCGTCGTTCGTGGGCTCGGCCCTGATAGCTGCTTTGAATTGCTTGAGCGCCTCTTCGGGTTTGCCGCGTTTGTTGAGCATGACGCCGAGTTGCTGATGCGCCTTTGAACTGATATCAGGCTTTGGACTCTCCATCACCGCCTGGTAATGTGTGAAGGCATTGGCAGTGTCTTTGGCGAGGTAGTAGGCGTTAGCAAGATTGAGTATAACCGCATCGTCATTGACCCCAAGGGAGTCGACCAGCGTCTTGTAGTAGTGGACGGCCTCAGCGTAGTGGCCGCTCTTGAACGCATCTTCCGCCGCCTGCTTGGTATCGTTTATTTTTTTGACAGTCGCCGGGTCGACGGCGAGAATCGAAACAAGCAGTACAAAAACAAATGACTTCATATGGTAACGGTTTTGACGTTGACAAGCATATCAAGCAATAACAAGGCCGTTGCGAAAGCCAGGAAATAAAAATATTTGTTAGCCGTCACATCGATCACACGGGCGTCGCGGAGTTCTCCTTCAATGCTGCTGATGGTGTTGATGAGGCGTGAGACGTCATTCTGGCTTCCGTTGATTTCAAAATATTGGCCTCCGGTCTTGTCGGCAATCGACCGAAGCGACCGTGAGTTCAGCTTGGAAATGACAGGGTTGCCCTGGCGGTCTTCCTTGACCCCGTTACCCTGATAAATTTTTCCACCTGCCTCTGTGCCTACCCCGAGTGTAAACAGCCGGATGTCACGGTCTTCAATTTCCTTCACCGCTTTGTCGGTGCTGCTGCCAAAGTCTTCGCCGTCGCTGACGAGGATGATGATCTTCGACTTCGTGCTGGTATGCCCCTCGTCGTCGTCAAGTTTATCCAGTGCCATTTGCAGGGCAGGGCCGAAGTCGGTGCCGCCGCCAGGCACCAGGCTCGTGTTCATCGTTTCAAGAAACAGGTTGAGTGCGTTCTGGTCATAGGTAAGCGGACATTGCATAAAGGCTTCAGCGCCGAAGATAACCAGGCCTATGCGATCGGAATTAAAAGCGGCGACGATTTTCTTCATCTCGTTCTTCACTTTCTCCAGCCGGCTGGGCTGAATGTCAAATGCATCCATTGATTTGGACAAGTCGACGCAGATCATGATGTCCTTCCCAACCGCCTTGACCTCCCGTTTCGATCCGCCGAACGATGGCCCGAGAATGGCTACCAGCAGCAAGGCGAAAAACAGGGTACGAACCGCCAGTTTGATGAACACGCGAGAGAAAGGGGTCTTCAGGACCCGTGCCACCCGGATGATCCTGTAGAGATAGCTTCCGTACAGTACCACAAAGGCGATGGCGAATAT
Organism: uncultured Roseivirgaceae bacterium; assembly: GCA_964393795.1. Taxonomy (GTDB): domain Bacteria; phylum Bacteroidota; class Bacteroidia; order Cytophagales; family Cyclobacteriaceae; genus Chryseosolibacter. The sequence goes on from CAYMWA010000151.1 coordinate 7,731, forward strand.
AATTTCGGTTGTGCCGGGATTCCGATACCAGTCGAACATCGTCATACTTTTGCGCAATTAACGGTCATTAGATGACTTTCGGAAGTGAATTCTGGAAGAACGGAGGTCGGAAGTGTGGCTATGGGGCCTGGTCTTATTTGCGTCTGCCAGGGTCGACCGGGTGGCAACCGGCTGTCAGTCGCCGAAATATTTGCGTAACAGCGTGCAGAGCTCCTTGTATTTGTAGGTTTTTGTGAAGAATTCCGTGGCGCCAAGTTTTTTTACCTTCTCGATCTGTGACGACTGCGATGTGGTGGAGTATACAATGACCGGAATATCTTTGAGTATCTTACTTTTTTTCATGGCAGCAAGGAACTCAAAACCATTCATGCGCGGCATGTTCAGGTCAAGGAAGATATAATCCGGAATGGTGTCTTCATTGTGCAGGATTTCAAGCGCGCGGTCGCCGTCGGCGGCTACCAGACACAGTGCAGTTGACGAAACATCGTTAAGTGCTGTAAGGAATACTTCCTGATCGTCAGGATCGTCATCGACTAGCAAGCAAATTTTGGGTTGCTTCATATATCTGATGGCGCGTCTGCCCGCCCTGGGGCGCCGTTGGGTTAAAATCTTTTCAGTTAATAAGTTACGATTTTTTTTGAGCCTGTGCGTACGAGGCAAAAAAAGGGATGTAAGGTATTGAAGGATTTTCAAGTTTTCAGTTGAAAGTGTTCAATTTAAAGTCGTCGCCAGCAATCGCTCGCCCTTTGGTACGGGATTTTTTTAACGACCATAAACGATGGGTGATGAACGGGATAATGACCGAACCAGGCGACATCCTGGACGAGCTGGCGGCGAGCCATGAAAACGGAAATGCGATCGGGATATGGGCCCCTTCCCTGGGGAGTGGTATGTTCATGTGCGGCGTAGACGCCATTCTGGATGACGATGTGGAGCACGACAAGGTGATTGTTCTCAAGCCCCTTGACCTGCGCGGCACCCCACTCGCAACACACGTCCTCTTCCTACAGGAAATAGAAAAGGTCTATGCCTCCACCACTGTCTATTAATGGCCGAATCAACTTCCGGGAAGTTCAAAACTTCCCGGAAGTTGCACGGGCATAGTTTTTTGGGTGGGCTGAGAGGTTGACGTCAATGTCATTAACTTGAGCTCCGCTGACTTCTTCTCCTTCAGGCCTGCCTGCCGGCGCGCAAGCCTTGAGC
>CAYMWA010000152.1:0-8754 GCA_964393795.1 uncultured Roseivirgaceae bacterium
TAACATCGCTTTACTTTTTTCGTCAGCCGTGAATCGTGAATCGTGAATCGTGAGTTGTGAGTTGTGAACGGGTCTTGCCTCACTTAACACTTATCACTTACACTAACACTTATCACTTACACTTACACTAACACTAACACTTAACACTTACACTTATCACTTAACACTTATCACTTAAAACCTACTACTTCCCACTTACTACTTAAAACTTAAAACTTAAAACATTACCGCTTCTGTCGGGGTGCTTTGTGGCACAAACGGTTCTTTTTCAAAATGTTTCCGGTCTTTTATTTTTTCCGGATACTTCACATGGTATTCAAACTCTTCCCTGAAGTGTCGGATGGCAGCGGCTACCGGCCAGGCGGCAGCATCGCCGAGGGGACAGATGGTATTGCCCTCGATGTTTTTGGCGACGTTGACGAGCAGGTCAATGTCGTGCATCCGGCCCTCGCCGTGTTCAATACGGTCGAGCACTTTCTCCATCCACCCGGTACCTTCGCGACACGGGCTGCACTGCCCGCACGATTCATGGTGGTAAAAACGTGCGAACGTCCATGTGTTCCGCACAATGCAGGTTGTTTCATCCATGACAACAAAGCCGCCGGATCCGAGCATGGTCCCGGTTTGAAATCCGCCGTCAGCAAGCGACTCATAACTCATCAGTCGCGGTTCTCCTTTTGCTGTTTTCAGGATGAGATCGGCAGGCAGAATGGGGACGGACGACCCGCCGGCAACGACGGCTTTCAATTTGCGTCCTTTCCAAATGCCGCCGCAGTATTCGTCGGAGTAGATAAATTCTTCTACCGGAAGTCCGAGTTCAATTTCATAGACGCCCGGCTTGTTGATGTGCCCTGATGCCGAAATCAGTTTTGTACCGGTGCTTTTTCCGATGCCGATTTTCGAGTATTCATCCGCGCCGATGTTGATGATGGCGGGCACGGTGGCAATGGACTCCACATTGTTCACAACGGTAGGGCAACCGTACAGACCCACGACCGCAGGGAAGGGAGGCTTGTTGCGCGGATTTCCGCGTTTTCCTTCCAGCGATTCGATCTGCGCGGTTTCTTCGCCGCAGATGTAAGCGCCGGCACCAGGGTGAACGTAAAGCTCGAGTGAATATCCTGTGCCGAGAATGTTTTCGCCGAGGAATCCAGCCGCGCGTGCTTCTTCGATGGCCTGTTCGAGGATCGGGAATATCCAGCCAAATTCTCCCCGCATGTAGATATAAGAGGTGTTCGCGCCCAACGCATAGCTGGAGACGATCATCCCTTCAATCAGGGCGTGGGGGACATACTCCATCAGGTAGCGGTCTTTGAACGTGCCCGGTTCACTTTCATCGGCATTGCAGATGAGGTAGCGCGGCTTGTCGGACTTACGATCGAGGAAACTCCACTTGAGTCCGGTGGGAAATCCCGCACCGCCACGGCCGCGAAGCCCAGACTTTTTCACCTCTTCGATGATTTCGTCAGGCGTCATGGTTTTCAATGCTTTCTCAACTGCAGCATACCCGCCCTGCTTCCGGTAAACGTCAAAGGACTTAATTCCCGGGACGTCAATATCTTTTAGCAATAACTTTCTTCCCATGTCACTTACTTTGATGCGCGTTTTGTAAATCTTCCAGAATGCCGTCGAGTTTTTCGCACGACAGGTTTTCGATGTACCGATCGCCCACCTGCATCATCGGCGCCGTGCCACACGAGGCGAGGCATTCGACGGTTTTCAGTGTGAACATGCCGTCGTCAGTCGTTTCGCCGTCCTTGATGCCAAGCTTGTTTTCAAGGTACTCGACGATATCGTCAGCACCGCGCAACATGCACGGTCCTGTGCGACATACCTCAAGTACGCACTTGCCAACAGGCCTGAGGTTATACATGGTATAAAAGGAGGCTACCTCGTACACTTCGATTGGTTTGAGATGAAGGATCGAAGCTACATAGTCCATCGTTTCCGGACTCAGCCATCCGCCGAACTCAGCCTGCGCCAGATGCAGAATCGGAAGAAGGGCCGACTTCTGCCGGCCTTCCGGATAGCGTTTAATGATCTTCTCCACTAATGCCATGGTGGCATCTGAAAATCTTGGGGTTGTATCACTCATTTATCTATGTTCGTTTTTGCTATTGGCGTTTGGCCCTTGGCCTTTGGCGGCATTCCCCGCCAACAGCTAATCGCCAACCGCTAAAATCATGCGTCAAGTTCTCCCGCAATCACATTCAGGCTGCTCATCGTAATGATCGCATCGGAGATATTGGCTCCTTTGATCATTTCGGCATACGCCTGATAATAAATAAAGCATGGCCTTCTGAAATGCAACCGGTAGGGTGTACGCCCGCCGTCGCTGATCAGATAAAAGCCAAGCTCGCCATTGCCTCCTTCGACGCAATGGTATACTTCACCTTTCGGAACATCCGTTTCACCCATCACGATCTTAAAGTGATAGATCAGTGCTTCCATGTTGTTATACACCTCCTCTTTCGGAGGGAGATAGAAATCGGGTACGTTGGGGGAGTAGTGCGGGCCTTCCGGCATCTTGTCGATGGCCTGACGAATGATCTTCAGGCTTTGCCACATCTCTTCCTGGCGGACCATAAAGCGGTCGTAAGTATCGCCGTTAAGACCGACAGGGATGATGAAATCGAAATCCTCGTAGCTGCTGTACGGGTTCATGACGCGCACGTCGTAATCAATGCCCGTAGCCCGAAGGTTAGGGCCCGCAAAGCTGTAGTTCAGCGCACGCTCGGCGGAAATCGCACCGACACCGATGGTGCGGTCCATAAATATCCTGTTGCGTTTCACCAGACCCTCGAATTCTGTCAGCGCTTCGGGAAACTCTTTGAGAAGCTGTTCAATCTTTGCCCACGCCTTGTCGTTGAAGTCGCGCTCAAATCCACCGATGCGGCCGATGTTGGTTGTGAGCCGTGCCCCACAAATCTCTTCGTAAATTTCGTAGATGAGTTCACGGAACTGGAACAGGTAAACAAATCCCGTCAGGGCTCCGGTATCGACGCCGATGACCGTGTTGCAGATGAGGTGGTCGGAGATGCGGGCCAGTTCCATGATGATGACCCGCAGGTACTGCACGCGTTTGGGAATCTCAGCGTTAATGAGTTTTTCGACCGTCATATGCCAGCCGATGTTGTTGATCGGGGCAGAACAGTAGTTCATTCGGTCGGTGATCGGCGTGATCTGATAAAAAGGCCTTCTTTCGGCGAGTTTTTCAAACGCCCGGTGGATGTAGCCAATCGTTGGCTCAGAATGCACGATCAATTCGCCATCAACGGTAAGTACGTTTTGAAAAATCCCGTGTGTGGCCGGGTGCGTAGGACCGAGGTTCAGTGTAGTATATTGCTTCTGGTCTTGCAGTCCTGTGGTAGTATCGTAAATGCTTTTTTCCGCCATAGCTTATCGTCCAAACATCAAGTCATTCTTGTCTTCGCGGGTCTGGTCCTCCAGCGGGTATTCCTTCCGCAAAGGAAAAATGATCATATCCTCTACGTTGAGAATTCGCCTCAGGTCGGGGTGTCCCGTGAATTGTACCCCATAGAAATCGTAGGCTTCCCGTTCCATCCAGTTGGCGGCGGCAAAAACCGTTGTGAGCGTAGGTGTCTCGGGTTTATCCTCGGGAAGAAAAATCTTGAGACGGATGCGCCAGTTTTTCACCAGGTTGTGAAGTTGGTACATCACGGCAATCTGCTTGTTATCCGGGTAATGAATGGCGCAGAGTGTGGTCAGGTATTGGAATTTCGTCTCAGGGTGATCGTACAGGTACCGGATCAGGTTGATGATGTTTTCCTTCTTGAAGTTGACGGTCAGAAAATCATAATGCACTTCAACGGAAAGTATATCCTCTTCAAACTTTTCCCGTATGATGTTGATAATCTGTTCCTGAGTCTCTTTGTCCATATTATTTAGGTCAGGTCCGGTGTTCCTGGTCGTTACTCGATGCCGTATTGGTTCAGCAGGGCCTTGTATTCAGGTGAATCCCTTCTGCGGCGCGATTCCGTTTCCACCAGATGCTGTATTCTCATAATGCCGTTAATGATTTGTTCAGGTCGGGGCGGACATCCCGGAACATACACGTCTACCGGGATAATGCGGTCAATCCCCTGCAATACGCTGTAGGTGTCGAAGATTCCGCCACTGGAAGCGCAGGCGCCCACACTCAGCACCCAGCGAGGCTCGGCCATCTGCTCATATACCTGTCTCAGCACAGGGCCCATTTTCTTCGCAATTGTGCCCATCACCATTAACAGATCCGCCTGGCGGGGAGAAAAGCTCAGCCTTTCGGAACCAAATCGCGCGAGGTCGTAGTGCGCACCCATGGTCGCCATAAACTCAATCCCACAGCACGAGGTCGCAAACGGCAACGGCCATATTGAATTCTTCCGCGCTATGCCCACGACTTTATCCAGACTTGTAGCGAAAAACCCGGCCCCTTCATAACCGTCGGGCTTTTCCACCATCTTAATATCCTTGTATGTTGATGTTTGCATCGTCATTTATGTTAATCTTTCCACTCAAGTGCCCTTTTCTTGATGATGTACAGGAAGCCGACCAGCAACAGTGAAATGAACACGAGCATTTGTAAGAGGCCGGTCACTCCGAACTCCTTGAAGTTTACCGCCCACGGATACATGAAAATCACCTCCACGTCAAAAAGCACAAAGAGGATAGCGACGAGAAAGTACCGTATCGGGAACGGTGACCGCGCATTGCCCTGCGGCTCAATTCCGCACTCAAACGACTCGAGCTTCACCTTTGTTTTGCGACGAGGGCCCAATAAGTGCGTTGCCACCATGGTCAGGGCTACAAATCCTACCGCAAACAGCAACATCAGCACAATGGGCACATAATTCATCAAGTGTGAGTCAGTCATAGCAACACAGGTTAGAGGCGGTCAAAATTAATTCTTAATTCAGTAGAAAACATGATTCAATACAATATTCTTGCATTTGCGTAAAAATTGCGGAATGCATCCATTTTCCAGATTCATCAAACACCTTTGGACAAGTAGAAGCTGAAAAAGCCTAATTTTCTGTGGCGCCCTCCATTGCGCGCCGATACACTTTCCTCCCTCGCGGAATCGAAAACGTTTGATAAAAAAAGTTCGTTTGGAATTCTCGCCAAACACCTACATTTGCTGAAATTCTAACGTAGTTGCTCAGCCAAAAAGTTCAGGCTATCGAGGAAGTGTTCGCGCTTCTGCACCATGAAATCGCCGCATTTCAGGGGTGGTCGAAGCTTGCTTGTAAGGCCGGATGCGGGAAGTGTTGCACAAAGCCCGACATTGAAGCAACCGTGCTTGAATTTATCCCGCTTGCGCACCATCTGTACATCACGAATCAGTGCTTCGAGTGGCTCGAACGTCTCAAAAACACCGAAAGCAGCGTGTGCGTCATTTTCGAGTCGCCGGCCCCGGGCTCAGGGCGCTGCTCAGCCTATCCGTACCGGGGGCTAATCTGTCGGCTATTCGGCTTTTCTGCACGTATCAACAAGCACGCACAAAAAGAACTCGTTACCTGCCAGGTGATTAAGTCCGAACAGGCGCTGCCCTATGCCGAAGTGCTCGAAAAAGTCGGACACGATGCATTGATTCCGGTCATGAGCCATTACTACATGCGAATGCTCGCCATCGACAGCGACCTCGCACGCAATTTTTATCCGATCAATGAAGCGATCAAGAGAGCAATTGAAACGGTTCTTCATTATTATGCTTACACGAACGAGGTGGATTAGGCTTCGGATTCTGGCCTGTGCGCTGCTGCTGTGGCCGGCCGGTCTGTACGCGCAGGATTCTGTAAACATAAAACCCTTTGAACGCTATTGGACACAGCCGCGTATTGTGCCGAAGTTGGGTGCCGGTGTACAGGAAACGGCCTTTATTGAGGCGGGCATTCAACTGCACAAAATCTACGTTCATCCCCTCAGCCTTGCCTCTGCGGGTCCTTATCTGACAGTTGATGTCGTGCTGCGCGAAGATCGCTGGATCGCCGGCCCAAAACTGGGGTATGAAATCACCGCCGGCCTCCTTGGCATCGCCGCCGATGTGACGTACTACTCTGATTTTTCGGATGATGCCTGGGTGTTCACCCCAAGGGCGGGCATTAGCATTATGGGCTTCGTCAACCTTTTCTACGGACGAAATATTGCCTTGTCGGATGATCAGTTCAAGGCGATCGACAAGAACCGGTTTTCGCTGATCTTCAACCTCAACCGCGACTATTTCAGCCTGCGGAACGCCCCGAAGAAGCGGCGGTGAGAACGCCGGGCGCAATGTCTTCAGTTACAGTCCGACCCAAAGTGTGAGGGCCACGACCATGGCGACCAGGATGCCGATTGCGACAGTAATTTCCCGATAGGTTACGATTTTTTTCACGTGCTATCATGGGCTAATGTCGTGCCATGGGCAGCAGAAGCGTTTTTTGGCGGATTTCGGCGTGCCCGGCGAGAATAGTGTTCAGGGGCGAACACCTGGGCGCGACAAATCGTACAGCGCGCCTGTGATGGCGGTTACGTACGTCCGGTGAAAAAGATTTACCGGAAGTACATTTCTCTTTACCTTTGTGAGTGGAAATCTGATGAAACGATGAGGAAACTGGCGTGCGTGTGTTCTGGAATGATGGTGCTGATGGCGTTGCTGGCGGTTGGTCCGGCGGCAATGGCACAGGACGAGGAGACGTCCGTCGATTGGATGACGTTCGAAGAGGCGGTCGCGAAATCGAAAATCGAAAAACGGAAGATATTCATCGACGTGTATACTGACTGGTGTGGCTGGTGTAAGGTCATGGATAAGAAAACGTTCAGTGAGCCGGCCGTGGCGAAATTGCTGAACGAGGAATATTATCCGGTCAAGTTCAACGCGGAACAACGCGGCGACGTCCTTTTCAGGGGAACCACGTTCAAGTTTGTCGAACACGGAAGGGGAGGCACGCATCAACTGGCCGCCGCCTTGCTCAACAATCAGCTCAGCTACCCTTCAACCGTGTTTCTAAATGAAGATTTTGCGATTATTTATATCCTGAAAGGCTATCATCAGGCGCCTGAATTCCATAAGCTGGCGGCGTTCATTGGTGGAGATTACTACAAGACAACGAAAATGGAGGTTTGGGAGCCGGGGTATAAGTCACCATTTTAGGGGTGGCTTTACCGACAGGGAAGGCCTTTTTACCGCGGAGACGCGAAGACGCGGAGGGCGCGGAGTTTTTTTGTTTTTGCAGATCGCTTCGGGGCGTAGCGTAGGATGGTTAGCTGGTGCCAGGATCGATGGCTGAAAAAAGTCTCTGCGAATCTTTTGCGGCTTGGCGTCTTAGCGGTAGAGTAGGCTGTAGAGTGGGCCTTTTTACGTCTCCGTGCCTTGGCGGTGAAATGGCCTACCCCGCAAAAAAACACAACTTTAACCCGCAATTCATTTAGTAATTCCCCGGAATGGTATAGATTTGTGCGAAACAATACAAACCCATGTTTGAGCAATATATCGGAGACGGAGCCAGTACTTTTATCACCATCATCGCTGTTTTAGTCGGTTTTGCAACAGCGTTGGGATACCTCGACTTCCTCAAAGTCAAAAGAGAACAAAAGGAGGACTAAAAGCACCGCCTCGAATTTTCACCTTAGAGGCACAAAGGGCGCTGAGTTTTTGGGCGCAACACCCTCACCACCATTTCCCGATAACGTTTTCGTTTCTTCAAATTCCACCGCTAAGGCGCTGAGTTAGCAAAGTTTTTGTTTTTTGATGTGTCTTCGCGTAGCACTCGTCAGCGCGCCAAATCAGTACATCACCTGGCACCAGCTAATCATCTCCCGAAGCCATCAGCAAAAACACAAAAAAAACTCTGCGCCCTCCGCGCCTTCGTGCCTTAGCGGTAAAACTTACTACACGAGTTTACGCTTTTTGCCTATATACACCAGGTTTAATCCGCCGATCACGACAATGACGCCGAGAATGATCATGATGATGAAAAGTCGGCTGTTTCTTAATTCGAGTGACTTAATCTGATCTTCTTTTTTCAGGATTTCGATCTGGCGCTCTTTTTCCTGAAAGTTGAGCACCATTTCCATCTGGGCGATATTCCGCGAGCTCTCCTCGCTGTGAATCTGCTCACGGGCTTCATCGTACTTCAACTGCATTTCGTAGGCCTCCTTCCAATTCTGTTGAACCGCATGGTTTTCGGCACTTGCCTTGTAGATCGCGGGAAGGCTGGCACGCGCCTGCAGTTCAGTACTCAACTGCATCGCCTGCTCCAGGTAGGGTTCGGCATTTCCGGGTTGCCGCGCCCTGGCGTAGGTAATGCCGATGTTGGTGATCGTATTGAGGATTCCCAATTTGTTGTTCTGCGACTTCTCAATCGCCAGCGCTTTTTCGTAGAAGGCAATCGCACGCTGGTAATTGCCCTGGCTAAAATAGATGTTGCCGGCGTTGTTGACCGGATCGCCGAAAGCGACCCCGTTCTTTTCGCTTGTCTCGTAAGCGCGTGTAAAGAAGTCGAGCGCTTTCTCGTCCATGTGGATGTCGTGATACAGGTTGCCGAGGTTGTTCATGGAGCCAATGAGTCGGAAAGGATCATTCATTTCCTTGAATGCCGCGTGTGATTCCTCCAGGTAGCGCATAGCCTGCCCGTAGTCTTTCTTGATCGCATAGATGTTGGCGATGTTGTTTTTCGTAGTGGCGATGCCCTCGCGGTTCTGGAGCGAATCGTAGAGGTTGAGGGAGGTGATATAATATTCGAGGGCCTTGTCGAGGGCCCCCTGATTCCGGTA
>CAYMWA010000153.1:0-8720 GCA_964393795.1 uncultured Roseivirgaceae bacterium
CCCTGAACCGCCGCCGTATGCCCGATCAATCATGCGGGGATGGTTGGCCAGTTGTCGTAGTTTCGTTAACCCCTCAAGAATCATAAAGCGGCTGTTGCCCAGGCCTTCCTGCTCAATGAGTTTCAGAATCTTTTCGCGATAGTGTGTCTTCACTTCCTCGTACCGCTGTTCCTGTTCAGTGGTCATCACCGAATACTGCACGTGCTCCACCTTCTCGGGCAATTCAGTTGCCACCTGCGATTTGTGCCGACGCAAAATAAACGGCTTGATGATCGCGCCAAGTTTCTTCGAACGTCCCTCGTCGGATTTCTTCTCGATTGGATTTTGATATTCGTTTCGGAAGTAGGTCTGCGTACCGAGTATACCCGGATTGATAAAAGACATTTGCGACCAAAGATCCAGCGTTGTGTTTTCGATCGGCGTGCCTGTGAGCACGAGCTTGTGTCGCGACTTTAACTCGCGAACCGCTTTCGCGATGTTGGAAGTCGGGTTCTTGATGACCTGCGACTCATCGAGAATAATGTAATTGAAAAAGAATTGCTGCAGAAGGTCGACATCAAGTCGTGTGATGCCATACGACGTAAGGACAAGGTCGTAGTTTTTGAACCGGGAAATGTCCTTGTTACGCAAAGTCCCGGTATAGTTGAGGATCTTGAGTTTGGGCGTAAATTTGCCTGCCTCCATTTCCCAGTTGTAAATCAGGGAGGTGGGCATCACCAGCAACGTAGTCCCTGCTCCCGCGTTTTTCTCAGCGAGCAGGAGTGCGAGCGTCTGCACGGTCTTACCCAGGCCCATGTCGTCGGCAAGACAACCGCCGAGCCTGTACTCATTGAGGAAGCGCAACCAGTTATAGCCGGCCTTTTGATAAGGTCTCAGTTCCCCGTTGAAACCTTCGGGCACCGAATAGTTCTTGATGCCGCTGAAAGAGTTCAGCGAGCGGAGCTTTTCGCTGATGTGCACCTTAGCCAGATTGCCCTCCTCCAGTTCTTTTACCAGGTTGAGATGGTGCTTCCGCAACACCGGCTTTTCCTGATTGCTGTCTGTTTCACTGAGCGCAAAAAGGTCCGCATATTTCGTCAGCCATACATCAGGGATAATGGCAATCTCTCCATTGGGAAGTTTGAATTCCACCTTCCGCTTGAGTATCAGTTTTCGGAGGTCCTTGAATGGAATTTCGAATTCGCCAAAGCGGATGCGGGCATGGATGTCGAACCAGTCGATGTTCTCCTTTACCTCAACATCGATAACTGCCTTTCCCACAAAATACTTTTTGTCGCGGCTCTCGGGTTGGCTCACTTCAAAACCGAGGTTCAACAGGTTTACTCGGTTTTCATTCAGCCATGAAAACGCTTCCGCTTTCGGCACGGCGACCCGGAACCCTTTCATGGGAAGCCCCAGTTTCTGAAGTGTGTGCAAGAAGCTTTTCTCCGCATCATTCTTGCGGGTGACACGATGGAAAATATAACCGTTAGGTTGTTTCTCGACCGTCACACTGACCGGGCCGATGTTGTCTCCGCGGAACCGATGCTTGCCATACTTAAACGACAGATCAAAAACGATCTTCCCGGTTTCGTCAGTGCCGTCGTCCCCTCTTGCCCCACTCTCAAATAACGAGGGTGCCGCCATGGTCTGCGCCGTGTGCAATTCCGACAACGTCAAAACCGGATAAGGATCATACGTGCTCTTGTTGATTTCGAAACCACTCGCCTCGACGTCATCAAACGACGCAATGAGTGGAGCGATAAACCGGTTGTAGTATGTTTCTTCAACGTTCTTGGGAATCACAACAAACTTCTTGCTGAAGAAAGGGATCAGCTTTTTGCCGTCAACGTATTTTTCGAAGCCGTATAGCTTTCCATTGAGCACCATCCACGCCGGATCTTTGCAAACCAGGTATGCCGAGTCGTTTGGCAGGTCGAGCTTTTTACCCTGGTAGGAAAGGGTGGGATAGTAATGGGTGTTCTCCTGCGTGCGCCTGAAATGAAACTGGATCGAAGCACGGCCTTCCAACACCTCAACGCGTCGCCAGGTAGGTTCACCATCGTTGCCCATCTCGAACAACATCTTCCCCCTCAACTTTTCGAGGATCTTCGCGCGACGCTTTTCCATATACGTCTCGATCTGTTGCTGGAGTTGTTCATTCCCCCGCGCCTTGTCATAAGCCTTCGTAAGGAATTCCTCGGGCTTGATCACCTTGGGCGAAAATTTCTTGGCAATGGCATCCTGGTGCATCGAGTCTATTACTTCGATCAGTTCGAAGTCGCGATCGTCAAGGCCTTTGGAAAATTCCCGCGCATTTTTGGCGGATATGTTCTGATGCTGGTAGGTCAGTTTTCCCTTCTCGTCCAAATGCACGATATAGGACTCGAATATGAATCCCAGATATTCGTGTTGATACAACGAATAAATAATTTGGAATGGCTGGGAGGCAGAAACTTTCATCCGAAGCAGGGGCCTTTTAAGGTACAGAACCTCTAAATTAAAAATATTCCATCAAAAAAAGGAGCGTTTTTAACCGATAAGGTACACCGATCTTACAAATGCGGGGTGACGGCAATACCGGCCGCCCGTTTCGCCGGATGTACCGAGATGAGCATGGTGATAAGGGTGACGACCCCCATCGTCAACGCGAAGTCAGCAGCCTTTATTTTGATGGGATATCCCTGCGTAATAGACGTTTCCATTCCCATCGAAATAATACCAAATTGCTGCTGCAACCAGTAGAAAACAACGCCAAGCGTCAGTCCCAGAAAAGCACCGATGAACGCGATCAGTACGCCCTCCGCGAGGAAAATATTGCGGATGACACTTTCGTGCGCGCCCATTGATTTCAAAATGGAGATGTCTTTCTTTTTGTCAAGCGCCAGCATCATCAAACTGAAGAAAATATTGATAGAACCGATGACAAGCAGGAGGCTTAATGAAAGAAAAGTAAACAGCTTTTCCATCTTCAGCAGTCTGTACAGATCCTGGTGCTGTTCTTCGTGATTCAAGACGTTGAACTGATCACCAAGGGCAGCCTGGATCCTGTCTTCAACTTCAAAGATATCAGCGCCAGCCTTTGTTTTCACTTCAAGGGAAGTGCGCTTGTCGCCATAGTTGAACAGGTCTTGTGTGAAGCGCAGTGGTACGAGGACATATTGTTCATCGAATGATTGTACAATAGAAAAGGCCCCCCCGGGCACGATGTTCTTGTGCGCATACAACTTTGAAGGATCAAGTCCTACGGACCCCACGTTCTTGATATAATACACTTGAAGGGGGTAGAGCGGATCGTTGATTGCAATGGACAAAGCGTATTGGATGCCGCGCCCGACAATGGCATAGTTGATGGGGCCGTCCTTCAACTTCAATGCTCCTTCGACGATGTTTTCATCCGGAATACGGTTTTGTTTAAGGAAACTGTCGCTTACCCCTTTGATGATCACCACCTGATTGGCATCGCGGTAGCGAAGATAGGCATAGTCTTCAATCACCTCGGTAACGACATCGACACCTTCAATACGCTTCACCTTCTCGATCAATTCAGGTGACGACTGAAATGATTTCCCTCTCGTTGCTTCGATTTTGATCTCCGGGTCGAACGAATTGTTAAGCGATCGCAACAAATCCTCCAGCCCGTTGAAGATCGAAAGCACAATAATGAGCGCACCGGTGCTGAACGCAATCCCGGCAATGGAAAGAATCGAAATGATGTTGATGAAATTTGCCTTGCGTTTAGACAGCAGGTACCGACGGGCGATGAAGAAGGGCAGGTTCAACTTTGTCCGGATTATTCTGACTGTTTATCGGCCGGTGGAATGTTGAGGTTTCGAATCAACTCTTCGATCCGCATGGCATTTTCTTCCGTCTCGTCGATGATAAAGATCAGTTCAGGGATGATGCGCACCTGATGGCGGATCCGGTCACCGAGCGCTTTCCTGATCTCGCCTTTCGAGCGGTTGAGTTTCTCCAATACCTGCGCTTTGTCTTTGGCCAGCATCATGCTGATATAGACCTTGGCCACACCGAGGTCAGGACTCATCGCAACGTCGGCAATACTGATGAATGTATTCTGCAATATCCCACGTTTGTCGCGCTGGAAAATGTCACTGAGTTCTTTCTGTATCAAACGTCCGAACTTCTGTTGTCTCGTCGATCCCGTCATGGCTGAAAATTTACTTTACGAATGAATAAGGAACATCAGTAAAAAACAATAGATTCCGCTTTAAACTTCGCCTTTACTGCTCTAATTTTCTGCCCAATCTTAATTTTGAGAAATTGATTCGCTATTTCCGCATAAATGACCCTTACCGATTGGTTGGGCTGTTTGTACTGCTGCTTGTTCTCTATATACCGCTCTTTATTTTTAACGATCCTGTCACCATCCCCGAACTCAGGGACCTGCTGTTGGGGGAAAAACAGAACGAGGGATATAAAATGTATCGCGACGTCGTCGACAGCAGCGCGCCGTTGGCCGCGTGGGCGCATGAATTGTTCGACACCCTGTTTGGGAGATCAATTCTTGCGCGTCACATTCTGGCGTTTCTGATTATCTTCCTTCAAAGCGCCTATATTGGCTTTCTTTTCATCTCAAAAAAAGTATTCAGCGAAAACACCTATATCCCTTCCTTCATCTTCGCCCTGCTCTTCTTCTTTTCCTATGATACGTTGGCGCTTTCAAACGAACTTCTGGGATCGGGTTTTCTACTGCTCGCCCTCAACAGCGTTTTTGAAGAAATAGAATTTGGGACCGATCGCAACGACAGCGTCTTTGGTATCGGGCTCTGGATCAGCTTTGCTTCACTCTTCGCGTTTGCATTCGCTGTGTTTGTCCCGTGTGCCATTATTATCCTTGTGCTCTTCACGCGCATCAACACCAGAAAGTTTTTGTTGTTGTTGTTCGGCTTTTTGCTGCCGCACCTTATCGTTATCAGCCTTGCCTATCTCAACAATACCACCACGGAACTCGGGCGGTACTATTACCTGTCTAATCTTTCTTTTGACCGGACCGTCTACACCGATACCAGGACACTCCTTGCGCTGGGCGCTATTCCGCTGTTTTACTTTGTCGTCTCATTGGTCATGTTGAATCGGGAAGCACGTTTCAGCAAGTACCAATCCCAAATTCTCCAGTCCGTACTGTTGTGGCTGCTGTTCGCCTTGCTGTTCGTATTGTATACCAAAGACCTCCGGCCTCAAAGCCTTATTGTTTTTATTCCGGGGCTGTCGTTCCTGATCACGCAATTCTTTCTGTTGATCCGGCGAAAAAAATTCATTCATCTCAATGCCTGGGTGCTTATTGCCGGCATTGTCAGCGTTGCCTATCTGGGTCGGTTCGGCCAGATTGCAGCCATCGACTACAGTGGACTATGGGTAAGCACAACGAACAGTGGAATCAGCGGGAAACGTGTACTGGTGCTGGCAGACGGTCTCGGTCTGTACGCCAATAATTCCCTGGCAACACCTTTTCTTGACTGGCAATTGTCACAGGACATCTTCAGGCACCCCGACTACTATGAAAACGTCACGCGGGTGTATCAGGCGTTCAGCCAGGACGCTCCGGAACTGATCATAGACCCTGACGATTTGTTGGGTCCCTTCCTTGAACGCATGCCGGGCATCAGGTCACAGTATGTCCGGGAAGGCAGTCAGTACAGGCGGATCAACAACTGATTTTTCCGACGCGGCGGGCATGTCGGCCACCCTCGAACTCCTGACTGAGAAAGCGTTCCGTTATCTTTTCAGCGAGGTCGGGGGCGATAAATCTGGCGGGGAGACACAGGATATTGGCGTTATTGTGGCTGCGCGCCAGCGTCGCCAGTTCTTCCGTCCAGCAAATCGCAGCCCTTATTCCCTGGTGTTTGTTCGCCGTCATGGCCACCCCGTTTGCGCTGCCGCATATCAGGATGCCCAGGGGATAGTCGCCTTTCTCGACAACTTCCGCCACTTGGTGAGCAAAGTCGGGATAGTCTGCAGATTCGCTGCTGTATGTTCCAAAGTCGCGGGTTTCATGGCCGTGGGCCTTTAGCCACTCGAGCAGTCTTCCTTTGTATTCAAAGCCGGCGTGGTCGCCGCCAATGGCAATTGCTGGTTTAGTCATCGGTTTCCTGTTTTTCTCGTTCTTCTTGTTCTCTCAACAAATCCTCTGCTTCTTCTCTGGCTTTCTGTCGCATGACAGCGGCTGATATCAGGATACTGATTTCGTACAACAGGTACAACGGCACAGAAATCAAGCTCTGGCTTAACGGATCAGCGGTTGGCGTTACGATGGCACCAACAATCAGGATAATGACGATGGCATGTTTGCGATACCTTCGCAAGTAAGCCGGCGTCACTATACCGACTTTAGTCAGGAAGAAGATAACAATGGGCAACTGAAACAGCACCCCGCTTCCAAACACCACCCCAACAATTGTCCCCACATAAGAAGTGATGTCAAATTCATTAACGATCATGTCGCTGATCTGGTAGTTCGCCAGAAACGAGATCATGACAGGCGACATGATGTAGTATCCGAACAGCACGCCCAACAGAAACAGGAAGGAAATCGAAAAGACGGCACCTCTGGACGAGTTCCTCTCACGCGGATACAAGCCGGGCTTTATGAACCGCCACAACTCCCACACCACGTAAGGAAAGGCCACGATCAGACCCATTACGAACGAGGAAATGATGTGCATCGAAAACTGGCCGGTCATAAAGCGGCTTTGTATTCGAAGCGGAATCTCCTTGACACAAAGGGCATCGCCGGATCCGAAGAAATGGCCAAGGTTGCACAGCCACACAAATGTCGGGAAATCGACGCGCGCCGGCGCAAAGATGATATGTTGAAAAATCCACGGAGCAGTGATAAAGGCCCCGATCGTAAAAACGATAACAGCAATGAGCGACCGAACCACATGCCACCTCAACTCCTCGAGGTGTTCGAGGAAACTCATTTCCTTCTCCGTTTCCTGAATAGGCTCCTGATCTAGTGGCATCGTGGTGTTACTTTAGGGAAAAGTCAATATAAGGGAAACCGCTGCATGAAGCGATTCACCTTACGCTTTACGGCCCGGAGGTGTTTGGTGTCATCCGGCTTTTGAAGCGCTTCATCAATCAGATCAACAATTTTCTTCACATCCTTCTCCACCAGGCCCCGCGTGGTAACGGCCGGTGTGCCGATGCGCATGCCTGACGTCACGAAAGGCGACTGGGTGTCGAAAGGAACCATGTTTTTGTTGATCGTAATATCGGCCTGGATCAAAGCGTTCTCCGCCTGCTTACCTGTCAGCTTCTTCGATCGAAGATCGATCAACATCAGATGATTATCGGTACCTCCTGAAATAATCTTGTATCCCTTGTCGATGAAACTTTCTGCCATGGCTTGCGCATTCTTGACTACCTGGACAACGTAATTAAGGTATTCATCGCTCAAAGCCTCCAGGAAGGCAACCGCTTTGGCAGCAATGACGTGCTCGAGCGGTCCACCCTGTGTTCCGGGAAACACGCCGGAATCGAGAATCGAACCCAGCTTTCTCAGCTCTCCTTTGGGCGTCTTGAGTCCCCATGGATTGTCGATGTTTTTTCCGATCATGATCATTCCCCCGCGTGGTCCGCGCAGTGTCTTGTGGGTGGTCGTCGTCACCACATGGCAGTACTCCATGGGATCGTTCAAAAGACCGCGGGCAATCAGACCGGCGGGATGGGCGATGTCGGCCATCAATATAGCCCCGACACTGTCGGCCGCTTCTCTAAGCTTCTTGTAATCCCAGTCGCGACTGTAGGCCGACGCCCCGCAAATAATCAGCCTGGGCTTTTCGCGTTGCGCTGTTTCAATAATTTTATCGAAGTCGATTCTACCCGTTGCCTCCTCAACGCCGTAAAAGACGGGTTGGTAAAGCTTTCCGGAAAAATTGACCGGGGAACCATGCGTCAGGTGACCTCCGTGTGAAAGATCAAAACCGAGTATTTTATCGCCGGGTTTCAGGCAGGCCAGCATCACCGCTGCGTTGGCCTGCGCCCCTGAATGGGGTTGTACGTTTGCCCACTCCGCGCCAAACAACTCTTTGGCACGGTCAATCGCAAGTTGTTCAATCTCGTCGACGATCTCGCAGCCACCATAATACCGCTTTCCGGGAAGACCCTCCGCATATTTGTTCGTCAGGACGGTTCCCATAGCTTTCATTACCTGAGGAGAGGTAAAATTTTCGGAGGCTATCAGTTCAATCCCGTTCTGCTGGCGTTCTTTTTCTTTTTCGATCAGGTCGAAGACTACTTTATCTCTTTTCATGAACGGATTTTAAGGACGCGCAAAAATAGCGGAGATAAATGCCAATTCCCAAAGTGAAAAAGCCAATTCCTGCATTTCTTTTTTACCATGAGCCACTGCTTCCACCACCGGAAAATCCGCCACCACCACCGGAAAATCCGCCGCCAAAACCGCCGCCGCCTCTTCCGGAAAAGCCTCCGCCATACCATCCCGCTCCTGACGACCAGCCCCCGCGGCGGTAGTTGCCGTGGCCGCCACCGCCGATCCGGCTGATGAGCACGATGATAACCAGCACCACCAGTGTTCCCCACAGCGCACCGGAGCCATCATCGTGGTCCGGCTGGGCGCCTTCACCCGCCTGATATTCACCACCAATCGCCTGGATCATGGCGCTGACTGCGTCGTGTATTCCAACCTCAAAATCATTCTGCCTGAACTGCGGTGCGATCTCATTTCGGATGATCTGGTTGCAGACGGCGTCCGGCAA
>CAYMWA010000154.1:0-5760 GCA_964393795.1 uncultured Roseivirgaceae bacterium
TAACACATTAACACATTAACACATTAACACATTAGAAAATTGATCAAAGACATCACTATTCCTGAAGTTCAAAACGTTACCCTCGCCGTTGCGCGAAGTCCTGAAACAGGCGAAGCGCCTGAATGGAGGGTATATCTTATTAACAACAATCACGTTCCGCTGGAGAACACCCTGATCGCCAGCAAAGGTTACGGCGAGAAAGATGGCGCTACTCAGAACACAACAGTGCTGCGACACTTTCTTGAAACCGTTAAGCCAAATGACACCGCATTGGTGGAGCCGATCGACCCCGCGGTATTTCACCTTAATAATGAATACTGGGTCAGCTATTACATTGGCAAGCAAATCTATGACAAGCGCTTCGTCTTTGTGCCCGACGCCATTTGTGAGGAGAACGTCTCTTTCATCCCTGAACTGGGAATTGAGGGTGTGCTGCACTCATAAGGTGCCGCGATTTGCTGCAAGTTGCTACTTTTGACGATAATTGCTTTATGATCCCTGAACTGCGCGACCTTCTTTTTATCGACATTGAAACCGTAGCCGTGACAAACGACTATGCATCGCTCGATGACCGCCTCAAAGTACAATGGTCGCGCAAAGCCAACTTTATGCGCCGGGATTCACAGTTGACCGATGAGCAACTGTTCCACGAACGTGCCGGCATCCACGCCGAGTTTGGCAAGATCGTCTGCATTGCGGTCGGGAAATATTTGGAGAAGCCTACGGGAGAGTTGTGTATAAAGACCAAAGTTTACAGCAATCACGACGAGGCCGCGCTTCTGATCGAATTCAAGCAGATGATAGAAAAATTGGATGCAACCAGCCTGCGGCTGTGCGCCCACAATGGCAAGGAGTTCGATTACCCCTACCTCTGCAAGAGGATGTTGATTAATTCGATATCTTTGCCTGCAGTCCTGAACTTGTCGGGAAGAAAACCGTGGGAGATCCCGCACCTCGACACCATGGAAATGTGGAAATTCGGGGATCACAAAAGCTACACATCGCTGGATCTGCTGGCGGCGCTTTTTCATATCCCTTCGAGCAAAAGCACCATCGATGGCAGCCAGGTTAATTACGTCTATCACCAGGAAAAGGACCTCGAAAAAATCGGGGAGTACTGCCGTGCCGATGTAATCGTTCTGGCACAGTTATTTTTAAAGTTGAAAGGCTATCCGCTGATCCCCGACGACAATATTCAAATGGCTTGAGCTGCTCATGAGCAAAAAGAAGAAGAAAGAAACCAGAAGTAAAAAGCAACAGCATAAAGAGAAATCCCAAACGGCAAAACATCGGCGGGCACTGCTGGACCTCATCGATGCACAACCGCGCCGCGGGACTTCACTCTTGCAGCTTATTCGCAAGGCAGGGGCCAGGAAAAAAGAGGACATCAAAAAACTTCAGCAATACATCGGCTCCCTCCTTAAAACCGGAAAGATCAGACAACTCAGCAACGGCAACCTGGTTTCAGGTCAAGGTCACAACGAGGACAACGTATTCGTCGGAGTGGTCGACCATGTCAGCTCGAGGTTCGCCTACATTGACATCGGTGAAGAAGAAGACATCTACGTAAAAGCGAGGGACCTTGCCTCCGCCGTGGATGGAGACACAGTGAAGGTCGTTTTGACGGGTGGCCGTCACGGCGACCATCGGGAAGGCAAAGTGGTGGAAGTGGTGAAGCGCAACCGAAATCGCTTCGTAGGCCGCATCAATGTCTCTGCCGGCTACGCCTTTGTCATCCCGGACTTCCGGAAAATTCACCAGGATTTCTTTGTTTATCCCGAAAACATCAACGGTGCCAAAACAAACGACAAGGTAATCATCGAAGTAGTATCGTGGGCAGAAGCCGACAAGAAGCCGGAAGCGAAAGTGGTCCGCATCCTGGGCAAAGCCGGCGAAAACGAGGCGGAGATACACTCCATCATGGCGGAGTTCGGACTGCCGTTCGCCTTTCCACAAGAAGTAGAAAAGCAGGCACGGACGATAAAGGAGGGGATCACACGCACGGAGTTAAAAAAGCGCAGGGATTTTCGCGACGTCACCACCTTTACCATTGATCCGGAAGATGCCAAGGACTTCGATGATGCGCTTTCATTCAAGAAACTTGGGGATGGCCGCTATGAAGTCGGCGTTCACATCGCCGACGTGACGCACTATGTCGAACCGGATTCTGCACTCGACAAGGAGGCGTATGACCGCGCTACTTCCGTTTATCTCGTTGACCGCACGATCCCTATGCTTCCCGAACGATTGTCTAACGAGCTGTGCTCGCTCCGTCCCGGTGAAGACAAGCTGACGTTTGCCGCCGTGTTTGAGATCGACGACAACGGAAAGGTACAAGGGCAATGGTTTGGCCGTACCATTATCCACTCCGACCGTCGATTCTCCTATGAAGAAGCGCAGGAGATCCTTGAATCGGGCCGCGGTGAATTCTCGGAGGAACTCCGCACGCTCAACGACCTGGCAAAAAAACTACGCAAACACCGCTTTGCAAAAGGAGCAGTCAACTTTGAAACTACCGAAGTTAAGTTCAAACTTGATGAACAAGGCAAGCCACTCGCCGTAGTGCCGAAGATCAGGAAGGATGCACACAAGCTCATCGAAGAATTTATGCTCCTGGCCAATCTGCATGTGGCCAACTTTGTTTATCAATACAAGAAGGGGAAGGAAAAGAATACGTTCGTTTACCGGATACACGACTTCCCCGATCCCGATAAGGTGAAAGACTTCGCACTTTTCGCGAAACAGTTCGGCCACAGGATGAATGTCGAAGAATCGTCGATCAGCCAATCATTAAACAAACTGATGAATGCCATTGAAGGGAAGCCTGAACAACACGTGCTGGAACAACTGGCCATCCGCACGATGGCGAAGGCAAAGTATTCCACTGAACCCAAAGGGCATTTCGGTCTGGCGTTCAACCACTATTCACATTTTACATCCCCCATCCGACGCTATCCTGATATGATGGCGCATCGCCTGCTCCAGCACTATCTCGATAACGGCAATCCGGTAAGCAAGGAAGCTTACGAAGAACGCTGTGAACATTCCTCCGACAGGGAGAAGCGCGCTGCCGATGCGGAACGCGCGTCGATCAAATTCAAACAGGTCGAGTACATGACCTATGCAGAGAAGAAGGACTATGAGGGCTTGATCTCCGGAGTGACAGAATGGGGCATCTATGTTGAAATCATTGAAACAAAATGTGAAGGCATGATCCGGATGGCCGACCTGACCGACGACTTCTATGAATTCGATCAGAAGAACTATCGCATTGTCGGTCGAAAGACCGGACAGACATTCAGACTCGGCGACCGGATCAACGTGCGTATCAAAAAGACCGATATCAACCGTCGCCTGATCGACCTGGTGCTGGCAACGGGTCACGATCGATATGCCGCCGGCAAAGAGGATAAATGGTCGGATTAAATCACATGTCCATATCACAATACCAAACGCTTCTTGAACGCGAAATAAAAAAACAAGCGTTTGGAAGATCGCCCGAATCGCTTTATGCGCCTATCCGTTATCTCATGGGCCTTGGCGGCAAAAGGTTGCGTCCGATGTTGACACTTCTGTCATACGCCCTCTTCAAAGAAGACATCAAATCGGTCGTTCCGTATGCTGTGGCTGTTGAAAGCTTTCACAACTTTACCCTCATGCATGACGACATCATGGACAATGCACCGCTGCGTCGCGGAAAGATGACCGTTCATGAGAAGTGGGACACCAATACCGCCATCCTCGCCGGTGACGTGATGCTGATCAAGGTATACGATATGTTTCTCAAGCTTGAAGCCACCCGGCTGAAAACGGTACTGACCGCGTTCAACGAGTGCGCCGCACAAGTGTGTGAAGGGCAGCAATGGGATATGGCCTTTGAAACAACGGATGGGGTAAGCGAAAAACAATACCTCGACATGATCCGCCAGAAAACGGCGGCTTTACTCGGCTTCAGCATGGAGCTCGGCGCAATCCTTGCTGGCGCTTCCGCGGACGACTGCAAGGCCCTTCGCGCATTTGGCGAACATATCGGGATCGGCTTTCAACTCAAAGATGACTTGCTTGATGCCTTCGCCGATCCGGGAAAGTTCGGGAAACAGATTGGCGGTGACATTATTGCCAACAAAAAAACGTATCTGCTCATCAAAGCACTGGAACACGCCAAAGGCAACACGCGGAAGGAGTTGCTGTACTGGTTAAAGGCAAAGAAATTCCGACCGGCAGACAAAGTTACAGCGGTTAAGGAGATTTACAACGGTATGGATATACCCCGTATCGTCCAGCGGAAAGTTGACCACTTCTTCAGGAAGGGTTTCAGCAGTCTCGACCGCGTGTCGGGAAAAGAAACCCAAAAGGAAATCCTGAAAAGATATACGGAAGCCTTGATCGGACGGCAGTCCTGAGCTTTTGCCGTTCCACCCCCGAGGGGCACCACCGGTATAAATGTATGTTGGCCCTTTTTCAATCCCGGGTTTACCCGTATCTTTCTCAAGCGAATTTTTTATAAGGATCCTAACCCGGCGCCTATGAAGCCTGTCGTCTTTACCAAGCTGTCCTTGATGATGCTCCTTGAATATTTTGTCTGGGGATCATGGTACGTTACACTGAGTAACTACATGTCAAACAATCTGGGCGCATCCGGAGGCCAAATCGGTTCGGCATACAACGCATTGGCCATTGCCACAATGATATCACCGTTCTTCGTCGGAATGGTCGCCGACCGATTTTTTTCTGCGCAGAAAATCATGGGCGTCCTCCACCTGGCCGGCGGTGTACTCCTCTACTTTGCATCGTTGATTGATCACTACCCGGGTTTTTACTGGCTCGTACTTGCCTATTCGTTGTTGTACATGCCTACTATTGCGCTTTCCAACAATGTCGCCTTTCAGCAAATGAGCGATCCGGGCCGAATGTTTCCCTGGGTCCGGGTCTTTGGTACGGGTGGGTGGATCATTGCTGGGATCATGATCTCCGCGTTTGATGCTGAAGGGAGTGCCTTCACTTTCCAAATGGCGGCTACAGCGTCTGTTATACTGGGGCTCTACAGCTTCGCGCTGCCCGATACGCCAGCCAAAGGTAAAGGCACGGACGCAAAAGCGTCCAGTGTTCTCGGGGTTGATGCCTTCGTCCTCTTCCGGAACAAACCCTACCTGGTATTCTTTATTGCAGCCATCCTGGTGTGCATACCGCTTTCATTCTACTACGGATTTGCAAACCTGTTCCTCAACGAAGTCGGCATGGAAAACGCAGCCGGCAAGATGGCCCTCGGACAATTTTCCGAAGCCCTGTTTATCCTGGCCATTCCTTTTCTCTTTTACAGAATTGGCGTCAAGAACATGGTGCTCATTGGCATGATCGCATGGTTCCTCCGATACATTTGTTTCGCCCACGGCGACTCGGGCGACAATCTCTGGATGCTCTACACCGGCATCATCCTTCATGGGATATGCTATGACTTCTTCTTTGTCACCGGTTATATGTATACCGAACAGAAGGCAGGCGGCAAGATAAAGAATGCCGCACAGGGATTGTTTACGTTCGCCACCTATGGCCTCGGTATGTTTATTGGCACTGCGTTCTCCGGTATCGTCACCGATTACTATACCGAAGACGGCGCATTCCAGTGGACAAACATCTGGTATGTGCCTGCCGGCATCGCCGTTTTAGTGCTGCTCTACTTCATTTTCTTCTTCAAGGAAAAACGGGAGATCAGACCGGCAACGTAGACGACTTTTCATAGGGGGACGCCTTTTCACCGCT
>CAYMWA010000154.1:5860-7271 GCA_964393795.1 uncultured Roseivirgaceae bacterium
CCCCACTCACATAACCCGTATTTTGTTTTGTTGACGATAATGCTAAACTTGTGTCGCAACTTAAAACAGACGTCACTATGAATATTGCAATGCTTGGTTCCGGGTTCATCGGAAGATTTTATGCAGACTCGCTTCAGGGGTACAGGAGCAAAGACAAGATCGTTACCATTTATTCACGGCGGGAAGAAAGTTCAAAGAAGTTCGCCGCAGACTACGACGTTCCCTTCTGGACAACGAAAATGGAAGATGCGATCAACCGACCCGAAGTGGAAGTCGTCTGCATTTCGCTTCCCAACAACCTGCATGAAGAAGCGGTGATGCTATGCTGCAAACACAAGAAGGCAGTGATGACCACCAAGCCGCTGGGTCGCAACGCCCAGGAGGCCAGGCGCATGCTCGAAGCGGTAGAGAAAGCGGGTATCTTTAACGGCTACCTCGAAGATCTTGTATACACCCCGAAGTTTATTAAAGCGCATGAAAGTGTACGCAAGGGTGCACTCGGACGGGTGCTGTGGGCGAAATCGCGCGAGACACACCCCGGCCCGCACAGTGACTGGTTCTGGGACATGGAGCAGGCAGGCGGTGGATGTATCCTCGACCTTGGTTGCCACTGTGTTGAAATCACCAGAAGTTATATCGGCAAAGACATTCGCCCCGTAGAAGTGATGTGCTGGGCGGATACACAGGTGAAGCCGATCGACGCGGAAGACCACGCCATCGGATTAGTCAAGTATGAGAACGGCGCCATCGGACAGTTTGAAGTAAGCTGGACATTTCGTGGCGGGCTTGACCTCCGCGATGAAGTAATGGGATCTGAGGGAACGATCTGGATCAACAGCTTCCTCCGCACCGGCTTTGAAATGTTCACGACCGGGAAAGGCGCCGACTACGTGGCGGAAAAAGCCGAGACTGACACCGGATGGCTTTTCCCAGTCGGGGATGAGTTGAACGAGCTGGGCTACAACCATATGTTCATGGATATGTTCAATGCGATGGAGGCCGGCAAGGAACCCAAGGAGACCTTCTACGATGGATATGTGGTGAACTGTGTGCTGGATGCGGCCTACAAATCCGCGAAAAGCAAACAATGGGAACCCGTGGAACTCGACATCTGGCGTGGCCGTACCGGTGTGACAAAAGATAGTCACCTGCAGGAGTACGACAAGGACCACTATCTGGTAAAGGAAGAAACAACGCACTATGGAGCGAAGAAAGTCATCCTTAAGAACAAACAGACAGGAAAGATCTCGGAAAAAGTATTATCCTGAATAACCGCCTTTCTTTTTTTGGTCGGTATCCTTAAGTTTGCTTATGGACATCCGCGAGGCGATACCGGTCTACAACAAGAAAAAGGTGACTGCTCAGGAGTACCTTACCTTTGAGCGGCAATCGCTCGAGAAGCACGAGTTTT
>CAYMWA010000154.1:7371-8705 GCA_964393795.1 uncultured Roseivirgaceae bacterium
ATGCTCGACCCACTAACCGATTTCCGGTTAGACTCCTATCAACCTCGCAAATTTCTCACTAAGCATCTCCCGCGAATACTTTCGTTCGGCCAGCGCGCGTCCGCGCTGCTGGTACGCCTGTAGCCGTGTTTCATCATTGATAAAAGGCTGGATCTTTTTCACAAAATCTGCAGCGTTTCCCGGGTCAGTGTAAATTCCGCACGCCTCTTTTTCAATTTCTTCCTTTATCCATCCTCCAAAGTTGATCACGGTCAGTTTTCCTGCGGCAAGACCATCGAAGTACTTGTTCGGCGAGCCCGTCTCAAGGATGCTTACTCGTCGATAGGAGATGAAGTTGGCGTCGGTAACATTCATGACCGCACGAACGCCATCGCGATTCTGGAAGGCCACGAATGTGAGGTTGGTGAGTTGTAGTGCTTTGGCATAGGCTTTCAACGTATCCAGCTGCGCCCCGTCTCCGCAAAGGACGAACCGCACCGGTAATCCATGACGTTGACTTGCCGCGGCGCAATCAAGAAAATAATCGAGGCCATTGGCGTAACCGACGGCGCCAATGTAGGAAACTACAAATTTTCCCTTTGTCTGAAACTGCTCGTCGAGGGTTGGGTCCTTTTTCTCCGGTTTGTAAAATGCCGTGTCTGCCATGTTGGGAATGAGATGAACTGGTTTGCCGGCACATTTGGCGCGAACGGCTTCAGCAATAGGTGGAGACAGCGCAACGACCGACAGGGCTTTGCGGTAAATCCTTCGCTCTAGCGCATAGAGTGCCCGTTGCAGCAACCGGCCACGGACAAACCCCATGGCGATCGGCGCATCGGGCCACAAGTCCCCGACTTCAAAGACATAAGGAATATTGAATTTTCGTGCGATCCTCATCGCTGCCACGCCCGTTGTCAGCGGCGTAGAGATGGTATAGCACAGCGCTGCGTCGCGGTGGTTCATCGCCAATGCCGCAGCTTTCCGGGCAAAGCGGTAAAAGGCAAAAATCCTCCTGAAAAAAGTGAAGCGATTGTCGTAGGCAACCGGCAGGTAGTGTACTTCGATTCCTTCCAAAGAATCCCTTCGGTACCCTGCTTCATTGTGGGCGGTAATCACGACGACTTGAACGCCACGGTCGGCTAGCGCTTTGGCCAGGTAATACGACCGTATGGCACCTCCCCTCTGCGGAATCTTGAAATGTTGGTGCAGGATCAGAATTTTCACCCTGCAAAGAAAGCAAAATACCAGATACCAGTTGCCGGTTGCCAGTTGCCAGTCACCGGTTGCCGGTTGCCAGTTACCAGTTTGTCTGTGCCTGAATAGGGTTGACCGTTTTTAACTTGTTATTTAACCAT
>CAYMWA010000155.1:0-8610 GCA_964393795.1 uncultured Roseivirgaceae bacterium
AAGGCGGAAACCAGATTACGATCACCATATTGGAAGGGTCCTGGATCGTCTTTGACCACGTTGCCCTCGCCGGGCCACAGGGGGTGAAGCTGGTACAGCCTGCAAACGCCTTCGTTCGTTCAGTAACGGCGGCCAGCTATGAACTTGAAGACGCCTCGGGGCGGGTACAACCGCTGCTGGTAGATGTCGAGCACCTGTCGGGAGAACCGACCCTCGTGGTGGAAGTCGACAATAAAAAGACTTTCGAAAAGGTGTTGGAAAAGGGTCGGTACGTAGTCGAAGCGCCTATGCCGGCTGTATCGGCCAGGCGGATGAGCCACTACCGGATCCTTCTCGATGGAAAGGAGATCGCTGCGGGACAAGTAGAGCGCAACGAACAACCCTTGCAGCGACCGGTCGATTACGTCGATACCTATATGGGCACAGCCCATTCCAGGTGGATGATTGCCCCGGGACCGTGGATGCCGTTCAGCATGGTGAAATTAAGTCCGGATAATCAGAATATGGGTTGGCAGGCCGGCTACCAACCTTCCTTCGAGACAGTAGGGACCTTCAGTCACATTCACGAGTGGACGATGGCCGGTCTCGGCATGATGCCTACGAACGGTCCGCTGCAAACGCATGTCGGAGATCAGTTTGATCCTGATTCGGGATATCGTTCGCGCATTGATAAGTCAACGGAAGAAGCGCCCCTCGGATATTACAAAGTCCATATGACGGACACTGATATCTGGGCGGAAGTGACCGCGACTACACGCGCCGGTTTTCATCGATATACTTTCCCGAAAGACAAAGACGGGCGTGTGATGATCGATCTCCACGTGCAGGCCGAATATGACTACAATCTTCTTGAAGTCGATGTCAGGCAAGTCAGCGACTATCGGATCGAAGGCAAGAGCCATCAAATTTCTCCGCGGCCGACGGTCTGGAGTAACGACGCGGATCAGGAATACACGGTCCACTTCGTCATCGAATTTGATCAGCCGATCAAGCGCATCGGCGGATGGCTCAACGACTCAACTGTAACAACCGCGCAAATTTCCGGACGTAACCTGAAGGAGGCCGGCATGTATGTCGAGTTTGAAACAGCGGAGCACCCGGTGGTTCAGGCGCGGTCGGCCATCTCGTTGGTGAGTATTGAAAATGCCAGCGAAAATCTCGCAACTGAAATATCAAAGCCCTTCGGTTGGGATTACGAGGCGGTGGTAGATCATCAAAAGGACGTGTGGGATGAATACTTGTCGCGCCTGGAGATCACGTCGGATGACTATCTTGAGAAGAAGCGCTTTTACACTAACTTTTACCGGTCTATGTGCCGGAATACCTGGAGCGATGTGAATGGAGAATGGGTCGCTGCGGATGAAACAGTTCGCAAGTTCGATAATCCGGAACATCTCGCACTGGGCTGTGATGCCTTCTGGAATACGTTCTGGAACCTCAATCAATTCTGGAACCTGGTTACACCGGAGTGGTCTTCAAAATGGGTGAACTCCCAGCTGGCGATGTACGACGCCAACGGATGGCTTGCTAAAGGTCCCGCCGGGATGGAATACATTCCTGTGATGGTAGCCGAGCACGAGATCCCGCTCATCGTTTCCGCCTGGCAGATGGGCGTTCGTGATTTTGATTCGGAAAAGGCTTTTGAGGCCATGAAGAAGATGCAAACCACTCCGGCATCAGCCGTTGCAGGCGGATTTGCAGGGAACCGCGACCTCGAGGCGTATCTGGAATATGAGTATGTGCCGGAGGACAAAGGACGCTTTTCAAATACGCTTGAATATTCGTATGACGACTGGACCGTGGCACAGTTTGCAAAGGCACTGGGCAAGAAAGATGAGTACGCCGTCTTTTCCGAACGCGGTAACTGGTGGAGAAATGCCATCAATCCGGAAACGGGCTATGCACAGCTGCGCAACAGTGAAGGTGTCTTCCTTGAACCCTTTGATCCTTTTCAATCGGGAAGGAACGATGAATATGTTGAGGGCAACGCCTGGCAGCTGACGTTTTTTGTTCCTCAGGATGTACCGGCGCTGGCTGAACTGATCGGCCCGGAGCGCTACATTGAACGACTCACATGGGGCTTCGAAGCAAGCGAACCGTGGCGATACAACGCTCCTAATGATCAGTACTGGGATTATCCTGTCGTGCAAGGCAATCAGCAGTCCATGCATTTTGCCTTCCTTTTCAACTGGGTCGATCGCCCCTGGCTGACACAAAAGTGGAGCCGGTCCATCCTGGAAAAATACTACGGCAGTGGCGCGGCCAATGCCTACCTCGGTGATGAAGACCAGGGACAAATGAGTTCGTGGTTTGTCATGGCAGCACTTGGATTGTTCCAGACCGATGGTGGGGCCAGTGCCGAGCCGATCTACGAAATTGCAAGTCCGCTTTATGAAAAGGTTGTCATCGACCTCGGTGAGCGCTATGGTCGTGGTAAACAGTTTGTGATCGAAGCGAAAAATGTATCGCGCAAGAACAAGTATGTTCAGTCGGCTATCCTTAATGGAGCGCCTTTGAACACCATGTGGTTTCCGGCCAGCGAATTGCTGAAGGGCGGCAAACTCGAACTTGTGATGGGCGATCAGCCGAACAAATCGTGGGGCTTACTTACTAATACGAAATGATGCGGGGAAGGAAGTGTACGCACTTGCTTGTCCTGGCATTGACGTTGTTCCTCTTCCATGCCGCAAGCGGACAGGCGGTCATGATCTATGAGCCTGTTCCGGCCGATGAGATTACGGCTACTGCGAGTAGTTCGTTTCCGGGATTCGATGTAGAGGCTACGATCAATGGAGCGGGGCTGGAGCATCACACGCACCTTTCGCACAACCTTGGGAAAGGCATGTGGATTTCCCGGATCTCAAATACGCCCGTGCAGGCACATCCTCACACGAAGAAAGGCGTAGTCTGGTTGATGTACAGCTTTGAAGCGCCACGAGAAGTGGACCTGATCGCAATTTGGAACCACAACCAGCACAACCACCTCAACCGAGGACTTCAGAAGGTGTATATACAGTATTCCTCCGACGGCGAAGAGTGGCGTACACTCCACGACGGAGACAACGACTTCTTTATCCTGCCGAAGTCGAAGGGACAGCACCATGCGCCGCCAACTTTTCAACTGGAGCTTTCCGGTCTTACCTTCAGGCATCTTTGCATTACAGCAGATACTACTTCTGGCAACTACTACCATGACGGAAATCCGCAAACGGTGGAAGATGCAAAGATTGTGAATCAGAACATCGACTATTATGGACTGAGCGAAATACAGTTCTATCACAAAACAACCAGGAAGACATCCGAATTGCCGGCAGTAACAAATGCGACCTTCGACATCTCGCAGGGTTACCGTAAATCGCCCGCCGGGCCGCGGAGGGAATACACCATCCGCTTCGACGCACCGCTGTATGTCGGTGGACAGGTAACGGTGCAATTGGATGACCGAAAGGTGACCGAAACAATACCTCCCTCGGAGATAGGCATCTATGAAACGACATTGCAATTCCCCGCGGGGATGATGGAAGAAGAAGCGCGGGTTGTCTTTGATTTTAACAGTGGGCAGGGGAGTGTCAGGAAAGTGGCGCAGGTGCCCGCCGCACGTGCGTGGAAGGTATACTTTCTTCCGCATTCGCACCTGGACATTGGCTACACACACCGGCATGAGGATGTGATGGAGTTGCAGTTGCGGAACATTGAACTCGCGATGAACCTCATTGAGCAGTCACGAAAGCTGCCTGAAGCGTCGCAGTTCAGGTGGAACATTGAAACGATGTGGCCGCTCGTGGAGTACAAGAGAAGGTACGAGGGTACCGAAAGGTGGACGCGTTTCAAGCGCGCGGTTCAGAGCGGACATATCGGACTGAATGCGTCGCTCGGCAACATCCTTACCGGGCTGTGCAAGCAGGAAGAACTCATGCACCTCTTCGACGACGGTATCGCTATTGGCCGGAGCCTTGGCGTGGAGGTGAACTCGGTGATGATGTCGGACGTGCCGGGATTTTCATGGGGTACCGTGACTGCGATGGCCGAAAACGGCCTGAAATATTTTTCGATGGCACCGAACTTTGTCCCCCATTTGCTGAATGGCGGAAGCCGCGTTGGACTGGCGCACATCGAATGGGCGGACCGTCCCTTTTACTGGCAGTCGCAGTCGGGTGAGGAGCAAGTACTATGCTGGTCGGCAGGGACGGGCTACTCCTTTTTTCATGACTGGCTGGCAGGGCCGCTGTCTTCCGCGGGGCTGAACCCCATCTGGGAGCGTCTTGCGAAACTCGAAGCACAGGCTTTCCCATACAACATGACTTATTTCCGATACACCGTCAATGGAGATAACGGCCCGCCCGACGAGGAGATGGCCTCGCTGATCGCGGAATGGAATGAGCAGTATGTTTCCCCACAATTCGTCATCGGTACAACGGAACAGCTCTTTACAGAATTTGAGGCGAAATACAAAGATCACATTCCCACCTATAAGGGAGACTTTACACCCTATTGGGAGGACGGCGCGGCCTCGACGGCGTCAACGTTGAGCATGAATCGTCGCAATGCCGACCGGTTAAATCAACTGGAGATTTTGTGGTCGATGATCGCGCCTGACCAATATCCGGCAGACGCTTTTCATGATGCATGGCGCAACGTCGTGTTGTTCTCCGAGCACACGTGGGGCGCGTCGGCCAGTGGCCCCGATCCAGAGGCGCCATTGACCCGCACATTGTGGAGACAAAAAGAGAATTTCGCGCTCACCGCCGATTCGGTCAGAAGCAGCATCGCCGCGGATGCGACACAGGTACTGGACAAGCGCCGGAAGCGTACGCGGTACATCCAGGTGTTCAATACAAACCTTTGGACGCGAACCGACGTGGCCGTCCTGAAAACGGAATCAGATCTGCACGACGCCACACTACTGGATGATGCGGGCGACGTAGTGCCACTGCAATCGCTCGGGGCGGACGAGTGGATCTTTGTCGCGAAAAATATTCCTCCTCTGTCATCGAAAGTTTATCGTGTTGTATATGGCAAACGAAAGAAAACCTTGCCTGCCACGGAGTTGACCATCCATGAAAATGAAATAACAAATGGTCAACTGTCTGTACACATAGACCCACATACAGGGGCTATTTCCCAACTGGTCTCCAACCAGAGTGGGAAGAACTTTGCGGCGGGCACAGGACTCAATACTTTTGTCTATTCCGGAAGAAATGCATCCGATCCTGTGGTGAACGCTACTGTGGAGAAGATTATCCCGGTGCGAAGCGGTCCGGTCGCGTCCACGCTCAGGGTCATCTCGCACCCCGCCGGAACCCATCGACTTGAACAGGACATTACCTTGTACCAGGGGATTCCGCGCGTAGACATTCGGAATGTCGTCGACAAAACCAAGTCGTATGAATACGAAAATATCCGCTTTGAATTCCCGTTCGATATCGACAACGCGGAGACCGAGATTGATTTGGCATTCGGCAGCATGCGACCTGAACGCGAACAACTTTCGGGGGCGAACAAGAATTTCTATTCCGTCAACAACGGCGTTGCTATCACCGGTTTAAAACACAGTGTTCTGTTGACGACGGTAGATACGCCTATTCTGGAGTTGGGAAAGATGACAGGAGAAGCATGGATGTCTGATCGAAAGACGTTCCTGGACTGGAAGCGTCAGAGCACCTCTTCGCCCACTGTTTATTCGTGGGTGATGAACAACTCATGGCGTACAAACTACAAGGCATCGCAGGAAGGAGAGGCCGTATTTCAATACAGCATCATTCCACTTGGTTCCGACACGCCCGACGCAAAGCGGAAGGCACTGGAGATAGCCCAACCGTTGCGCGCTTTTGTGTCCGGGGAAGGCGAAGCGGTCCAAACGCTTTTCCGGTTGCGCGGCAATCATCAGATTGCTGTATCCACGCTTCGTCCGGCGAAAGGGCATGACGGCTATGTTGTTCGGCTGACCAATCTGTCTGACCGGAGCGTTCACACCTCTTTTGAAGCGGGGCGTATCAACCCTGTCGCAATTTATGAATGCAACAACCAGGAAGAATTGTTGGACGAGATAGATCCCGAATCTTTCTGGATGAAACCATATGGTACTCTGACACTAAAACTTGTTCAACAATGAAACGAACTCATTTTGCCAAGCTATGTTTGATGCTGTGCACGCTGTCGCTGGTGTACGGATGCGGTGTACAATCGACAACCGAACAACACGATGCGCAACCACCTAACATTGTCTTTATATTGTCGGATGATCATGCGTATCAGGCCGTGAGCGCGTATGGGTCGAAGTTGATTAATACGCCGAACATTGACAGGATTGCCGAGGAGGGTGCGCTGTTTGAACAGGCCAGGGTGACCAATTCTATTTGTAGTCCGAGCCGTGCCGTCATCCTTACGGGAAAATACTCCCACATCAATGGGATGAAGGACAATGGCACATTCTTCAACGGTGAACAGGAGACGTTGCCGAAAATTCTTCGCCGACATGGATACAAGACGGCGGTAATAGGGAAGTGGCACCTCTTTTCGGAACCGACCGGCTTTGACTACTGGAACATTCTGCCTGATCAGGGACATTACTACAATCCGGGCTTCAGCAAGATGGGCAAGGATACGGTCTACCGGGGATATGTAACTGATGTGATCACCGATCTGTCTCTGCAGTGGATCGAAGAAAATAAGGAGCAACCGTTTTGCCTGATGCTGCAACACAAGGCACCTCACCGGAACTGGATGCCACCGTTAAAATATATTAATGCGTTCAACGACCGGAAATTCGAACTGCCGGAAAGCTTTTACGATGAGCATGACGGACAGGCAGCGCTACAGCGAAACCTGACGTCAGTCCGTAAAGGACACCTCGACGTGCGCTATGACAGCAAGGTGCCGTGCGATACTTGTGCCGTGACGGAAGTAAATAGCTGGGCGCCCGGTGAATGGCAACGAGAAATCGAACGGTTGACGCCCGAAGAAAAGAGCGCCTGGGATGAAGGATACGCCGACGAATATCGCACTTTGCCAAAGCTTACGTCCCGGAAGGAATTTATTGAATGGCAATTTCAGCGGTATCTGGAAGATTACCTCCGGTGTATCCAGTCGCTTGATGACAATGTCGGGAGGGTGCTCGATTACCTCAAAGAGAAAGGCCTCGCGGAAAACACAATCGTCGTGTATATGTCGGATCAGGGATTTTTCCTTGGCGAACACGGGTTGTATGACAAGCGCTTTATGTATGAAGAGTCATTCCGTACGCCCATGATGATCCGGTACCCGGGAAAGATACCGGCAGGAGAACGGATAACGGTACCTGCTCTTAATTTGGATATCGCACCCACACTGCTCGACTATACCGGCATCGACATCCCGGAAGATATGCAGGGCGCGTCGATGAAGACGCTGCTGACAAACGGGACTGACCCGGCGTGGCGGAAAGACGTCTACTATCACTACTATGAGAAATCGTTCGGGTCAACGGCGCACTACGGAATAAAAACCGATCGCTATAAACTCATTCATTTTTATGACCCCATTGACAGCTGGGAGTTGTATGACCTGGAGAAAGATCCACATGAGTTGAACAACGTATATCACGATCCGGTATATGCCGATACGATAGCCGGGCTGATGCAGCGTATGCGCGTGTTGCAGGAGACGTACAAGGATGAAGAGGCCATTGAACTGAACAGTAAGTAGGCCTGACAAACAGGAATCAGTTACGCTGCGACAAAGCATTGATTGTCGTGGGTTTGAAAAAAAATGCAAGCAAGTACCATGTACCGTATAGGAGTTGACATAGGAGGAGGCCATATTACGGCTTGCGGATATAACCCATCCGCAAAAGCACTTGAGTGTGAATTTTTGACGTACAGTGAAGTCGATACGCGCGCGTCGCGCGAGCACATCATTCGCGAATGGAGTACTGCCATCGCCGCTTGCCGGCACAAAATTTCACAGCCAGTAGACGGTGTAGGTATCGCGATGCCCGGTCCTTTTGACTACTATCAGGGTGTTTCCCTGATCAGGGGTGTCGAAAAATTGGAGTCGCTGTACGGGGTGGATATCCGCAGTGAACTTGCGGAGAAACTGAGGATGAAGCCTGAGCGCATCCGCTTCATCAACGATGCAATGGCGTTCGCCACCGCCGAAGCACGGATCGGCCGGGCTTCCGGTTACAGACGGGCGATCGCCATTACGCTCGGCACCGGCTTCGGATCGAGCTTTCTGATTGATGGCAGACCGGTAGTGGAAGGTGATCACATTCCGGAGGGCGGTTACCTCTACAACCAGTATTACAAAAACGAGCTCGCCGACAACGTATTCTCCAGCCGTGGCATCACTTCGCTTTATCACGCACGTTCTGGAAATACCGTCAAGAACGTCAAGGCACTTTGTGAACGCATTCCGGATGACGCAGATGCACAAAATACGTTCGAGGCATTTGGTCAATCGCTCGGAGCGTTCTTGCGTCCTTTTGTATCGGGGTTTTCCGCAGATGTGATCGTTGTCGGCGGCAATATTGCCAATGCGTTCCCACACTTCGGTGCATCTTTTAAAGCGCAATTGCCGGAAGTAGAGATATACGCCTCCGTGTTGGGTGAACAGGCGGCCATGATTGGAGGC